>JACQES010000027.1 GCA_016200495.1 Gemmatimonadota bacterium
CCTCTGTGCCTCTGTGGTAAATCCCAATTCGTCTCGGTGCGCCCGGTGTGCTCAGTGACCAGAGCTCTGGGCCGCCCCCAGACTAGAACACCGAGAACTTGATGTACTTCCTCGGATTCGCCTTGAAGTCCGCCGTCAGCGTGTCCATCCGCTGCGAGAGCCGGCGCAGGTCGTCGTAGAGGCCGGGGTCGTTGAGCAGCTTGCCGATCGTGCCGCCGCCCGAGTCGGCCTTGGCCAGCAGCGCGTTCACCCGCGCCGTCGTGCCGCGCAGGTCCTCGGTCAGCTTGGCCACCGTCGCGGTCGTCGCGCGCAGGTTGCGCACCGTCGAATCGATCATCGTCGAGTCGAGCGCGCCCGCCCCCTTCTTCACCGTCGCCATCGTGGAGGTGAGGTTCTCCGACTGCACCTCCACCACGTGGCCCAGCGTGCCGGCGAGCGCGTTCATCCGCTCGAGCGTCTTGCGCAGGTCCTCGATGCCGCCCTGGTCGACCATCTTGATCTTGACCGTCTTGACCACGTCGGCCAGCCGCTCGCTCGCCGTGTCCATGCGCGCCAGCAGCGCGTCGATCCCCGCCGCCTCGATCCCCGCCGGGATCGTGTCCCCCTTCTGCCACGACTCCTTCGACGGCTTGCCGCGGAGCGCGATCTGGCGGTCGCCGAAGACGCCGTTGGGCTCGACCATCGCCACGACCGTCTTCGGGATCCCCTTGTCGATCGTGATGTTCAGCGTCGAGACGACCACGCCGTCGTCGCGCAGGTCCACGTCCTCCACGAACCCGACCGTGACGCCGCCCAGCAGCACCGGCTGCCCCAGCTTGAGCCCCGCGCTCCACGGGAACTTCACATAGAGCCGGTAGCCGGACTTGAGCCCGCCGCGCGCGATCCAGACGGAGCCCAGCACGACGATGATGATCGCCGAGAGCGTGAGCAGGCCGACCAGGACTTCGTTGCGTCGCTTCATGACTGGAGGTACGGCGCGAGGAGGACGGCGGTGAGGGCGTCGAGGATCAGCACCGCGAGGCAGCCGACGACCACGGCCTTCGCCGTCGCCTTGCCGACCCCTTCCGCGCCCGCGTCGGTCACGTACCCCTCGTAGGCGCAGAGGAAGGCGATCGCCCCACCGAAGAGGAACGCCTTCAGGACGCTGTAAACTACCTGAAAGTAGCCGAAGCCAAGGCGGAGCCCCTCCCGGAACTGGTCGGAGGTCACGTCCGTGGCCATGCTCGCCGTGATCCAGGCCGTCTCCAGCCCCACCGCGTTGGCCAGGATCGACAGCACCGGGAGCATCAGCAGCCCCGCCACGATGCGCGGCACCACCAGGTACGCGATCGGGTCGAACGCGAGCGTCTCGAGCGCGTCCACCTGCTCCGTCACGCGCATCGTCCCGATCTCGGCCGTGATCCGGGCGCCGACGCGCCCGGCGAGCACGAGTCCCGTCAGGAGCGGCGCCATCTCGAGCGTGATCATCTGCCGCGAGATGAACCCCACCACCGAGAGCTGGATGCCGGGAAAGAGCTGGTAGCGCGTCTGGAGCGCGATGACCGCGCCGATGAACGCCGCCACGAGGCAGGCGAGCGGCACCGAGTCCACGCCGATCGAGCGCATGTGCTTGAACGCCTCGGGGCCCCACGTCCGCCCCTCGCCCAGCGCGCGCAGCGTGTCGCGGAGGAAGTAGGCGCGCTTCCCGATCCCCGCCAGCATGCCGGTGGTGAGCTTGGCATACGGGCGGAACAGGCTCACCGCCGCCCGGTCGATCCCGCGCAACTCCTCGGTGGGACGCCGCAGGTCGCTCACGTGCGCACCCGGCGGAACAGGGTCAGTCCCGTGACCGCGAAGAGGATGTTGGGGATCCACGCCGCGAACTCGGGGCTGCCGAACGCCTTCCCGCCGACCGACCGGGTCATCTGGATGAGCACGAGGAACAATACCGTGGTCGCCAGCGAGATGCCGACGCCGTACGCCGTGCCGCCGCGCTGCGTGCTCGTCGCCAGCGGCGCCCCGAACAGCACGATGATCATGCAGGTGACCGGGATCGCTCGCGAGCAGGTCGGCCGGCTTCTCGCGCAGGTCGCGGTCGAGCGCCGAATCGGCGGCGAACGCCACGTCCGGACCGGGCCCCGTGATCAGGTGGATGCGCGCCCCGCGCAGCATCCAGCCGCGCTTCTCCTGGTAGTCCGCCGTCTGCGCCGTGAGCACGTAGGTCGGGTACTCCGGCCCGGTGCCCTTCCGCTCGACCTCCAGCCCGTCCAGCCTCCCCTCGAGCGCGTTGAGCAGCGACACCTTGTACACACGCCCCTCCTCCGCCGCGAAGGCGAAGTTCGAGCGCTCGTTGCGCCCGGCGCGGAACTCGGACTCCTGCAGCAGCTCGAACCGGCGCGCGTTCGCCGGCGGGGCGATCTCCCCCACCACGAGCGCGAACCCCATCGCCCCCACCGCGCCGAGGAAGACCGGCGCCATCAGCCGGTAGAACGAGATGCCGCTCGCCTTGGCCGCCGTGATCTCCGAGTGCCGCGTGAAGGCGCCGATCGAGAACACCGTCGCGAACAGCACCGCCGCCGGCAGCACGTTGAACATCGAGTCCGGCAGCCAGTACAGGTGGCTGAGCGCGATGTCGAGCTTGGGGAGGTGCCGGCCGAGGTAGCCGTCGAGGTGGTCGGTGAGGTCGATGATGATCAGCACGACGGGAAAGCCGAACGCCGTCGCGAGGAAGATCTTGAGCCACTCCGTGAAGACGTAGCGGTCGAGCGGACGGACGAGGGCCATCAGGCGCGCGCCTCGCGCCGCGCCGGCCCCTTGACCAGCCGCACGATCCGCTCGACGAACTCGCCCAGGCGCTCGGCCATCTCGCCGCCGCGCGACGACACCCCCTCGTTCCCCACCGTGCGCAGCAGCGCGAGCCCGATCGCGAGGAAGATCAGGTTGGTGCCCCACATCGCGAGCCACGGCGGCAGCAGGTCGCGGTCGGCCAGCGCCTCGCCGGCGATCAGCCCCACGTAGTAGAGCGCGAACACGAACAGCGACACCCCGATCGTGAGCCCCACGCCGCCGCGCGGGAACCGGAGCGCGATCGGCGCCCCGAACAGCACGAACACGAAGCAGGCGAACGACAGCGCGAACTTCTTGTGGATCTCGACGTTGAGCGAGTCCACGCCCTGATCGGCGGTCAGCAGCCGGATGCGCGCCACGTCGGCCTGGTTGGTCGCGGCCGCGAGCGACGCGCCGAGGTCCACCACGGGCTCCTCGACGCGGAAGGTCCGTCCGGGCGCGGCCGCGGGCGCCGGGTTCGCGGCCACCCCGGACACCGCGGACACGCCGGGGTGCGCCGGGTCCACCATCCCCGGCACCGCGGCGGCGGGCGGCGTCCCCGCCCCCGGCCTGGCCGGCGGCTTCTTGTCAACGAAGAACGAGCCCACCCACGCCACCGCGCCGCAGTAGATCCCGTCGATGGACGGCGCCTCGCCCGGGTCCACCGGCGAGGTGTCGAGCGCGCGCGTCCGTCCCGTGGCGAGGATGCGCGCCTGGTTCTCCAGCTGCTGCTGGTACTCCTTCCGCACCTGCGCACGCTCCTTGCGCAGCATCCTCACCTGCGATCCCATCTCGCACACCGACATCTCGCGGTCGCCGCGATAGTCGTTCTCGTTCCGCTTGAGCGAGTTGCCGATGCCGCGCACGCGGATGACGTTCGTGATGTAGAAGAGCCGCTGCAGGTCGCCCGGCGTCGAGCGCGAGACCTCCTGCATGTAGCCGTGGTAGAGCGTGAGCCGCAGGTCGGCGCCGTCGTTGGTGAGGGCCAGGTCGCCCGAGTCGGCGTAGATCGTGCGCCGCTTCGACGGATCGCCCAGGTCGAAGATCGCCACCTCGTGCAGCCGGTTGCTCGAGGCCTCCACGCGCCCCGCCCGCAGGTAGAGCCGCCCCTCCTGGATCGGGTTGATCACCTGCGCCCGGAGCGCGAACGTCGGCTTCTTCTGCGCGATGTCCTCCTGGAGGTTGCGCAGCCGGTGGTTCGCGCGCGGCAGCACCTGGTCGTTGAACCAGACCATCACCAGCGACAGCGCAAGCCCGCCCAGCATCACCGGCGTGAGCAGTTCGCGGATGCCGACGCCGCTCGCGCGGAGCGCCGTGATCTCGTTCTCCGCCGCCAGCCGCCCGAACGCGTACAGCGTGGCCACGAGCACGGCCATCGGCAGCGTCATCGCCACGGTGAACGGGATCGCGAGCATGAAGAACTCGCCGATCACCCCCCAGCCCAGCCCCTTGCCGGCCAGCTTCGCGAATTCCTTCGCGATGTAGTTGAGGAGCATGAGCGACGTCAGCGCGGAGCCCGCGAACAGGAGGGGCCCCACATGCTCACGCAGGACGTACCGATTGAGAAGGCGCACGAAGGATGAAACTTCGCGGGACGCGAGGGGTTGATTCAAGGCCATGTGGGGGGCCACTTTGCGCGCGTGTCCGACCCGTGGGCCCGCCCGATGGGCTCGCCTGCTACCCCGTCTCCTCCGCCCCGTGCCCCTCGTGCGTCGTTCCGTCGCGACCGTCCTGCTCGCCCTCCTCGCCGGCTGCACCGCGTGCGACCGGAGCACGGCCGACACCCCGCCCGCCTTCGATGGCACCGCCGCCATGGCGCGCGTCAAGGCGCAGATGGACCTGGGCGCGCGCGTCCCCAACACCCCGGCGCACGTGCAAGGGGGCGACTGGATCGTGGCCCAGCTCAAGCCGTTCGCCGACACGGTCATCGTCCAGCCCTTCACGCACGTCACCGCTACCGGCGACACGCTCCACCTCCGCAACATCCTGGCGCGCTTCAAGCCCGCCGCCGCGCAGCGCGTCCTCTACCTCACCCACTGGGACTCGCGTCCCCAGGCCGAGGAGTCGAAGGACAGCGCGCAGCGGAAGCTCCCGACCCCCGGCGCCAACGACGGCGCGAGCGGCGTGGCCCTCCTCATCGGGGTCGCCGAGGGGCTCAAGCACGCGCCGCCGTCGGTCGGCGTGGACCTCCTCTTCGTCGACGGCGAGGACTGGGGCGACTTCAAGACCGACACCGACGTGCTCCTCGGCTCCCGCTACTTCGCCGAGCACCTCCCCGATTCGGCGTACGCCCCCCTGTTCGGCGTGCTGTTCGACATGATCGGCGACGCCGACCTGCAGATCTACCAGGAGGGGAACTCGCTCCAGCAGGCGCCCGATGTGGTCGCGCGCGTCTGGGCGCAGGCCAAGGCGCTCGGGCACGAGAAGCTGTTCATCCCCGAGAACAAGTGGACCGTCACCGACGACCACATCCCGCTCCTCAAGAAGGGGCTGCACGTCATCGACGTGATCGACCTCGACTACCCGTACCACCACACGCGCGAGGACACGATCGACAAGGTGTCGGCCGCGAGCCTCGTGGCGGTGGGACAGGTGGCGCTGGCGCTGGTGCGCTGACATTGGTGCGCTGACGCGGGGGGCGGTCGACGCGCCACGACCGGGCGGCGCTCCGCCTCAGCCCCACCGCCACCGCGTTCGGCGCCGATCGGTGCACTCCGGCGACGCCAGGTCGGACCCGCCGTCACCGCGCTCGGCAACGCTTCGCGCGCGTCGCAACGTTCGGGTTACCTGAAGCGCGGCACGCGGCGCTACCGTCCGGCGCATGGGAACCCCCGCTGAACGCCGCGCCCTTGCCGCTCTCGCCGCCCTCGTCACGCTGGGCGCCGGCGTGCAGGTCGCGCAGGCCCGCAAGGTCGAGCGGGCGCCGCAGGCGCCGCTCGTGCAACCCGCCCTCGACGCCCAGCTGGCCGCGATCGATTCCGCGCGGCTCCGGCAGGGCCATCGCAATCGTGCCCTCGATCCCGCACGGGGGCCGGCCCGATCGGGCGCCGGCGCGAGCGGCGCCACGGGAGCGGACGGCCGCGGCGGCGCAGCGGGTGGCGTCGCGACGCGAGCCCCGCGTGCCTCCCGCGGATCGCGACGGCTGGCGCCCGAGGCCGCACCCGTCGGGGTTCTCCCACCCGGCGTTCCGCCGCTTCCGCCGGACCGCCACCCGATCCCGCCGGTGGACGTGGACCTGGCCTCGGCGAGCCAGATCGAGGCGCTGCCGCGCATCGGCCCGGCACTGGCCAAGCGGATCGTCGCCGATCGCGAGAAGCGCGGCCCGTTCGGGTCGCTCCAGGCCCTGGGGCGCGTGAAGGGAATCGGGCCCGGGATGCTGCGCGCGCTCGAGGGGCACGTGCTGTTCGGCGGGGTGGCGCGCTAGAGCGAAAATCGTGACGTGCGGCACGGTCCGCGCGTCCGCCATCCGCGTGCTTGACACTGCCTCCCCCCGTCGGGAGCTTAGGACCGATGCCCCCACTCAGGCGTTCCGCCTGGGGTGGGCTGTCCGTGCACCCCGCTGACTTCCCATGGCTGCTCCCGCTGCGACCACCGAACGGCTGGGCGACCTCCTGATCCGGGAGGGGCTCATCACCAAGGAGCAGCTCGAAAAGGCGCTCCAGGAGCAGAAACAGAACGGCACCCGCGTCGGGTACAACCTCGTCAAGCTCGGCTTCATCAAGGAGACCGAGCTCACGAAGGCCCTCGCGCGGCAGTACAAGATGCCGGCGGTGGACCTCGCCAAGTTCGAGGTGGATCCCAAGATCGCGAAGCTGATCCCGTCCGACCTCGCGGTGAAGCACTTCGTGCTCCCGCTCAAGCGCGACGGTCGCACGCTCACGGTCGCGATGGCCGACCCGACGAACCTGGGGGTCATCGAGGACCTCAAGTTCATCACGCGCTACGACATCTTCCCCGTCATCGCCGGCGAGTTCACGCTCCGCACGGCGATCGAGAAGCACTACGAGTCCACCGACCTCGCGATGTCCAACATCCTCCAGGAGCTGGAGGAGCAGGGGGACGTCGAGGTCGTCGAGGACAAGGAAGAGGAGATGTCGGCGGCCGCGCTCAGCGCGGCGGTGGACGACGCCCCGGTGGTCAAGCTGATCAACGCCATCCTCACGGAGGCGGTGAAGAAGGGGGCGTCCGACATCCACTTCGAGTGCTTCGAGCACGAGCTGCGCGTGCGCTACCGCATCGACGGCGCGCTCTCCGAGTTCATGAAGCCGCCGCTCAAGATGAAGGCGGCCCTGATCTCGCGCTTCAAGATCATGTCGCAGCTCAACATCGCCGAGCGGCGCGTCCCGCAGGACGGGCGCATCAAGCTCAAGATGGGGAACAAGGTCATCGACTACCGCGTCTCGACCCTCCCCACGCTGTTCGGCGAGAAGGTCGTGCTCCGGATCCTGAACAAGGACAACCTGACCCTCGACCTCGAGAAGTTCGGCATCGAGCCGCGCGCCGAGCGCGAGCTGATGGAGGCCGTGGCCAACCCGTACGGCATGGTGCTGGTCACGGGCCCGACGGGCTCCGGCAAGACGACGACGCTCTACTCCGCCCTGTCCAAGGTCAACACCATGGACGTGAACATCATGACGGCGGAGGACCCCGTGGAGTACAACCTCTACGGGATCAACCAGGTGCTGGTGCGCACGGAGATCGGGATGACCTTCGCCGCGGCGCTCAAGGCGTTCCTGCGGCAGGACCCGAACATCATCATGCTCGGCGAGATCCGCGACCTCGAGACCGGCGGCATCGCCATCAAGGCCGCCCTCACGGGGCACATGGTGATGAGCACGCTCCACACCAACTCGGCCGCTGAGACCGTGACGCGCCTCCTCGACATGGGGCTCGAGCCGTTCAACGTGGCGAGCGCGGTGAACCTGATCCTCGCGCAGCGCCTCCTCCGGCGCGTCTGCTCGAGCTGCAAGGTCAAGTACACCCCCGACGACGTCGAGCTCTGGACGGCCAAGGTCAAGCCGGAGATGACGCTGCGCGACATCCGCTTCAGCCAGGAGGCGGTGGATGGCGCCAAGGCGCGCGCGACGGCCGAGGCGAAGCCCTTCCTCGAGCACCTGACGCTGGACACCAAGTTCAAGGACCTCCCCTTCTTCAAGGGCAAGGGGTGCGACGCCTGCGGCGGCACGGGCCTCAAGGGCCGCCAGGGGGTGTACGAGGTCATGTTCATGACGCCGGTGCTGCGCAAGCTGATCATGCAGAACGTCGGCGCGTCCGACCTGAAGGACGCCGCCATCGAGGAGGGGATGCTGACCCTCCGCATGGACGGCTGGCTCAAGGTCATCAAGGGGATCACCACGCTCGAGCAGGTGGTCCGCGAGACGGCCGCATGACCTTCCCCCCACTCCGCACCCGATGACCGCTCCCGCTCCCGCCACGGCCGTATCGCTCCGCTCGCTCCTCGAGGAGATGATCGAGCGCGAGGCGTCCGACCTCCACATCACGGCGGGCGAGTGCCCGAAGATCCGCGTCGACGGCGACATCGTGAGCTCGAAGTACGACGTCGTGCTCACCGCCAAGGACACGCTGCAGATCGCCTACTCGGTGCTCACCGAGAACCAGAAGAAGCGCTTCGAGCTCGAGGACGAACTCGACTTCTCGTTCGGCATCCAGAACCTCGCGCGCTTCCGCGGCAACGCGTTCAAGCAGCGCGGCTGCGTGGCGATGGTCATCCGCCAGATCCCGATCGCCATCAAGACGTTCCAGGAGCTCGGCCTCCCCGCCGTGGTGGCCAAGCTGGCCGAGAAGCCGCGCGGGCTGGTGCTGGTGACGGGCCCCACGGGCTCGGGCAAGAGCACGACGCTCGCGGCGATGATCGACAAGATCAACCGCGAGATGAAGGGGCACATCATCACGGTGGAGGACCCGATCGAGTTCATCCACCGCCACCAGTCGAGCATCATCAACCAGCGCGAGGTCGGGAGCGACACCAAGAGCTTCGCCAACGCGCTCAAGTACGCGCTGCGCGAGGACCCCGACGTCGTGCTGATCGGCGAGATGCGCGACCTCGAGACGATCCAGGCGGCGCTCACCATCGCCGAGACGGGCCACCTCGCCTTCGCCACGCTCCACACCAACTCGGCCGCCGAGGCGATCAACCGCATCATCGACGTCTTCCCGAGCCACCAGCAGTCGCAGGTGCGCGCCCAGCTGGCGTTCGTGCTCGAGGGGATCATCACCCAGACGCTGCTTCCCAAGGCGCGCGGCAAGGGACGGGCGATGGCGGCGGAGATCCTCGTGGTGACGCCGGCCATCCGGGCGCTCATCCGCGACGACAAGATCCACCAGATCTACTCGATGATGCAGGGCGGCAAGAAGTTCGGCATGCAGACGCTCAACGACTCGCTGTACGTGCTGTACATGAACCGCGAGGTGACGGTCGAGGAGTGCCTGCGCGTCTCCGGCGACCCGAACGAGTTCCTGCGCATGATCGGCATGCCGCCGCTCGACGAGGCCGGCCAGCCGACGAAGTCGCCGGCCGGCGCCACCGCGGCCCGCCGCTAGTCCCCCCGAGGAGGACGGAGTCCGATGCCCACGTTCACGTACACCGCGCGCACCGCCAACGGCGAGCTCAAGTCGGCGACGCTGGAGGCGACGAACAAGGACGAGGTGATCGCGCAGCTGAAGAAGCAGCGCATGACCGTCGTCAAGGTGGACGAGCAGGCGAAGGCGAAGGCCAAGGGGAACGTCACGATGCGCGACATCGTGATCTTCACCCGCCAGTTCTCCACGATGATCAACGCCGGCCTGCCGCTCGTGCAGGCGCTCGACATCCTCTCCAAGCAGACCGAGAACAAGGCGCTGCAGGACGTCACCAAGACGGTGGTGTTCGACGTCGAGTCGGGCAACACGGTGGCCGACGCGCTCGCCAAGCACCCCAAGGCGTTCAGCGACCTCTACGTCAACATGGTCGCGGCCGGCGAGGCCGGCGGTATCCTCGACACGATCCTCATGCGCCTCGCGACGTTCATGGAGAAGAACGACGCGCTCGTGCGGAAGGTGAAGGGCGCCATGATCTACCCGGGCGTCATCCTGTCGGTGGCCGCGATCGCCATCTCGGTGCTGCTCATCTTCGTCATCCCGATCTTCCAGAACATGTTCGGCTCGGTGGGCCTCAAGCTCCCGCTGCCGACCCGCATCGTCATCGGGATGTCGGCGTTCCTCAAGGGGTTCTGGTGGGCGCTCATCGCCGGCGGCTACGGCGCCAAGGTCGCCTTCACCAAGTACTACGCGACCGACGCCGGCAAGCTCCGCGTCGACGGCTACCTGCTCAAGGCGCCCATCCTCGGCGACGTGCTCCGCAAGTCGGCCGTGTCGCGCTTCACGCGCACGCTCGGCACCCTCATCTCCTCCGGCGTCTCGATCCTCGACGGCCTCGAGATCACGGCCAAGACCGCGGGCAACCGCGTCATCCAGGACGCCATCCTCGCCAGCCGCGCCTCGATCGCCGGCGGCGACACGATCTCGGCGCCGCTCGCCAAGAGCAACGTCTTCCCGCCCATGGTCATCTCGATGATCGCCGTCGGCGAGCAGACGGGCGGCCTGGACGAGATGCTGTCCAAGATCGCGGATTTCTACGATGACGAGGTCGACGCCGCCGTGTCCGGCCTCCTGAGCGCGATGGAGCCGCTCATGATCGTGTTCCTCGGCACCGTCGTCGGCGGCATGGTCGTCGCCATGTACCTGCCCATCTTCGACATGATCAACGCGGTGCAGTAGGCCGCGCGCATCGCGACGGGCACGCGGGGCGTCCGTCCGGGTGGACGGGCGCCCCGCGTCGCATCCAGGGGCGCCTGGCGTCCCCACTTCCCGCCCCCCACCTGCCGCGATGTGCGCGGCACCGCCCATGTCCGCTCTCCTCATGTCCCGCGCTGCGTGCCGCCTCCTCGCGGCCACCGCCGTCCTCGCGACCGCCGGTGCCGCCGCCTGCACCGACTCCGTCCACGGCCTGAGCGGCGACTGGGACGTGTACGTGGCGCTCGGCGCGACGCCGCACGACGGGTTCGAAGGGTGGCGGCGCATGGGGTTCGCGCACTTCGAGGGGGTGCACGAGGCGGTCACGGGCACCGTGGTGCGCCGCGCCGGGCAGCCGATGCTGACCGTCACGCGCATCGACCGCGTGAAGGACTCCGTGACGTTCACCGGCGACGACGGGCAGACGCTGCGTGCGCTCTGGCGCGGTGATACCGTCACGGGCACGCTGCTGGCCAAGGGGAAGCCCGCCGGTCGCCGGTGGCGCCTCGTGCGGCGCGCCACGGCGTTCACCGTCGAGAAGAACTACGACCTGTGGCCCGGCGCCGTCTCCGACTCGCAGTTCGCCGTCACCGAGGACACGGCCGTGTTCATGAAGACGCGCGACGGCGCGAAGCTCGTGACCTACGTGGCGCGCCCGGTTGGCGCGGGGCCGTTCGGCGTGGTGCTCACGCGCACGCCGTACAACCGGCTGTCGCGCGCGGCGGGGAAGTGGTGGGCCGCCCGCGGCTACATCTACGCCTCGCAGCACGTGCGCGGGCGCGACCAGTCCGACGGCACCGACTTCGGCGACTACGACACCGACGTGCGCGACGGCTACGACGCGGTGGAGTGGGCGGCGAAGCTGCCCGGCGCCAACGGCAAGGTCGGCATGATCGGCCATTCCGACGAGGGGCGCCTCGCCTGGTACGCCGCCACGAGCGCGCCGCCGCACCTCGCGACCATCGCCCCGTCGGCCGCCACGGGCGATCCGTGGCGCATCGTGCCCTACGAGGACATGGTCTTCAGCCCGATCAACGTCGCGTGGGCCTGCCTGATGCGCGCCCGCACGCTCCAGAACACCGACGACCTCGACATCGGCAAGGCGCTCATGCACCTGCCGCTCGCCGACCTGCCGCAGCAGCTCGGATGCGGCCAGGTGCCGCTCTGGGACCGGTGGATCGCGCATCCGGTGCTCGATGCCTACTGGCGCGCGCACGCCGTGACCACGAACATCGCGAAGGTCCGCGTGCCGGTGCTGCAGGTGAGCGGCTGGTACGACGACTCGCGCGGGCCGATCGACTACACGGTGGCGCTGCAGGCCGTGCAGGGGCATCCACCCATTCGCGTGGTCATGGGCCCGGGGGCCCACAAGGGCGTGGACTACGTCGCCGGCGAGTTCGGCCTGCAGTCGCGCGTGGACACGCGCCGGCTCCAGCTGCGCTGGTTCGACCACTACCTCAAGGGCGTGGACAACGGCGTCGAGCGCGAGCAGCCGTTCGACCTGTTCGTGCTGGGCGAGAACCGGTGGCACCGCGAGGAGGCATGGCCGCTCTCGCGCGCGAAGCCGACCGCCTTCTACCTCGCGTCCGGTGGCCACGCGAACACCAGCCGCGGCGACGGCGTGCTCGACACGCTGCCCCCTTCCGGCGCGCCGGTGGACACGTTCACGTACGATCCGGCCGACCCGACCCCCTACCTGATCGACTCGCGCGAGCTCGAGACGTCGCTCAACGAGGACTTCACCTCGCTCAACGCCGCGCGCCGCGACGCGCTCGTCTTCACCTCGGCGCCGCTCACGGCGCCCCTCGAGGTCACGGGCCCGATGTCGGCCGTGCTCTGGGCCCGCACCGACGCCAAGGACACCGACTGGAACGTGATGCTGCTCGACGTCTTTCCCGACGGGCACGCCGAGCGGGTGCAGGACGGCGTCGTGCGGGCGCGGTTCCGGAAAGGGTTCGACCGCGTCGTGCCGCTCGTGCCGGGGCAGCCGGAGGAGTACGTGATCGACCTCTGGTTCACGGCGCGCGTCTTTCCGCCGGGACACCGGCTGCGCGTCAGCGTGTCGAGCGCGCTCTTCCCCAAGTACGACCGCAACCTGAACACGGGCGGCAACAACGAGCGCGATACCGCATTCGTGGTGGCGCACCAGGCGGTGCTGCACGACGCGCAGCACCCGTCACGGGTGGTGTTGCCGGTGGTGCCGCGGTAGGGTCGCGGTCGCGCGACGTCGCCCGGCGGTTGCGACGCCGGGCGCCCGTCCCCGAGTTCGCCGGCCTGCCGTTACTTCCCGCCGCCGAACAGCACGCCGAGCCGGAGCTTCACCACCGACTGGTCGCCCGCACCCGTGCCGGGGATGCTGACGCCGAAGTTCATCACGGTCGTCTCGTTGAACTGGTAGTCGAACCCGGGCCACACGGTGTGGATCTGCTGCGGCCCCGGCAGCCAGCTGGTCACGTTGCCCGTCGCGCCGTAGTACTCGAGCGAGAGGTCGAGCTGCTTCGTGACGCCGTAGGCGATGCGCGCGTTCGGCTCGAACTCCCAGCCGTCGCTCGTGCCCGGGCCCTTGAGCGCGCGCGCGAGCACCGGATTGATGTCGAACTGCCACTCCCCGAACTTCTTCTCGAGGATCGGGCGCACCTCGAAGGTCATCGAGTTTTCCTCGTACGCGCCGTTCGGGATGCCCAGCTCGAGCGAGAGGCTCACGTCCACCGGCCACTTCCACGCCTCGGGCACCTTCACGCGCGGGCGGAACCGGTAGCCCGCGAGTTCGCCCACGCTGCCGCCGTCGTGGTGCGCGAACACGAGGTACGCCGCCATCTCGAAGTCGTCGGTGATGCCGCGCGTGAGCTCGAACGTCAGGTGCGACTGCCGGTCGGTGGCGTAGAGCAGTCCCGACGCCGGCGTCCCGCGCATCGTGTAGTTGTAGTGCGTCTCGAGGTTCCACATCCCCTTGGGGACCGTGGCGTACTCGTAGACCTGGATCTCGAACGCATCCTGCGCGGCGGCGTCACGCACGGGGATCGCGCAGGCGGCGGCCGCGACGGCGCAGGCGGCGGCCAAGGCAACGCTCCGGGGGGTAAGCGACATGACGGGAAAACGTACAGCCCGCCCGGAACGTTTGCCCGGCACGTCCTACGCACGTCCTACGCTCGTCTCACGCGCGGCTCGCGCGTGGGGCGCGCGTGGCGCGACGGTGCACGTCACGCCGCACGCGCGCGCGGTGCGCGCCCGGGCGATGCAGCGCCGCACGAGCAACTCGCCCATGCCGCGGCCGCGCCAGTCCGCGTCCACCACCGCCGACCGAAGGAGCGCGCCCTCCGCGTACCGCTCGAGGCCCACGGCACCGACGAGGCGCCCATCGGCTTCGGCCACGAGGAAGTCGGCCACGTGCGCCTCCGCGCCGACCACCGGGAGCCGCGACGCCGTGAGCAGCGCCGCGATCGCCGGCCAGTCGGCGCTCGAGGCCGCGCGCACGTGCGCGGCCTCGAGTCCCGGTGCGCGCGTCACGCGCAGCACCCCGGCGCGCAACAGGGCGCCTTGGCGACCGGCAGCGATGCCGGCTTCACGGCCCTGATGAAGGCCGAGAAGACCTGGCCATCCATCTGCGTGGCGAGCGACTCGATGCAGGCGACGTCGGTGCCCGCGAGCATCTCGCGCGCGTCGGACGCGTCGTAGACGCGCGTCGGCTCGATCTCGACGTGGGTGAACCCCGCCGCGGCGAGCTGCGTGCGGAGGTCGGTCTCGCTCATCGCGCCGGCCACGCAGCCGGCCCAGAGGGCGAGGTTCTCGCGCACGGCGGCCGGCGCATCGCCGTTCACGACCACGTCGCTGATCGCGAGCCGTCCGCCCGGCTTGAGCACGCGCATCGCCTCGGCGAAGACCTTCGGCTTGTCGGCGGAGAGGTTGACGACGCAGTTGGAGATGATCACGTCGACCGAGGCGTCGGGGAGCGGCACCGCCTCGATGCGCCCCTTGAGGAACTCCACGTTCGTGACGCCCGCCTCCGCGGCATTCTCGCGAGCAAGGGCGAGCATGTCGTCGGTCATGTCCACGCCGTACGCCTTGCCGGTGGGCCCCACGCGGCGCGCGCTGAGCAGCACGTCGATGCCGCCGCCCGAGCCCAGGTCGAGCACGACCTGCCCGGCCGTAAGTTCGGCCAAGGCGGTGGGATTGCCGCAGCCGAGCGAGGCGAGCACCGCCTTGGGCGGGAGTTCGTCGGTCTGGCCGGTGGCGTAGAGGTTGGACGAGATCGGGTCGCACGAGGCCGCGGCGGACCCCGAGCAGCAGTTGGTCGAGGTGCAGCAGTCGGCCGGCAGGCCTTCGCCCGAGCGCACGCGGCGCGCGGCGGCGCCGTACTTCTCGGTCACGATCTGGGTGATGGTTTCAGGAGCGTACGTGGACATGGGATTCTCCGGTTCAGCAGGAAATCTTGATGCGTTTGACGCGCATCGCGACGGGGTGGAATCGGCAGAGCGAGCGTGGTGAGGTCGTGAGGCGTTGCCGGGTCGGCGCGCCGGCGTGGCGCCAACGGCGGGCTCAGCAGCAGCGAGGTCGGGGCGACGCGCCGTCCTCGCGCGTGCGGAGCTGGTAGGTGCGGGCCGGGGCGACGGTCCGGGGAAGGCGCTCGATGAGGAGGTCATGCGCCTCGTCGATCGCGGCCGGGACGATCGTGTAGTACGACCAGCGCCCTTCGCGGCGGTCGGTGACCAGGCCCGCGTCCTTGAGGACCTTGAGGTGGAACGAGAGCCGCGACTGCGCGGCGTCGAGGGCCGCCATGAGGTCGCAGACGCACCGCTCGCCATCGCGCAGGATGTCGAGGACCGCGAGGCGGGTCTCGTCGGACAGCGCGTGGAAAAGCTGCGCGGAGCGGGCGAGGTCGGCGGGAGCGTAGGTGGCCATGGCGCTAATCATACCAAAAAATCTTGATGCGTCAAGTCCCCGGATATCCGGGCTGGGAACCGTGCGCCTTACGGCTTGGATCGGGGAGCCGGCTCCGGCGCGGCGCCAAGCGCGGGCGAGGCGGCGGCGCCCGGCTTGGCGGCCGGGCTGCCGCCTGGGGCCGCCCCGTCAGCACCGGGGCGAGGCGCCGGCTCGGGCGCCGCGGGCAGCTCGGCCAGCTTCTTGAGGTTCGCAAGTCCTGCGTCGAAGTCCTTGGCGAGCACCGACGGGAAGTAGAGCGCGAACCACCCGCCGATCGGACCGAACCCCATCGTGGATGTCATGGTCCACGTGACGGTGGTGCTCGCCCCGGTGGGGGAGAACTCGAAATGGCCGTGCGAGGGCGGCCCCATGCCGGCGATCGTGAGCTCGAAACCGATTGTCGTCGGCGGCTTCGCGTCCATCAGCTTCATCATGCCGTCGCCCTGGCTCTTCGACACCCAGCTCCACCCCGCGCCGTCGCCCGAGGCGGGGCCTGAGTAGGTGATGGTCATGTTCGGGTCGCGCGCGTTCCAGGCCGACCACTGCGGCCACATGCGCGGCGTGGCCACGAGTTCGTAGACGCGGGCCGGCGGCGCGCCGATGGACGCGCTCCGCGACACCGTGATGTCCTTGGGCAGGAAGAAGCCGACCACCAGCAGCAAGGCCAGCAACGCGCCGACGCCGATCAGGATCTTCTTGGCCATGGCCACCTCGGGCGGGGGACGGCAGGGCCCAGCCGAGGCGCCCGTGCCCAACAAGGACCGCTCATGCGACCGGACGCAACGTCGCCCGCCTGGCGCGGCGGTCTCTCCCGTGACGCGCGTGGTGCGGTGCGCCACCTTTCGGTGATGCGGGATGCACGCAACGGCGAGGGCGGGACGGTGCGCGCGGCCGGGGCCGCGGGCGCGCAAGACGCCCGGCGCCCGGCCGCCTCGTGGTGTCGCGCGTGAGCGCCCTCGAGGCCGGGGCGGGGCGCACCTTCTACTTCGCCTACGGCTCCAACATGGACGTCGCCGCGATGGCGACGCGCTGTCCCGGCGCGCGCGTCGTCGGGCCGGCGCGGCTCGGGTCACACGGGTTCCTCGTCAACCGCAATCATCACGGCACGGTCATGCCCGCGGCGGGGAAGGCGGTGCACGGGCTCCTGTGGAGCATCACCGACGACGACCAGCGCGCGCTCGACGAGTACGAGGGGGTGGCGATCGCGCTCTACCGTCGCCACCAGGTGCGGGTGACGCTCCACGACGGACGCGAGGTGGAGGCGCTCACCTACATGGCGCGCAACGTGGAGCCCACGCGCACGTCGGGCGCCTACTACGACCAGCTGCTCGCGACCGCGCGCACGCTCGGGTTTCCCCCCGAGTACGTGGCGGAGCTCGAGGGGTGGCGCCTGCCGGACGCGTGGGAACGAGGGAACCCGGGAACAGGCCCCGGGTAGCCGTTCGGATGCGATTTGCCTCACGCCCCGCTGCCGCCACGCGTGCGCCCGTCGGCGTCGCCCGCATCGTCGGCCTCGGGCTCGTGGCATTCGCGATCGCCTGCCACGATGCGGCGGCGCCGTCCACGGTCAAGCCGATCAGCGAAGCGGACGTGGACGCGGTCGTGGCGCTCAACGCGCAGCTCGCGAGCACGATGGCCGCGCCGTCGATCGTGTCGCTGCTGGGGGTGACGTCGCCGTTCAGCGAGCGCGCCGCATCCGGGTGGCGTGTCGCGCGCCCGCTGGTGGTTCCGGGGGGGCGCACGCGCGCCTACCTGGGCGATGCCGCGATCAACCCCACCTACCTCGGGAGCACCTTCGTGCGCGCGGGGGCGGTGTTCCGCCGCGACACATCGCGCCGCGACGCCCCGGCCGCGGCGGTGCGGGTGCTGCTGTACGAGCGCGCGGCGGGCGCGGCCACGGCCAACGTCGTCGGCTGGATGGACATGGCCGACTCGGTGCGCGGGGGCGGCCAGCGGGTGACCACCGCCATCGTCGGCACCCCAGGCGCGGCAGCCGTCGCGTCGGTGCGCGGTTCGCTCGCGTTGCAGCCGCAGGGGGCCTTCGGCACCGCGGTCTTCGACGTGCTGAGCGGCACCGTGGGCACCGGCGCGGGGCTCGTGGCGGTGTCGGACTCGCTCGTCGTCGATTCGATCTCGGGGGACAACGGGCGCGCCGCCGTGGTGATGCTCCTGCCCGCGCAGGGCGTCGCGCTCCGCTCGGTGCAGCCCGCTGCGCCGGGCCAGCCCGCCTTCACCTCGCGGCTCACGATCACGGTCGGCACGCGGACGGTGCGCATCGAGGCGCAGAACACCGCGAGCGGCACGTCGCTCGCCTTCTTCAACGAGGGGCTGCTACTCGGCACGTCGAACGCGAACAGCCTTCCCGACCTGGGAGACGCGGCTCGCACGGTCGGCGGCGGCAATGTGCCCGACGTGGTGCGGCGCTGGATGAACGCGGTCGGGCGGCTGCTGCAGCTCGCCCCGTCGGCGTCGGACCTCGCGCGCTCGGCGGGGGTGTACGTCTCGCTGCTGGACCCGGTCATCCCATAGGGGATGCGGCGCGCCGGGTGCGCCGCGCCGGCGCGCCGCATCCGCGTTTCGTGCACGCGCCGAGCGCGGCCCGCGCGCGCCCCGGGAGCGCCTACTGGTAGATGATCACGTACGGGATCGGCACGAGCCGCCGCAGCACCTCGGCCGGTGACATGATCGGCTTGTCGTTCTTGTAGAACAGCTTGAAGCCCGCGTACTGGACCGGCTCGCGGCGGATGTGCCGCTTGTAGCTGCCCAGCTTGAGCGACGGCGAACCGAAGCCGTCCATGACCATCACCAGCTGCACGCGCGCATCGAGCTTGATCTGCTTGTAGTGCGTGACCATCGGCCCGGTGAACCGGTGCACGAGCAGCACCTTGGGCGGCAGCTTGTGGGCGGTCACGTAGTCGCCGATGAGCTGGATCGCGAGGTTGATGTCGCTGGCGTCGGTCGAGCCGATCTTCTTGCCCGGCACGATTCCCTTGGGGAGGTCGAATTCGGGGTCGAGCGCGAGGTGCACGTACGGCTTGTCGAGGAACGGGAGGAGCCGCTCCACTTCCGCCTTCACGTCGCCGTTGCCCACCTGGATGTCGAGGATCACCTGCCACTTCTTGCGCTCCGCCCAGCCGATCACGCGCTGGATCAGCGTGTCGCGCATCCGGGTGCGATACAGGCCGCTCGGCCCCGGCTGGTCACTGGCGACCGTGGCCACCAGTTCCAGCCCCGGCAGCACCTTGGTCGTCGTGTCGGCGGCCTGCCACTCGGCGGCCGTCTTCTCGAGCCGCGCGAGCATCTGGTCCACCTCGATCTCGCCCAGGATCCCCATCCGCTTCGAGAGCGGGTTCCCGTAATACGTGACAATCCGATGGCCGGGGAGGAGCGAGCCGGGGAGCGGCGTCGGCATCGGCGGCGGGACGTACGGCGGCTCACTGTCCGGTTCGGCGGCCCGGGTCGCCTTCGCCTTGCGCGGTCCCTTGGCCTTGCCCTTCGCCTTGCCGCCCTTGCCCTGCGGCTTGGCGGGATGCGCGGAGTCGCCGTCCTGCGCCGCGGAGCCCTGTGGTGCGGGAAGCGCCGACAGGTCGGGGGCACCGAGCAGGAGGGCTGCGGCGAGGGCGGCGAGACGGGCTGGGCGGGACATGGCGGGGCGAAGCGAGGGGGGCGGCGCGGGCGCCGGAGATGCGCTCCGGTTCGAGGCCGGCGGCGCGCCAACGCGGTGACGGCTCCGCGCCGCGCAAGGTAACGAGGGCGTCCGACGGCGCCGCGCTCTTGTTCGCCCTTGGCCTCTCCCGCGAGATTTCCGGATGGCCATCGCGCGCGCTGCCGTCATCGGGTCCGGAGTCATGGGGAGCGGCATCGCCGCGCACCTCGCCAACGCGGGAATCCCCGTCGTGCTGCTCGACATCGTGCCCGCGGGTGCGACCGATCGTGACGCGCTCTCCAAGGGCGCGATCGAGCGGATGCGGACGCAGGAGCCGGCGCCGTTCATGCACCCGAGCGTGGCCGACCGCCTCGTGCCGGGCAACGTCGAGGACCACCTCGACCGGCTCAAGGACTGCGACTGGATCATCGAGGCGGTGCTCGAGGACCTCGAGGCCAAGCGCGCGCTCTACCGCAAGGTCGACGCCCATCGCAAGTCGGGCTCGGTGGTCTCGTCGAACACGAGCACGATCCCGCTCCGCCTCCTCGTGGACGGCATGCCCGCGTCGTTCGCCGCCGACTTCTGCATCACGCACTTCTTCAACCCGCCGCGCTACATGCGGCTGCTCGAGATCGTGGCGGGACCCGCGACGCGCCCCGAGGCGATCGCGGCAGTGCGCCACTGCGGCGACGTGCAGCTCGGCAAGGGCGTGGTGGACTGCAAGGACACGCCCGGCTTCATCGCCAATCGCGTCGGCACCTTCTTCATGGCGGCCGCGGTGAACGAGGCGTTCGCGCTCGGCCTCACCGTCGAGGAGGCCGACGCGGTGATGTCCAGGCCGCTCGGGATCCCGAAGACGGGCATCTTCGGGTTGATGGACCTGGTCGGGCTCGACCTGATGCCGCACGTGGGGCGCTCGCTGCTGGCCAACCTCCCGCCCAACGACCGCTACCGGGCCATCAAGCAGGATCACCCGCGGCTCGCGCAGATGGTGGCCGAGGGGTACACGGGGCGGAAGGGGAAGGGCGGCTTCTACCGGCTGCGCAAGGACGGCGCGACGCGCGTCAAGGAAGTGATCGACCTCGCCACGGGCAGCTACCGCGCCGAGCAGGCGCCGGCGCTCGCGTCGCTCGTGGCGGGGCGCAAGAACCTCAAGGCGCTCGTGTCACACCCCGACAAGGGCGGCCAGTATGCGTGGCGCGTGCTGTCGCAGACGCTCACGTACGCCGCGTCGCTCCTCCCCGAGATCGCCGACACCGTGGTGCAGGTGGACGAGGCGATGCGCTGGGGCTACGGCTGGGAGAAGGGGCCGTTCGAGCTGCTCGACGCGATGGGCGCCGGCTGGTTCGCGGAGCGGCTCGCGAAGGAGGGGCAGCCGGTGCCGGCGCTGATCGCGCAGGCGGCGGGCAAGGCGTTCTACCGCGTCGAGGGGGGTCGGCTCGAGTTCCTGACGCTCGCGGGGGGGTACGCGCCGGTGACGCGCGCGCCGGGGGTGACGCTCCTCGCCGACATCAAGCGCGCGTCCACGCCGGTGGCGAAGAACCCGAGCGCCGCGCTCTGGGACGTGGGCGACCGCGTGCTCTGCCTGGAGTTCACGAGCAAGATGAACGCGCTCGACCCGCTCTCGATGGCGATGATCGGCAAGGCCATCGCGCTCGTGGGCGACGGGAGCGGCCCGTATCGCGCGCTCGTGATCCACAACGAGGGGCCCAACTTCTCCGTGGGCGCCAACCTGGGCGGCGTGCTGCTGGCGGTGAACGTGGCCGCATTTGCCGAGCTCGAGGCGGGGGGGAAGGCGGGACAGCAGGCGCTCAAGGCGCTCAAGTACGCGCCCTTCCCGGTGGTGGCGGCTGTGCAGGGGATGGCGCTCGGCGGGGGCTGCGAAGTGGCGCTCCACGCCGACGCGATCGTCGCCCACGCCGAAGTGCAGATGGGGCTGGTCGAAACCGGCGTGGGGCTCGTCCCCGGCTGGGGCGGCTGCAAGGAGCTCCTCGTGCGCGGCTTCGCCAGGAACGGCGACGACCTGGTCAAGGTGCTCGGCGGCGCGTTCGAGACGATCATGATGGCCAAGATGTCGCGCTCGGCGCAGCACGCGCGCTCGCTGGGCTTCCTGCGCGACACCGACACGGTGACCTTCAACAAGGACCGCCTGCTGGCCGACGCCAAGGCACGGGCGCTCGCGCTCGCGGCCGACTTCCATCCGACGCTGGCGCCCGAGCTCCGCCTGCCCGGGCCGATGGCGGCGCAGATGATGGTGGCGCAGGTGGAAGCGCGCGCCGCGGCCGGCCAGGCCACGGCGCACGACGTGGTGGTCGCGCGCGCGCTCGCGACCGTGCTCTCGGGCGGCGACACGAACCCCGCGAAGCTCCTCTCGGAGAACGACCTGTTCGACCTCGAGCGCGCCGCCTTCGGCGCGCTCGTGCGCACCCCCGCGACCCTCGCCCGCATCGAGCACATGCTCGCGACCGGCAAGCCGCTCCGGAACTAGCCTCCACCCCGCGAGACTCCCATGCCCACGTACAAGGCGCCCATCGACGACGTGAAGTTCCTCCTCAACGAGCTGCTCGACGTCGGCCAGCTCAGTCGCCTGCCGGGCTACGAGGAGGCCACCCCGGACCTGATCAACACGATCGTCGAGGAGGGCGGGCGCTTCTGCGAGGAAGTGCTCGCGCCGCTCAACCAGGTGGGCGACAGCGTCGGCTGCACGTACGAGAACGGCGTCGTGACGACGCTGACGGGATTCAAGCTCGCCTGCGACACGCAGTACGGCGGGCAGGGACTGCCCAACATGTTGCTCACGGTGATGGAGGAGTTCATGTGCGCCTCCAACCAGAGCTTCGGGATGTACCCGGGGCTCACGCACGGCGCCTACCACGCGCTCCACGCCTACGGCTCGGACGAGATCAAGGCGACGTACATGGAGAAGCTGGTGTCGGGCCAGTGGACCGGCACCATGTGCCTCACCGAGGCGCATGCCGGCACGGACCTGGGGATCATCACCACGAAGGCGGTGCCCGCGGGCGACGGCGCCTACCACCTCACGGGGCAGAAGATCTTCATCTCCGCCGGCGAGCACGACCTCGCCGAGAACATCGTGCACCTCGTGCTGGCCAAGCTCCCCGACGCGCCGCCGGGCACCAAGGGGATCTCGCTCTTCATCGTCCCCAAGTTCCTCCCGACGGAGAAAGGGAAGCCGGGCACGCGCAACGGCGTCACCTGCGGCTCCATTGAGCACAAGATGGGGATCAAGGGGAGCGCCACCTGCGTGCTCAACTTCGACAACGCGAAGGGGTTCCTCGTCGGCGAGCCGCACAAGGGAATGCGCGCGATGTTCATCATGATGAACGGCGCGCGCCTCGCGGTTGGCATCCAGGGACTCGGGCTCGCCGACGTGGCGTACCAGAACGCGGTGGCGTACGCCAAGGAGCGGCTGCAGGGGCGCGCGCTCACGGGCGCCAAGAACCCCGACGGCCCGGCCGACCCGATCATCCACCATCCCGCGGTGCGCGCGGGGCTCATGCGCATGAAGGCGCTCAACGAGGGAATGCGCGCCCTCGCGACCTGGATCGGGCTCACGATCGACATCGAGGAGAAGCACCCGGATCCCGAGGTGCGGCAGGCCTCGCTCGACCTCGTGGCGCTCATGACGCCCGTCATCAAGGCGTTCATGACCGACATCGGCTTCGAGAACACGAACATCGCCATGCAGACGCTGGGCGGGCACGGCTACGTGCGCGAGTACGGCATGGAGCAGTTCGTGCGTGACGCGCGCATCGGCCAGATCTACGAGGGCACGAACAGCGTGCAGGCGATGGACCTGATCGGGCGCAAGCTGCCGGAGGGGATGGGGCGCCTGCTCCGCCGCTTCTTCCACCCGGTCAACGAGCTGCTCGAGTCGTCGCTCGCCGACGAGGGGCTCAAGGAGTTCGCCGAGCCGCTCCAGAAGGCGTTCCAGCGGCTGCAGCAGTCCACGCAGCTCGTCGCGACCAAGTCGATGGCGAACCCCGAGGAGGCCGGCGCCGCGGCCGAGGACTACCTCGCCATGATGGGGTACGTGGCCGTGGGGCACATGTGGCTGCGCATGATCAAGCTCTCGCGCGAGAAGCTCGCCTCCGGCGGCGAGGCCAAGCCGTCGTTCTACGAGACCAAGGTCGCGACGGGGCGCTACTACATGCTGAAGGTGCTGCCGCAGGTGCACACGCACGCCGCCCGCATCGCCGCGGGCGCGGCGCCGGTGATGGCGCTGGCGGTGGACGCCTTCTAGGCCGCGCCCGCCCCGGTGGCGGCTTCGGCGCTGGCGTCGCGCACGGTGCGCGACGCCAGCGCCTTTTCCGTCGCCTCGACCAGCTCCGCCGCGCGGAACGGCTTCGCGAGGTACTGCGCGACGCCGACCGTCAGCAGGCGCTCCTCCACGTCCGCGCCCGTGAACCCGGTGAGCGCGATGATCGGCGTGTCGGCGATCTCGTCGGTGGCCCGGATCGCGGCCGCCACCGCGGTGCCGTCCCGGTCGGGCAGCCCCAAGTCGAGCAGCACCACCGACGGGCGTTCCGTCGCCGCGCGCGCGATCGCGTCGGCCGCCGTCGCGCTCTCGATCACGCGGAACCGGTCCTGAGGCAGCAGCTTCTTCACCAGCACGCGGTTCATCGGCTCGTCGTCCACCACGAGCACCAGCGCGCGCGGGTCGAGCAGCTGCGTCACGGCGGTGCGGAGCTGCGCCGGCGTCACGGGCTTGGCGAGATAGGCGGTCATCCCCGCGTCGAGGCACTGCTCGCGCGTGCCCGACATGGCGTGCGCGGTGAGGGCGAGGATGGGCACGGGCTCGCGCCTGGTCGCGGCCTCGTCGGCCCGGATCGCGCGCGTCAGTCCGTAGCCATCCAGCCCCGGCATCTCGAGGTCGGCGACGATGACGTCGAACCGCCCGGCCTTCGCGCGCGCGAGCGCCGCCTCGCCGTCGGCCTCGGCCACCACGTGGTAGCCCGCGGCTTCCAGCGCCGTGATGGCGTACGCGCGGTTGTCGGCGTTGTCCTCGGCCACGAGCACGCGGGCATCGGCGCGCACGGCGGCGTTCGCGCGTGCGGGGGTGAAGGCAGGGCGGTCGCCGACGCCGAGGCCGGTGGCCTCGGCGATCTGCGCGGCGAGCCGCCGCCGGGAGATCGGAGCCGGAACGTGCGCGAGTCCCGCGATCGAGTCCACGAGGGCGCGCTCCGAGCCCGTCGCCGGTGCGACGACGAGCACCGCCCTGACCCCCGCGGTCGCCGCCTCGGTGGCGAGCGCGCCGAGCCCTTCGCGGCCAAGGCCGACGTCGGCGAAGACGAGCACGGGGCGCACGGCGGCCAGTGCGTCGCTCTCGACCAGCACGACGGCGTCGCACTTGAGCCCGAGCGCCGCGTGACGCAGCGCCTCCGCCGTCTCGGCGTCCGAGGCGCGGATCGCGACGCGAGTCCCCGGGAAGCCCCGATCAGACAGGCGACGCTGCGGCGTCGGCCAGGTGGGGAAGGGAAAGGCGGCGGTGACCTGAAAGCTCGTTCCCGCGCCGGGCCACGAGGATTCGCCCGGTGTGGGTGAACTTGACGGCATTGCCCGCGAGGTTGAGCAGCACCTGCCGCAGGCGGTGCGGGTCGCCCACGAGCATCGGCGGGATGGCCGGGTCGACGTCGCAGAGGAAGCGGACGTTGCGCGCGAACGCGCGCGGGCCCACCGCATCCGCGACCGCCTCGCAGACGTCGGCGATGAAGCAGCCGACCTGCGCGATCGTCATGTGGCCGGCCTCGATCTTCGACATGTCGAGGATGTCGTCGATCAGGTGGAGGAGGTGCTCGGCGTTGGTGCGGACGACGTGCAGCTGCTCGCGCAGCTCGGCCGTCTGCGCGGCATCCATCGCGAGTTCCGTCATGCCGAGGATCGCGTTCATCGGCGTGCGGATCTCGTGGCTCATGGTGGCGAGGAAGCTCCCCTTGGCCTCGTTCGACTCGCGCGCGACGCGCGCCTGTTCGCGGAGCGCCTCCGCTTCTCTCCTCCGCGCCGTGATGTCGCGGTACACCCACAGGTGACCGCCGCCCGGGCTTCCCTCGAGCGTGGGAATGAAGTCGCGCTCGAACGTGCGGCCGTCGGCGAGCGCCAGCTCCTCGCCGGCCACGGTCTGCCGCGCGGCGAGGATGGCGTCGACGCGCGCGAGGAAGTCGCGCGGATCGGCAAAGAGCTGCGCCGACTGTTCGGCCGCGGCGGCGCAGTCCATCCCCACGAGCGCCGCCGGGGGCGCGGGAATGCCGAACAGCCGGCAGAACTCCGCGTTCGTCAGCAGCACGCGGCGCTGCTCGTCCTCCACGAGCACGGCCTCGCGCAGGCTGCCCACGAGGGCGGCGAGCTGGGCCAGGGCGGCTTCCGGCATCGGCGAAAGGTGATGCGCGCACGTCGGCGAATCCAGCACCGGCGACGGGGGCGCGCGGGGGCGCGCGCACCCTTGCCGGAGGGGTGTCCGCGCGGCATCGTCCCTTGGCTGTTCGCCCCGCCTTTCCGGAGCCTGTCATGCCGCGCCGCCGTCCGCCTGAACCCTACGCCCGCCTGACCACGCCGCTCGTGCGCGAGGACGGGGTGCTGCGTCCCGCCACATGGGACGAGGCCCTCGATCGTGCCGCGGACGGGTTCCGCCGCACGATCGCCGAGCGCGGGCCCAACGCCGTCGGGATCTTCAGCTGCTCGAAGTCCACGAACGAGGTGAACTTCCTCGCGCAGAAGCTCGCGCGGCAGGTGTTCGGCACCAACAACATCGACAGCTGCAACCGAACGTGACACGCGCCTAGCGTCGTCGGTCTGGCGACGGTGTTCGGGGCGGGTGGCGGGACCAGCTCGTATCGGGAAGTGGAGGACGCCGACGTCGTCTTCCTCTGGGGGTCGAACGCGCGCGAGGCGCACCCGATCTGGTTCCATCACCTGCTCAAGGGAATCCGCCACCACGGCACGCGCCTCTACGTGATGGACCCGCGCCGCACGACGAGCGCGCAGTGGGCCGACCGGTGGCTCGGCCTCCGCGTCGGGTCCGACATCGCGCTCGCCAACGCCATGGCCCGCGAGATCATCCACGCCGGGCTCGCGCACCGCGACTTCATCGCCCGCGCGACCGAGGGCTTCGAGGCCTACGCCGGCGCAGTCGAGTCGTACACGCTCGAGTGGGCGGAGCCGGTGACCGGCATTCCCGCCGACGTGATCCGCGAGGCGGCGCATGCGTTCGCCAAGGCCGACCGCGCGATGATCTGCTGGACGCTCGGCATCACCGAGCACCACAATGCCGTCGAGAACGTGCTGGCGCTCATCAACCTGTGCCTGCTCTGCGGGCACGTCGGGCGCTGGGGCTCCGGCGCGAACCCGCTGCGCGGGCAGAACAACGTGCAGGGCGGCGGCGACATGGGCGCGATCCCCAACAAGCTGCCCGGCTTCCAGGACATCGAGCTCGACTTCGGCGCGCGCGAGCGGTTCGCGAAGGCATGGGGCACCCCCATCAGCCCCAAGGCGGGATGGAACCTCACGCAGATGTTCCACGCCATGGAACGCGGCGCGCTCTCGGCCCTCTACGTGATCGGCGAGAATCCGGCGCAGTCGGATGCCGATGCGCACCGGATCGGCGACCTGCTTGACGGGCTCGAGCACCTCGTGGTGCAGGAGATCTTCCTCACGAAGACGGCGCAATACGCCGACGTGGTGCTGCCCGCCGCCGCCACGTGGTGCGAGGGTGACGGCACGGTCACCAACTCCGAGCGGCGCGTGCAGCGCGTGAAGGCCGCGGTCAAGCCGCCCGCAGGCGCGCGCGACGAGCTCCACATCATCGCCGACCTCGCCCGCCGCCTCGGCCGCGACTGGGGCACGCCCACGGGCGAATCGGTCTGGAACGAGTTCCGCGCGCTCGCGCCCCACTTTGCGGGCGGCATGAGCTATGCGCGGCTCGAGGCGCTCGGCGGCATCCAATGGCCGTGCCCCGACGAGTCGCACCCGGGCACCACCTTCCTGCACGGGCGGCTCTGGGAGGAGCCGCGCGGTGGGAAGGCGGCGCCCTTCAGCGTCGTGCACCACGACCCGCCCTGGGAGGCGCGCGACCCGCAGTTCCCGTTCCTCCTGACCACGGGCCGGCGCCTCGAGTCGTACAACACCGGCGTGCAGTCGTCGGGCTACCCGTCGCCGCTCCATCGCGGCGAGACGCTCGACATCTCCCCCGAGGACGCGGCCAAGCTCGGCATCGGTGACGGCGACCTCGTGCGCGTCACCTCACGGCGCGGTTCGGTCGAGGTGCCCGCCCGCATCGACCGCGCCCTCCGGGCCAACCTCGTGTTCATGACGCTCCACTTCCCCGACGACGTGGCCACCAACCTGCTCACGATCGACGTCGCCGATCCGCGCTCGGGCACGGCCGAGTTCAAGGCGTGCGCCGTGCGCGTCGAGCCGGCCTTCGCCCCGCACCCCGTGGGAGCCTGAGATGGACGTCAAGCTGCTCGACGCGCAGGCGTCGGTCGAGGAACGCGTCGCGGTGGACCTGGTGCTCGGCGCGCCGCGCTCGCCGTGGGAAGGCGGCGCGCGCGGGGCGCATCGCGACTACCACACCGCGTCCGGCGGGGCGGAGAAGCGCGCCGAGCGCACGATGCTGCTGCCCGCGCTCCGCGCACTGCAGGAGCACGTGGGCTGGGTGTCGGAAGGCGGGCTCAACTACGTGTGCGAGCGGCTCGACGTGCCCCCCGCCGAGGCGTGGGGAGTGGCGACGTTCTACGCGCTGCTGGCCACCACGCCGCGCCCACGGCGCGTGGTCCACGTCTGCGACGACATTGCCTGCCGCATGAAGGGAGCGACCGCGCTCGTCGCGGCGTGCGAGCAGCATCACGGCGCACCCGTCACGCATGCGCCGCCGGGGCACGCGGTCGCGCTGAGTTCCGACCAGGCCGCGTGGTGCACCTCGCCGTGCCTCGGCCTCTGCGACCAGGCGCCGGCAGCGCTCGTGACCGAAGCCGGTCCCGTCGTGCAGGAACGGCTGCTCGGCCGACTCGCGCCACGCCGCCTGCACGCGCTGCTCGAGGGCGGCCCGCTGGAGACCGATGCGAGCGCCGAGCCCGACATGCCGCAACGGGGCGAGGCCGGGCTCACCCTGCTCGCACGCGTCGGCACCGTGGATCCGACGTCGCTCGCGGCATACCGGGGCGCCGGTGGCTACGCCGCGCTGACCCGCGCGGTCGCGCTCGGGGCCGCGGGCGTCATCGCGGAACTCGTGGCGTCGCGGCTCGCGGGACGCGGTGGCGCGGCCTTCCCGACGGGCAGGAAGTGGGAAGCCGTCGCCAAGCAGCCGCCGGGCCCGCGCTACGTGGTGTGCAATGCCGACGAGTCGGAGCCGGGCACGTTCAAGGATCGCGTGCTCCTCACGCACGACCCGTTCGCGATCGTCGAGGCGATGACCATCGCCGCGTTCGCGACGGGCGCCACGCGTGGCTTCCTCTACGTGCGCGGCGAGTATCCGCTCGCGGCCACGCGCATCGGCCACGCCATCACGCAGGCGCGCGCAGCGGGGCTGCTGGGCGCCAACGTCGGGGGCCACGGCTTCGCCTTCGACATCGAGGTGCGGCGCGGCGCGGGTGCCTACATCTGCGGCGAGGAGACGGCGCTCTTCGAGTCCATCGCGGGGCGGCGCGGCGAACCGCGCAACAAGCCGCCGTTTCCCGTGGAGCACGGGCTCTTCGGCGCGCCGACGGTCGCCAACAACGTCGAGACGCTCGCGAACGTGCTCCCCATCCTCCTGCAGGGCGGCGCGACCTACGCGCAAACCGGCAGCGGCATGAGCACGGGCACGCGGCTCTGGTGCCTGAGCGGCGCGGTCGCGCGCCCCGGCGTCTACGAGGCACCGATGACGATCACGCTCGCCGAGCTCATCGCCCGGGCCGGCGGCGTGGCCGGCGGACGCGGCATCAAGGCGGTGCTGCTCGGCGGCGCCGCGGCACCGTTCGTCGGGCCCGACCAACTCGGCATGACCCTCTCGTTCGAGGGGGCACGCGCCGCCGGCGCCTCGCTCGGGTCGGGGGTCGTGATGGTGTTCGACGAGACCGCCGATCTCGAGGACGCGGTGCTCCGCATCGCGGCCTTCTTCCGCGACGAGTCGTGCGGGCAGTGCGTGCCGTGCCGCGTCGGCACCGTGCGCCAGGAGGAGGCGCTGCACCGGCTCGCGAAGCGCGCGCCGATCGGCAGCGTCGCCGACGAGCACGCGCTGCTCGCCGAGATCGGCCAGGCCATGAAGGACGGGTCCATCTGCGGTCTCGGCCAGACGGCGCATGCCGCGGTCGAGTCGGCCATCGCGAAGTTCGGGCTGTTCGCCGGGAGGTCCGCATGACGCGGACCCGCGTGCGGACGCGCCTCACCGGGAGGACGGCATGACGCCGCTCGTGCAGTTGGCGCGCCCGCGCCGCGCCGCGGGCCCGATGGTGGCCTGCACCATCAACGGGCAACCGGTCGAAGTGGAGCAGGGGACCACCATCCTCGCCGCCGCGAAGACGATCGGCGTCAGGGTGCCGACGCTCTGCTTGCTCGAGACGCTCACGCCCGTGAACGCGTGCCGGCTGTGCGTCGTGGAGGTCAAGGGCGCGCGCGTGCTCGCCCCGGCCTGTGCCCGCGCCGTCGAGGCGTGCATGGAGATCGCCACCGACTCGCCGCGCGTGCACCTCACGCGGAAGCTCGTGCTCGAGATGCTCGCCTCGAGCGTGGACCTTTCGGCGGCCCCCGACCTCGTGGCGCTGCTCGACGAGTACGGCGCGCGTCCCGGGCGCTTCGGCCCGAAGGCGCCCGCGGCGCCGGCCGGCGCGCGCCACGCGGCGATCGCCGGGCACCACGAGCCCCCCGACGTGCGCTACGCCGCGACCGTCGCCGAGCCGCCGACGGTGGACAACGAGCTCTACGTGCGCGACTACGCCAAGTGCGTGCTCTGCTACAAGTGCGTGGAGGCGTGCGGCACCGACCACCAGAACACCTTCGCCATCGCGGTGGCGGGGCGCGGGTTCGATGCGCACATCTCCACCGAACTCGCCGTGCCGCTCCCGGACTCGGCCTGCGTGTACTGCGGCAACTGCATCGCCGTCTGCCCCACGGGGGCGCTCGTCGGCAGGCGCGAGTACGACCTGCGCGCCGAAGGCAACTGGCATCCCGAGGCGCAATCGGCCACCGACACGATCTGTCCGTACTGCGGCGTCGGGTGCACGCTCACGCTCCACGTGCAGGACGGCGAGATCGTGAAGGCGACGTCGCCGATGGACAACACCATCACGATGGGCAACCTCTGCCTCAAGGGACGGTTCGGCTGGCGCTTCGTGCAGAGCACGGAGGGGCGGTGACCGAGCGGCGCCCGCTGGCGCCGCTCACGGGCGTCGCGCCCGTGGCACCGCAGGGGTGGACGCGCCTCGACGGCCACGACGCGATTCCCGCGTCGGGCCCCGTGGCGGAGGAAGTGCCGGTCGCGTTCGTGTACGGCGCGCGCGCGCACGTCGTCGTGATGGCCACGCCCGCCGACCTCGAGGACCTGGCCGTCGGCTTCACCGTCACCGAGGGGATCGTCACGCGCGCGCACGACGTGCACGGCGTGGCCGTCGAGCGGCACGCGGCCGGCGTCGAGCTGCGCATCGGCATCCCCGCCGGCGACGCCGAACGGATCGCGGCGCGCGCGCGCGCGATGCCCGCGCGCACCGGCTGCGGCCTCTGCGGCGTCGAGGCGATCGCCGATGCGGTGCGTGCGCCGCGCCCGGTCGCCTCGACGCTCGCGGTGGACCCGACGGCGGTCTACGCCGCCGTGCGCACCCTCGGCGCGCGCCAGGAGCTCAACCGCGACGCCCACGCGCTCCACGCCGCCGCGTTTGCGCGCGCCGACGGCACGCTCGTGTGCGTGCGCGAGGACGTGGGCCGGCACAACGCGCTCGACAAGGTGATCGGCGCGCTGCTGCGCGTGGGCGAGGACCCGGGTACGGGGATGCTGCTCGTCACGAGCCGCGCGTCCGTCGAGCTCGTGCAGAAGGCCGCGGCCGCCGGCGTGGGAGTGC
>JACQES010000179.1 GCA_016200495.1 Gemmatimonadota bacterium
CCCCTGCACCTGGTTCTCGGCGCCGCTCCAGTTGGTGATGGTGTGGCCGATGTCGCCGGCCACCCACACCTGGTGCACCTTGACCGCGCCCTTGGGCCCGACGCTCGCCTCGACGACCTCGGCGAAGTAGCCGCGGTGGCTGAAGTGGAACGCGACCCCCTTGCCGCGACCGGCGGGAAGCGGCTTCCCCCAGCCCGACCGGTCGCGCACGGCTTCCAGCACGCCGCGCATGCGCGCCGGGTCGAACTGGTCGGCCTGCGTGGCCGGACCCGTGGGGGTGAGCAGGTCGAGGCGGAACTCCAGCGGATCCTTCCCCGCGGCAGCCGCGCACTCGTCGATGAAGCACTGGATGGCGAAGGCGATGCCGTTCGAGCCCGGGGCGCGGAGCGCGCCCGTGGGAATCCCGTGCGGCAGCGCCGAGAGTTCGAGCGAGTAGTTCGGCACGTAGCGCGCGGGCCACTCGCCGGCGCGCACGTTCTCGAGCACCACGTGGCTGCGCCACGCCGCGAGCTTGCCGCTCGCGTCGATGCCCGCGGTCATGTGGTGGAAGCCCGCCTGGCGGTAGTGGTCGTGGCGCATGTCGTCCTCGCGCGTCCACAGCAGCTTGACCGGCACGCCGGCCTCGCGCGAAATCCACGCCGCCTCGACCATGTAGTCGTTCTTGAGCCGGCGCCCGAACCCGCCGCCGATGCGCGTCATGTGGAGCGTGATCGCGTCGGGGGCGATGCCCAGCGTGTGGGACACGAGCTTGCGGCCCGGGCCCGGCATCTGCGTGGGCGCCCAGATCTCGAGCTTCCCTTCCTTCCAGTGCGCGGTGCAGTTCTGCGGCTCGAGCGTGGCGTGGCTGATGAACGGATAGAAGTAGGTGGCGTCCACCGTCCTGGCCGCCGAGGCCATCGCGGCCGCCACGTCGCCTTCCTTGCGCACGGTGCGCTCGCTCGGCTTGGCGAACAGCTCGGCCGCGCGCTGCGCGAACCAGGCGGAGCTCTGCTGCGCGGTGGGCCCCTCGTCCCACGTCACCTGCAGCTGCTGGCGCGCGACCTTGGCGTTGTACCAGCTGTCGGCCACGATCGCGACGCCGGGCATGAGCCCGTCGAGCGCCGTGCCGACGCCGTTCACCACGAAGGCGTGCGTCACCCCGGGCAGCTTGCGCACGTGGTCCAAGTTGGCGCTCGCCACCTTGCCGCCGAACACCGGGCACTTCTCGAACACCGCGCACTTCATCCCCGGCACCATCACGTCGATGCCGAAGAGCGGCTTGCCGGTGATGATCGCCTTGTTGTCCACGCCGTGGATGCGCTTGCCGAGCAGCGTGAAGTTCTTCGGGTCCTTGAGCGGGACGGTCTTCAAGTCGGGTGCCGGCATCGTGGACGCCGTGGCGGCCAGCTTGCCGTACGGGAGCGAGCGCTTGCTGGCCGCGTGCGTCACGACCCCCTTGGCCGTCGTGAGTTCGCCGACGGGGACGTTCCATGTCTTCGCGGCCGCGGCGAGGAGCATGGCGCGCGCGGCGGCGCCCACCTGCCGGTGGGTGTCGAAGTTCATCGGCGTGGACTGCGAGCCGCCGGCGAACTGGATGCCGTACTTCGCCTCGTCGCTCAGCGCCTGCTCAACCGTCACCTGGCTCCACTCGACGTCGAGCTCTTCGGCGATGATCATCGGCAGCGACTGCTTCACCCCTTGGCCCTCCTCGGGGTTCTTGGCCATGATGACGATCCGGCCGTCGGCGTAGATGCGCACGAAGGCGTTGAGCTGCGGGTCGCCCTCGGCGCCGAACGGCGCCGCGAGCGCGCGCGGCGCGTACGCGGCCACCAGCAGCCCGCCGCCGGCCAGGCCGGCGACGCGCAGGAAGAGGCGGCGGTCCATCGCGGTGGGTGCGGTCATGGGCTACTCCTCCCCGTTGCGGCTGCGCGCGGACCCCGCCGCACTGGTGGGCGCACCCGACGCGATCGCGGCAGCGCGGTGCACCGCCGAGCGGATCCGGTTGTAGGTGCCGCAGCGGCAGATGTTGGTCATCGCGGCGTCGATGTCGGCGTCGCTCGGGTTCTTCTTGGACTTGAGGAGCGATGCGGCCACCATCATCTGGCCGGCCTGGCAGTAGCCGCACTGCGGGACGTCGATCTCCTCCCACGCCTTCTGCACGGGATGCGAGCCGTCCTTGCTCAGCCCCTCGATGGTCGTGATCTCCTGCCCCGCGACGGCGGAGACGGGCATCGAGCACGACCGCACGGGGACGCCGGCCATGTGCACCGTGCACGCGCCGCACTGCGCGATGCCGCAGCCGAACTTGGTGCCCTTGAGGTCGAGGACGTCGCGGAGGACCCAGAGGAGGGGCATCTCCGGCGGGGCATCCACCGTGGTGGACTTGCCGTTGATCTTGAGGGTGACCGGCATGGGACGGCTCGCAGGGTTGGGCGGTCGGGGCGCGCCACGCGCGCGGGACTCCTGAGAATGGCGACCGGGGGGTGGCGGCGCCAGCGGTGGAACGCCCGCGGTGACGCATGCCGCGATGGCGGCGAGGTGGCCTCCGCGCCGCCGCGCGACCGCTAGAACGGCCGCGGCAGCGCCGGCGCGTCGTCGTCGGGCGCCGCCATGGCCGCCATCGCCGAAAGGACGCGCCGGGTGTCGCGCACCGCGGTCGCGCCCGCCGCGCGCGCCAGCTCGCGCTCGAACCGGGCGTGGAAGCGCCTCGCCTCGGCCAGCGCCCGGCGCCCGCGCGGGGTGAGCGAGAGCCGCTTGGCGCGCGCATCGTCGGGGTCGGCCTCGCGGGCCACGTAGCCGCCGGCCACCATGTCCTGCACCACCTTGAGCGCGCCCTGGGGGCTGATCCCCATCCGCTCGGCGAGCCGCGCGAGGAGCAGGGGCCCGTCGGCCAGCGCGCGGAAGACGTAGCCGTGCGACGGGCCGAGGTCGTCGAAGCCGCGCGCGCGCAGGTGGGCGTGGAGGCGGCCCTTGAAGCGGCCGTAGGCGACGTTGAGCAGGATGCCGAAGTCGGGGGCGCCGGCGGGGCTGGTTGACATATTCATTCACCGTGGTTTATCATCTGCGGCGTACGAACAACCTTCCGGAGTCTAGCATGCCGACCATTCCCGCCGCATCCGCCCCCCGCTTCGCCCTCCCGGGCGCCCAGTTCACCGGCCTCGCCGCCCCCTCGCGCGGCGCCACCGAGACCGCCGCCTGGATCGTCGAGGTCGCCCCCCACGCGCCGGGGGCGCCGCACCAGGTCACCCGCGAGGAGGTGTTCGTCGCCATCGAGGGCGCGGCCGAGTTCACGATCGCCGGCGAGCGGCACGCGGTGAGCGCGGGCGGCGCGGTTGTCGTCCCGGCCCTCACCGACTTCAGCCTGGCCAACCCGCATGCGCAGCCGTTCCGGGCTGTCGTCGCGTTTCCCGTGGGGGGCGAAGCGCTGCTCCCGTCGGGCGAGCGGTTCACGCCCCCCTGGGCGGCCTGACGCTAGCCGTCGCGGTGCGGCCCGCGCGCGCGCCGCGTGGCCCGTCGCGCATCGTCGTCGGCGTCCGCGGTGGCGCGCTCCGCGTCGCGGCGCCGGGCCCAGGCGCGATTGAAGGCGTCCACCCCGCCGAGCGCGGCGCCCGCGAGCGAGAAGAGCACCGTCCCGCCCGCCTGGATCGCGAACCCCGCTGGGCGGGAGCCGACGGTCCACGCGATCGCCTCCAGCGCGACGAAGGTGGCCCACGCGACGAGCGCGAGGCGCGTGGCGTTCGCCTCGGTCCATCGCTGCCCGCCCACGAGCTTGATCGCGAGGAACACGACCACCGACGAGAGCATCATCGGCAGCATGTGCACCATGCCGAGCGCGCTCCCGCCGCTCCCCGGCGGCGCTCCGTGCATCGAGGCGTCGGCCGCGCGCACGAGCAGCCCGAGGCCCAGCTCGGCGACGAACGCGAGCACGCCGGCGAGCAGCGCCGATCCCATCAGCGTCGCGGCCGGAACGGCGTCACCCCCGGCCCCTCGTCCGGATAGCTGAGCAGCAGGCCGTGCTCGGCCTCGGTCACGACCATGCCGAGCGCGCCGCTGGGGTCGAACGCGACGTTCGTGGGTCGCGGGCCCGGCACGGCGATCGTGCGCACCACTATGCCGCCTTCGTCCACCACCTTGATCGCGCTCGAGCGCAACGCGGCAACGTAGAGCAGCCCGTCGGCGCCGAGCGCGAGGCCGTCGGGGCCGGGGTCGCCGCCCAGTTCGGCCCAGGGGTGCACGTCATGCCATGAGGCGGTGATCGCGGTCCACCCGCCGCGCCAGACGCGCCGGCCGTACGTCTCGGCGACCATGAGCGTGCGGTTGTCCTCGCTGAAGGCGATGCCGTTGGGGAAGTACAGATCGCGCAGCAGCGTCGTCACGCGGCCGTCGGGGCGCAGGCAGCAGACGACGCCGGTCGGTTCGAATCGCGAATCGCCGGGGCAGCTGAAGACCAAGTTGCCGATCGCATCAAACGCGAGGTCGTTGGGCGCGTTGAGGGGGGCGCCATCGACTTCGGTGGCCACCGTCTCCCACCGACCGGTGTCCGGCTCGAGAAGGCGCACGGCGTTGGCCTTCGCGTCGCAGAACCAGGCGCGGCCCATGGCGTCGAACGCCAGCCCGCAGGGCAGGCACCCCGAGTCATGGCGCACGAGGCCCCGCTCCGACCATGCCACGAGCGCGCCGCCACGCGCCTCGACGCACCAGAGCGTGCCGTCGGGCGCAAAGGCGGGCCCCTCGGGGAAGTTGAGCCCCGAGGCGAGGACGCGCGGCTCGGCGCTCATGACGCGACTCCCGGCCGCGCGTGGCCCGCCGCGACCGCCACGTCGTCGTCGCCCATGTCGTGAATCCCATCCGGCAGCCAGCGGTAGCGCGCACGGAAGCCGAGCACGCGCTCGGCCCGATGCCAGTCGAAGACGGCCGTGTCGTCGCCCAACTCCGCGCGGATGTCGGTCGTGGCCGGATACCACTCGGCCAGCAGCGCGCGCACCGGCTTGATGCCGATCGCCCAGCGCGCCGTGATGTTGAGGAGCGCGTGTCCCGTCCAGCTGCGCTGCATGGCGAGGCGGCACGCGCGCGCGGCGTCGCGCACGTCGACGTACGCCCACATGCTCTTGGCGGCCTGCTCGAGTTCGGTGAGGCGCACGGTGGGGCGCCACGGGAACTGCTCCGGCAGCCAGACGGATGGAAAGCGCATGCTGCACACCATGAGCCCGCGCGCGTGCGCGTGGTACGCGGCCATCGCCTCGCAGAGCTGCTTGGAGAGCGCGTACGGATCCACGGGGCGCGCGGGGTGGTCCTCGTCCACCGGTACGTAGTCGAGCGGCAGCAGCCTGGGCGCCCACGGATGGCCGAGCACCGACTGGCTCGACGCGAGCACCACGCGCGCGAGGCCACGGCGCGCGGCCGCGTCGAGCAGGTTGAAGGTGCTGGCGACGTTGTTGGCGAGCATCTCGCTCGCAGGGCGGCTCACGGGGTCGGTGATCGCGGCCAGGTGGATGAGCGCGTCGCACCCTTCGAGCGCGGCGTCCGCCGCCGCGGCATCGGTGAGTTCGGCGTGATGCACGACGAACGGTGCGCCCGACGCGTCGGTCGGTCTCGCGGGCGCATTGTCGCCATCGGCGTTCGCCCGTTCCGCGTCATTCGTGGCCGCCGCGTCCGCGCCGCCCGCCGTGGCCGCCGTCGCGCGATCGATCGCGACCACCGCGATGCCGTGCGCGCGCAGCTCCGCCACCACGAATCGCCCGAGCTTGCCGAGCGCGCCCGTGACGGCGACGCGTCGCGCGGGAGGGAGCGTCACGCGTGGCACCGCGCCGCGTCCGCCAGGCACGCGGGCACCACCGCATCACCGCGCGCCGCCGCGAGCCACTCCGAGAGTTCCGCGTCCGTGGGGGCCACGACTCCGCGCTGGTCAACGTCGGCGAGCAGCTGGCGTCCCTCGAACCCCTTGAGCGCCTCGGCCTGCTCGCGCGTCACCGGGAGCTCGCGCCGGAGTTCCTTGAGTGCGAGCACGCGCTCGCGCACGGGGCGCGCCGCAAACGCCGCATCGGTGGCCATGAAGGCGAGGATGCCGGGGAGCACGCGATCGGGCGTCACGTCGGCCGCGAGCGGCAGCAGCGCCGCACGCACTGCGGAGAACTCGGGCTCGGCGATCAGCAGGTCGGTGAGCTCGTGCGGCGGGGCCGGCAGCTCGGCGAGCCAGTGCTCCGCCCACGGCAGCGCGGCGCGCTCGTGCACGAGGCCGAGGAGCATCGCGGTGCGCAACAGGGCGGCCTCGAGGCCCAGGTCGGGGAGGGACATGCCGGAGAATATCGTGCCTGCCTACCTTCCGTGCATGCATCGCCTGCGCATCATCGTCGCCCTGTGCCTCTCGGTTGCGTCGCCCCTGCGCGCGCAGGACGCGCTCCGCACCTACGAGCTCGACGCCGCGGGGCATCACTGGACCGTCACCTGGTGGGGCCCCGACGGGGCCGTGCCGCGACCGCTCGTGCTCGTGTTCCACGGCGCCGGCGGCAACGGGCGCGCCTACCTCGAGAAGAACGGGTGGTTCGCCAAGGCGCGGGCCGAGGGCTTCATCGTCGCCGCTCCCGATGGGCTGCCGGCGCGCCCCGAGCGCGCGAGCAACTTCCTCGTGAACCCGCGGCTCTGGAACAGCGGGCAGCTCACCGCGGGCTCGCCGCGCGCGCAGGTGGACGACATCGCGTTCGTGCGCGCACTGCTCGACGACCTCGCGCGCCGCGCCGCCGTGGACACGTCCCGGATCTTCGTCACGGGCCACTCGAACGGCGCGGCGATGTCGTTCGCGCTGGCCGTGGCGCTGGGTGACCGCATCGCGGCGATCGCGCCGGTGATGGGGCTCAACTACCAGGGCGGCCGGGCGGCTGCGCGCGCCGTGCCGACGCTCTACCTGATCGGCGATGCCGACAAGCTGAATCCGGTGAACGGTGGCGAATCGCGACTGCCGTGGGGCGCGCGCACCACCCCGCCGGTGGAGCAGGGCATCGCGGCGTGGGCGACGACGCTCGGCTGCGGCGGCGCGCCCGTCACCGTGCGCGACACAGAAACGCTCACGGCGCGCCGGTGGAGCGGCTGCCGCGACGGCGCGACGTTCGAGCAGTGGACGCTGCACGGCCAGGGCCACGGCTGGCCGGGCGGCCGCGAATCGGGGTTGCCCGACCGGATGCTCGGGCCGTCGCGCAACGCGGTGGACGCGACGAGCGAGGTGTGGCGCTTCTTCGCGTCGATCCCGCCGCGGGCGCGCCGCGGGAGGACCTGCGCGGCCTGGACTGACGTCTCGACCCCCTCGGCCACGACGCGCATCCCCAGCGTGCGCCCGATGCGGATGATCGCGCGCGCGAGCGACGACTCGCCCGAGCCACTGCCGAGGTCGTCCACGAATCCCTTGTCGATCTTGAGCACGTGCACGGGGAACTTCTCGAGGTACGAGAGCGACGAATAGCCGGTGCCGAAGTCGTCGATGGCGATGCGCACGCCCATCTGGTTGAGCTTGAGCATCACGGCGAGTGCCGCGGCCGAGTCCTGCATCATGGCGGTCTCGGTGATCTCGAGCTGGAGGCAGCGCGGCGGGAGTCCGGCCGCGTCGAGGGCCGTGCGCACGTCGGTCAGGAGCCGGTCGCCGGTGGCGAACTGTCGCGCCGAGACGTTGACGCTGATGAGCGCCCCCTCGGCGTCCGGATCGCCGATCGGGGCCGTGGCGGCTTCACCCCGCGCCGCCGCCGCCATCACGCGCCGCCATTCGGCGGCCTGGCGGCACCCTTCCAGCAGCACCCAGCGGCCGATCGCGACGACCTGTCCCGTCTCCTCGGCCACGGGAATGAACTGCGCCGGCGACACGAGCCCGCGCGCCGGGTGGTGCCAGCGCACGAGCGCCTCGAAGCCGATCGTGGCGCGGGTGCGGATGTCGACGATCGGCTGGTACACGAGCGCGAACTGCTCGAGCGCGATCGCCTCGCGGAGGTCGGCTTCGAGCACGAGGCGCTCGAGCGCGGCCTCGTGCATGGCCGGGGCGAAGACCTCGAAGGTGCGCTTGCCGCGCTTCTTGGCGAAGTACATGGCGGCGTCGGCGTTGCGGATCACCTCGTCGGGCCCGTCGCCGGGCCGCGCCACGGCGACGCCGATGCTCGCGGCGGC
>JACQES010000180.1 GCA_016200495.1 Gemmatimonadota bacterium
CGGCCGCGTGCATGCCGCGTCCAGCCGCCTCGATCGCGCGCACTTACGGCGTGCGAGCGGACGCCACGGTGGCCCGCATCCGCCGCCTGAGCTCTTCGCCCGGCAGCCACTGTCCGCGCATCAGCAGGCCATCCACCGTGGACGCCGCCGCGATGTCGGCGAGCGGATTCGCCGTGAGGAGCACGAGGTCGGTCGCCTGCCCCGTGGCCACGATCCCCCGGCGATCACGCTCGCCCAGGTACTCCGCCGGTCCGGTGGTCGCGCTCTGCAGCGCCTGGTAGGGCGTGAGCCCCACGTTCACCAGTTCGCGCAGCTCGCGGTGCAGCGCGAACCCCGGCACGAGCCCCGGCAGCGGCGTGTCGGAGCCCGCGAGCAGCTTGCCGCCCTTCCGCGCGAACACGCGCGTGAACGCCAGCTGGAATTGCTCGTACCCGTCGCGGATGCTGCGCCGCCCGCTGGCGGGAATCTTCAAGTAGAGGCTGTCGAGCAGGAAGCCCCACACCCCCGCCTGCATCGGGTGCCGGAAGTACTCGGCTTCCGGACGCCGGCCCACGCTGCCTGGATCATCGAACAGGTCGAGGAAGGCGTGCGTCGTCACGAGCGTCGGCGACATCCAGACGCCATTCTTGACGAGCAGCGTGGCGTAGCGGTCGATGGTGGCCGAGTCGTACGTGGCGGCGTGCTTGGCGATCTCCTCGGAATGCGAGATGTAGCGCTGACCGGCCGCGACCACCTCCTCGACCGACAGCGCGTACGGCACGTGCCCGATCACGTCCATGTGCTGTTCGCGTGCCGCGACCACGATCGAGTCGTACTGCTCGCGCGACAGGAACGAGTACGCCTTGATCTTGTCGTACCCCTCGGCCTTCATCCGTCGCACCGCCGCGGCGGCCGCGGCCGGCGTCGCCACCCAGGTGCTGATCGGCGGCGGCCACGCGCGGTCGGGGCCGTCCACCATCGGCGCGAGGATCATGCGCGGCCCGAGCACCTCGCCGCGACGGATCCGCTCGCGGAGCGCCAGGTCGTACGCGTTGGCCGAGAGCACCTGCACGGCCGTGACGCCATTGGCGAGGTACGGCAGCAGGAACGCCTCGTCGGGAATCACCGCGCTCGCCGCCTTGGCTTCAGGGGTGAGCATCATCTTCCAGGCATCGTCGAGCAGGTGCACGTGCATGTCGGCGAGCGCCGGCATCAGGTAGCGGCCGCGCGCGTCCACGCGCTCGACGCCCGCGGGCACGCGCACCGAGGCCGACGGCCCGACGGCAGTGATCGTGCCGCCGTCCACGACCACCGTGTAGTCGTGCAGCACGCGCTCGCGATCCATCGGAATCACCTCGGCATGGACGAAGGCGATGCGACCGGACGCGGCGCCGGCGACGGTGTGCGTGGCCCGTGACGCGGCCGGGTTGCTCCCCTGGGCCCACGCCGTCGTGACCGCGAGCGACGCGAGGAGGAGGGTCGGGATCGAGCGCATGCTGGTACCTCGGGGTGGGGTGGCGTGTCCCGCGTGGCGGGAAGGTGGACGATCCGGTGCCTGGCCGTCCGTACGACCTCCGCGCCACCCGAGTTTGGACAGTTTGCGCCAATCCACTGACTGGTGACGCCACCTCGGCGCCACCCGCCCCCACGCCGCCGTCCAGCCGCTACCCTAGGCGGCCGCGATCCCCCGATGCTGCGTGCCCGCGCGCGGCGTCTTCCGCCGCCGGATGATCCACTCGGCCACCACCACGTTGATCACCCACCCCGCGCCCATCATCACCCCGCGCTCCGTTTCCCCTGGCTTCCCCACCAGCACGAAGACCAGCCCCATGGCCACGAGCGCCTTGCCGGCGGTGCGATGCCAGACGCGATGCCGCCGCCGGAACCCCGGGGCGAACTGGAACGCACCGATCATGCTGAAGGGAATGGCTGCGAGCACGTGCAGCACCACCGGCAGCGGCATCATCACGAACCGCGCGTTGTCGGCCGTCATCGGCGCCCCTCGCGCCAGTTCGGCCACGCGCGCCGAACCGGCCAGCGCCGGCACCAAACTCAGGGCGATCAGGCCGGCCGGAATCCACCACTCCGACCGGCGCGTCGCCTGCGGGAGCGCGAGCGTGCTCACTGGACCGGCCCCGTGATGCGGAGGCCCAGGAGCAGCGCCACGTCATTGCGAGCGCCGCTCGCACCAACGCCGCCCAGCGCCTTGAAGCCGGTCAGGTAGTCGCGCGCCTCGAGGCGGAGCCGCACGCGCGCGTAGCCCACCTCGCCGCCCACGCTCGCGTAGCCGGCCAGGTTGTGCGTGCTCTCGGTGCCGAGGTGGCGATGGCTGTAGCTGCGCCCGCCCGCGCCGGCCCCCGCGAACGGCATCAGGCTCCACCGGTCGCCATCGGTCCACGCGCGGCCCCGCCACTCGGCCCCCACGTCGTAGGTGAACACGTCCAGCGTCCGCTGGCCGGCCAGCGCGAGGTCATGGCTCCGCGACCAGCCGATGCTGCTCGTCAGCGCGACACCCGGCCGCACGAGGTACGAGAGCTGCGCGGTGGTCAGGTCGCCGCGCGCGATCGCGTCGCGCTGGACGCCGGTGGGGACGAGCGCGCCGGACGACACCACGAACTGGAAGCGCCCGACCGTGTCGGCCGCCTCCTGCGCGTCGGAGGACGTGGCGAGGCTCATGGCCAACGCGCCGACGACGGCGACACGTCCAGCCGTGCGGCGCGCAGAACGGACGGTGCGCGAGGCGGTCATGGTACACGCGGTGCGGTTGAACATGGTGACTCTCCCGTGGGGTGGTGGGGTGGCACGCCGATCACGCATCGGCGTGGTCTGGCTGGCACGCGCGGCCACGTGGTCATGCGCGCACCGCAACAGTGACTTCTCGAGGCAACGCTGCGCTGGTTCGACCGAGCAGCGCGAGGGCGCCGAGCATGAGGAGCGCTGCAACCACGAACGTCGCGTGCATCCCGGCCGCCGCCGCGGCGGCTCGACCGTGCTCGGCGTCCAGGCGCGCCGACACCACGGCATACACGGCGCCCATGACCGACGCCCCCGTGATCAACCCCAGGTTGCGCGACAGGCTCAGCAGTCCCGAGGTGACGCCGCGACGGGGCGCCGGCACGTGGGCCATCACGAGCGTGTTGTTGGCGGTCTGGAAGAGCCCGTAGCAGACGGTCATCAGCGCGATCGGGCCCAGGTAGCCGGCGAGGCCAAGCGTCGTCGGGAGCACCGCCAGGAGCAGTGCCCCGCCCGCGATCCCCGTGAGGCCGCGCATCGCGACCCGTCGCGCGCCGATCCGGTCGGTGAGCCGCCCCGCCGGCACCCCCGTGAGCGCCGTGACGATCGGTCCCACCGCGAGCGCGAATCCCACCGCGCTCGCGCCCAGCGCCAGGCGGCGCGTCAGGTAGAACGGGCCCACGACGAGCGTCGCCATCATCACGGTCGAGACGAGCGCGCTCATGGCGAGGCTGGCCCGGAGGGCACGGTCGCGGAACATGGCGAGTTCCACGACCGGCGCCGCGACGCGCGACTCCACGGCCACGAACAGCGCGACGGCGACGCCGGCAACCGACAGCAGCGTCGCGTTGAGCCATCCGAACTCGCCTCGCCCGACCGTCACCGCGAGCGCGTAGCAGCCGAGCGCGACGCCGAGCAGTGCGGTGCCGGGCGCGTCGAATCGGGGACGCGACACGCCGGACCGGTGCACGTCCTTGGGCAGGAAGGCGAGCGCGAGCGCGAACGCCACGATGCCGAGCGGCACGTTCACGGCAAAGAGCGCCCGCCAGCTGAGCGCCGCGATCAGCAACCCGCCAAGCGAGGGCCCGAGCGCCGTCCCCGTGGCGGACATGGTGCCGAGCAGTCCCATCGCGCGCCCCGTCTGGTCGCTCGGCACGGTGTCCCCCACGAACGCGACGGTGAGCGCCAGCATCACGGCGGCGCCCACGCCCTGCATGGCGCGCGCGGCTACGAGCAGGCCGAGCGACGGGGCCGCGGCACACAGTCCCGACGCGAGCGTGAAGACCGCGATGCCGGCGAGCAGCAGGCGGCGGCGCCCCACGAGGTCGCCCAGGCGCCCCGCGCTCACGATGAGCGTGGTGCTCGCGAGCAGGTAGGCGAGCACGACCCACTGCACCGCCTGGAACGGAGCGCCGAACGCCCCCGCGAGGGTCGGCAGCGCGACGTTCGCGATGCTCGTTCCCAGCGACGAGAGCAGCATGGCCAGCGACAGGGCGGCGAGCGGTCCGGCGGCGGTGCGTGTCATGCCCGGACGATGGGGCCGAGGGTACATGGCGTCGAGCGCACGCCACGCACTCAATACATGCACGCCACGCCATGCCACGTTACCTTCCCGTCATGGACCACCCCGACTTGAACCTCCTCGTCACCCTCGACGTGCTCCTGCAGGAAGGGAGCGTGGCGCGCGCGGCGCGGCGCCTCGAGCTGAGCGCCTCGGCCATGAGCCGCGCGCTGGCGCGCGTCCGCGCCGTGACCGGCGATCCGCTCCTCGTGCGCGCCGGGCGCGGCCTCGTGCCCACGCCGCGAGCGCGCGAGCTGCGCGAGCGCGTGCGCCAGCTCGTGCAGGAGAGCGCGGCCGTGCTGCGGCCGGACCGGGAGGTCGACCTCGCGCGCCTTGCGCGCACCTTCACCCTCCGCACGAGCGAGGGATTCGTCGAGAACTTCGGGCCGGCCATCCTGCGCCTGGTCCGTCGCGAGGCGCCCGGCGTCCGGCTCCGCTTCGTGCCCAAGGCGGACAAGGAAGGGACGGCGCTCCGCGAAGGGATCGTGGACCTCGAAACGGGGGTCATCGAGCCGACGACGAGTCCGGAACTCCGGGCGCAAGCGCTCTTCCATGACCGATACGTGGGGGTCGTGCGCGCGGGCCACCCGCTCGCGCGCGGCCGCGTCACCCCTGCCCGCTACGCGGCGGGGCTCCACATCTCGGTGTCGCGCCGCGGGCTCGACGACGATCCCATCGATGCCGCCCTCGCGCCGCTCGGCCTCACGCGCGTCATCGTCGTCGCCATCCTCGGCGGCTTCGCCTCGGCGCTCGCGCTCGCGCGGGCCTCCGACCTGATCGCGAGCGTCCCTGAGCGGCACACCGGGGCGCTGCGCGCCGGAATGCACACGTTTGCCTTGCCGTTTCCGAGCCGCGAGATCACGGTGTCGTTGCTCTGGCATCCGCGGTTGGACGCCGACCCCGCGCACCGCTGGCTCCGCGAGTGCGTGCGCACGGCCTGCGGCGTGAAGGCGCGCACGCCGGCGCGCTGACGACGCGCAACGGTCTCGCGGTCTCGGTTGTCCCAAGGCAGACTCATCGTCCCCCCATGCGACTCCGCCCTACCCTCCTCCTCCTCGCGCTGGCGCTGCCTCGCGCGCACGCGCAACGCGCCGGCGCACCGAGCACCGTCACGCTCGAACGCGTGGCCCCCGACCGCTGGCGCGCGACGTATCGCCTCGCGCACGCCGCGTCGTCGCTCCGCTTCGAACGCAGCGGCGGCTTCTTCCGCGAACGGTCGTGGAAGGTCGTCACGCCGGGCTACCATCTCGCGCGCGCGGGTGGCGCGCAGGTCGCCGCGGCGGACAGCGGCCGACCCCCGCTCGCGGAGCTCGTCTTCGAGTTCGCGCCATTCACGGCGAACCTGCCCAAGGAGTACGAGTTCTTCCTCCCGTTCACCGGCGGCGCGGTGGCGATCTACACCGGCCACCTGAACGCGATCGCCGATTCCGGCCGGTCCGACAGCGCGCGCGTGCGGCGCCTGCACGTGATTCCCCCGGCCGATGCGCACGCGATCCTTCGCGGGCGCGTGACCAACGGCCCCGTCACGTGGACCGACACCACGGGCGAGGGCACGTACATCTACCTGGGCCGCGCCACGCCGATCGAGACGCCGGACGTGCTCGCGCTCGTGGACCCCGGCGTGCCGGCCTGGCTCCAGCAGCAGTTTGCGCGCGAGTTGCCGCGCCTCTTCACCACCTATCGCCGCCAGTTCGGCGTCGCCTTGCCGTGGAAGCCGACCGTCCTCTACACCTTCAACGACACGACCGCGAGCGGCCTCTCGAGCGGCGGTGGCACCCTTACCGGCGTGCTGGCCATGACGCTCACGGGCGACGGATGGAAGACGCAATCGCGCGAGGCGGCCGAGCAGGCGTTCCACCTCATCGCCCACGAATCCGCGCACCTCTGGAACGGCCAGCTCGTCGCCAACACCGACCAGGACGCCGGCGCGTGGATCCACGAGGGGGCGGCCGACGCGATGGCCGCCGACGTGATGCTCGCACTCGGCGTGATCGACGAGGCCGGCCATCGGGCGCGCGTCGAGGAAGCGATCAACCGCTGCGCCACCGACGAAGCGCGCGGCAGCGTGGCCACCGCCCTCGCGCGTGGCGCCATCCGTCAGGTGTACGACTGCGGCGTGCTGATGGCCGTGTGGACGGCGGCCGCGATGCGCCGCGCCTCGCCATCGGCCACGCTCTTCACCGTCTGGCATGATCTCATCGTCGCCGCGCGCGCGCAGCGCGGCACGTACGACCAGGACCGCTACTTCACAGTCCTGCGCGCGGGCGGCGTGCCGGACTCCGTCGTCACCGCGATGCGTGCCTTCCTCGCCTCCGCCGACGCCATGCCGGGCGCGGTCGCGCGCATGCGCGCGGTGGGCGTGCCGATCGAAGCCAGCGCGGGCGCGCCACCGGCGTCCATGCAGCAGTCGCTCGCGCGCACGGCGCTCATTCACCTCATGGCGCAGGCGTGCCGGCGCGTGGACCTCGCGTGGGGCGTCCCCGCGCGCACGGGCGCCGTGCCGGCGTGCGCGCCGTTCGCCGCCGAGCACCTCGTGTGGGGGGTGAGCGGCCACGGCGTGGGCGATGACGGCGCGGCGCTCTACGATGCGGTCAGCGCGGCGTGCGCGGCCGGGAGCGCCGTCACCCTCGACGGCGACCAGGGACAGCTGCTCGCGCGCGTGCCGTGCGGCAAGCCGCTGCCGGCGCGGCCGCCGTGGTATCGGCTCGGCCGGTAGCCGCGTGGAGCGAGCGCTACCGCTCCACCGCGCCCGTCCCCATCAGCTTCTCCCAGTTCGCCACCACGTACACCTTGGCCGACGCCTCCGACCCCTTCACCAGCAGGAACTCCTTTCCGCCGGGGAAGACGTCGAACCAGTTGGCCTCCCCCCCGCGCGAGTACCGGTCGGTGAAGAGCGTGTCGCGGCGCGCCACGACCAGGGTGTTCCCGGAGCTCACGCTCACCCGCGCCGACATGAGGTGCGCGGGGCCCCGGTAGAAGAGCTCCGTGCCCTCGCGCGACCAGCGGGGTTGGATGCCGCCGCCCACCGAGATCGGCACGCGCGGGCCCTGACCGCGCATCGGGCGCACGTATACCTCGATCTCGCCGGATTCATCCGACTGGTAGGCGAGCCAGTTGCCGTCGGGTGAGATGGCCGGGGACGTCTGGTTGGCGGGCCCGGTCACGAACGGCGTCGCGTTCTGCAGCGTGTCGGTGGGCGCGACGAAGATGTGGCGCGGCCGGAGGAGGCGGAGTGCGGACAGCCCGTGCGCCGGACCGATGGCCACCTCCGCCAGCGCCCCCATCCTCACGTGCACCGAGTCACTGCCGGTCCCGTCCCATGAACGCGAGACCACCGTCGTGGCGGCGCCGGCGCCGGAGATGAAGTAGATCCGCGTGCCGTCGCGCGACCAGGCCGGGCGATAGCTCTGCCCGTTGTTCGTCACGCGGGTGAGCGCGCGGCTCGCGATTTCGTACACCCAGATGTCGCCCGAGTTGAACGCGCCGCCGCTCACGCGCACCGCAACCCGCTGGCCGTCGGGCGAGAGCGTCGTGTTCACGATCGGCAGCGCGTTGCTCTTGAGTTCGCGCTCCTTGCCGCTCCGGTCCACGGCCCACATGGTGGTCGTCGCAAGGTTGGCGCCGGAGGCGTAGGTCATCCAGCCATTCTCGGACACCTCGAAGTCCGACCAGCCGCTCGCGAGCCGCGCCGAGCCCAGCGGCAGTGCCACGGGCGTTCCGCCCACCTTGCGGCTCGACGCCGAGAATCGCACGGCGTTGATGATGCCCTGCGCTTCGTAGAGGAGCAATCCGGGCGACGCATACCGCGGCGAGCTCCCCGAGACCCCGAGCAGCTCCAGCGCGCCGTCGGACACGCGGACCACGCCCAGCACCATCGAATCCGTGGGCAGCTGGTTGTTGATGGACGAGCCGATGCGCAGCGTGACCAGCGCATGCGTCCCGCCGGGCAACATCGACGGGGCCGCGACGCCCACCACGCCGCGCGCGGAGTCCGTGCCAGCCACGAGGCGTGGGGGCGCACCCCCGCGTTCGTTGAGCGCCCACAGCTGCGCGCCACCGTTGAGGCGCGTGGTCGAGAAGAGGATGGTGCCCGATTCCCCCCAGCTCAGGTGCGTGACCCGATCCGTGCCGGTGGACATGCCGATGACTTGCGGCGTCCCCCCCTCCACGGGAACCCGCTTGATCGCGTTGCGCGTGGCGAACGCCACCGCATGGCCGTCCGGGGAGAACGCGGGCGCGATGGCCGAGTCCGTGCCCTGGATCGGCACCGCGGCCGCTTCCCGCGCCGCGCGTCGATACAGCATCGAGCCCCTCGGCGCCGAGCGCGTGCCCACGAACACCACTTCCTCCCCGTCGCGCCGCATGGCGATCTGCGTCCCGACCCACAGGGTGCTGCCGAACGTCACGCTCTCCGGCAGCTCCAGCAGGAAGCGCCCCGCCACCACGCTCGGAGTTGGCCGCGTCGCCAGCCATCCGGCCGCGCCCAGCGCCGCCACGGCCACCCCCCACGCCACGAACTCCCGCACCGCCGGCCGCCGTGCGCCAACGGCCGTCACGCCGCTCACCGTCCGCACCCCCGACGGCAGCGACACCGCCTGCTGCCCCGTGAGCGCCGCCGCGAACGCCGATGCCGTCGCGAACCGGTCCGCCGGCACCTTGGCGAGCGCCGTCATCACCGCGGCGTCCACGTGCTCCGGCACCGTCGTGCGCGTCGCGCGCACGCTCGGCGGCTGCTCGGTGATCACCTTCGCGATCACCGCCTGCACCGTGCTCCCCGTGTGCGGCGGATCGCCCACGAGCAGCTCGTACACCACCGCGCCCAGCGAGTAGATGTCGCTCCGCGCGTCGAGCGCGTGATCGCCCGTGGCCTGCTCGGGGCTCATGTACTGCGGCGTGCCGAGCGAGAGCCCCGTCTGCGTGATGCGCGCGCCGCCCGCCTTGCTCACCGCGAGCGCGATCCCGAAATCCATGACGAGGGGCTGTCCCTCGTGCATCAGGATGTTCTCGGGCTTCAAGTCCCGATGGATGACGTCATGGCGGTGCGCGTAGTCGAGCGCGCTCGCCACGGCGGCGCCGATCCGCACCGCCTCGTCCACGCCGAGCTGCCGTTCGCGCCGCAGCCGCGCGCGGAGCGTCTCCCCCTCGACGAACGGCATCACGTAGAACAGGAAGCCGGCCGCTTCGCCCGAGTCGAACAGCGGGAGCAGGTTCGGATGGTGCAGGTTGGCCGTGACCTCGATCTCGGCCATGAACCGCTCGGCGCCCAGCACCGCGCCCAGCTCGGGGTTCAGGACCTTGAGCGCGACCTGGCGGTTGTGCTTGAGGTCGCGGGCGAGGTACACGGTGGCCATGCCGCCGGCGCCGATCTCGCGCTCGATGGCGTAGCGGCCGGCGAGGGCGGCCACGAGGGGGTCGGGAGGCGTCACGGGCGGCAGGGGAACATGCGGGGTAGAAGGTGCCGCCAACCGCGGCCGGTCGCCAGCAGTTGCGCGCGTCACCGCCCTCGCCCAGACTCAATCCCGTCGGTTCCCCCCATTTCGTGGAGTTCCCATGCGCCTTCTCCGTCTGACCGCCGCCGCCCTCGCGCTGCCCGTCGCGCTCGCCGCGCAGCAGCCTGCCGCCCCGCAGGCCAACCCGATCACCGCCGCCTTCAAGGGCCGCATCCTCGCGTCGCACCGCGTGCTGGCCCAGGCCTTCGATTCCATCCCGGAGTCGAAGTTCACCTACAAGCCGACGCCCGCGCAGCTGACCATCGGCTACATCGCCCAGCACGTGGCGAGCGACTCGTACCTGTTCTGCAACACGTTCGGCGCGATGAAGTCGAGCGAGGATCCCAAGGACAAGACGACCCCCGACTCGGTGAAGGCCACGTGGCCCAAGGCCGAGCTGGTGAGCAAGCTCAAGGCGTCGTTCGCGTTCTGCGCGCAGGCGCTCGACCAGCTCACCGACGCGACGCTGCCCGAGCAGGAGAAGCTGACCTTCAACGGCAACAGCCGCACCGTGACGCGCGCCGCGATGGCGCTGGGCCATGCGCTCGACCTGGCCGATCACTACAGCCAGATCTCGAACTACATGCGGCTGAACGGCATGATCCCGCCGTCGGCGTTGCCGCGCCCGGGACGCTAACGCAGAACAAACCCGACGCGCCGCCCGGCACCCACGTTGCAGCACGACGGGTGCCGGGCGGCGCATCTGTTTTGCGGGAATGCGTACACGGCGGCCCGCTCCTGCCGCGCAACGAGGAACCCGCGATTCCACTGCGTGTAGCCCCCGGATGCCTTCGCCGACTGCGCCCGTCCTCCCGCACGCGACCGCACGTGCTGACGCGCGCGATGTCGCCGCTGATCGCCCCGCTTCAGCTCGGCTGAGCATCGGCCAGGCGCTCTTCGCCGCCTGCATGGTCTGGCTTGGGATCCTCGGCCTCATGAAGCGCGACTTCGTGCAGGTGTGGCAGCCGGTGCCCAAGGGGGTGCCGCTGCGCGAGGCGCTCGCCTACTTCACGGCGCTGATCTCGCTCGGCGGCGGCATCGGGTTGCTCGTGCCGCGCACCGCCCGCATCGCATCCCGCGTGTTGTTCGCCACGCTCCTCGCGTGGCTCGCGGTCCTGCGCTTCCCGTTCCTCTTCTTCCAGCATCCGCTCGTGCTGGTGGCGTGGACCTTCGGCGGCACCGCGGTGATGGTCGCGGGCGCGTGGGTGCTCTACGTGCGACACGCCGGCGACGCGGATCGCGCGCGCCTGGGCGGCCTGGCCGGCGACACCGGCATCCGCATCGCCCACGTGCTCTACGGCATCTCGTTCATTCCGTTCGGGCTCGCGCACTTCATGTACCTCGACAACACGACGGTGCTGATTCCGGCGTGGCTGCCGTGGCACGTCGCGTGGGCGTATTTCACGGGCGCCACGTTCATCGCCGCCGGGCTCGCCGTCGCGCTCGGCGTGCTGGCGCGACTCGCGGCCACGTTGTCGGCCGTGCAGATGGGCCTCTTCCTGTTGATCGTCTGGCTGCCCCGCGTGTTCACGGGGCAGCTCAGCGAATTCCAGCGGGGCGAAGTCGTCACCAACTGCGCCCTGCTGGCGGCCGCGTGGGTCGTCGTGGAGTCGTTCCGCGCGCGCGACTGACCTCTGGGTTGGTCAGGTGGTGGGCAGGGCCGCCACCACGTCCTCGAGCTTGTCGAACGAGCCGGTCCACCCCTGCGTAATCCCGGCGCGCGCGGCGACGAACGCCGCGACTTCCTCGCGCGTCGCGTTCCCGTAGGGTTCCCACCGCACCATGACGCGCGTCTGGGCCGGGCCCTCGGCCGTGAAGGTGACGGTGGTGAGCATCTTCTCGGGCCAGACCGGGGCGCCCGGGTGCCGCGAGATCTTCTCCTCCGCGTCGGTGAACCACTGCACGTACCGCAGGCGGTCGGGGCGCCGCAGCTCGAGGTACTGCACGCAACCGTACATCGTGAACTGCCCGTTGGTCATGCCATAGAAGGCGCTGCCGCCGGCGCGGATGTCCGAGCGCCGGAACTCCATCGTGAAGCCCGTCGGCGGCAGCCACTTCGCGAAGTGTTCCGGCCTGGTCCACAGGTCGAACATCGTCGCGATCGGCGCCTCGAAGCTGCGGTTGATGACGAAGATGTCGCGCTTCGCGGTCTCCGCCTCGAGGTACTCGGCCAGGCGGTCCCAGGTGGAATTGCCGCCCACCTGCTTGATGAAGGCCTTGGTGGCGGTCGCGGCCTCCGGCGTGGGCAGCGTCATCGTCATGTCGAGCTCGGTCTTTCCGCCCACGTCGCGGAAGAGGGCCGTCACGTGGAAGAGCGGCGCCGTGTCCTCGGAGGTCGCGCCATGGTCGTACACGAGCCGCGCGCGCGGCACGACCTCGTGGTAGCGCGCGAAGTTCGGCCAGTCCTTCCCGTCGGGCCCGTGCATCGTGTACGTCCAGCTGCCGCCCGGGCGGAGGTCCTTGTGGTGCGTGGTGATGGTGAAGCCCCGCGGCCCCCACCACTGGGCGACGTGCTTGAGATCGGTCCACGCTTCCCAGACGAGCGCCACGGGCGCGTCGTACAGGCGGGTGATCCGGATCTGGTTGGTCTCAGGCGTCGCGGTCGTCGTCATCGGTCGTGTCCGGCGTGGAGGTGGTGGAGTCGGTGGAGATGGTGATGGTCTTGAGGTAGTCGCCCAGGCGATCGAGGCTCGCTTCCATGTGGACGCGGTATTCCTCCATCCACTGGGCGGCGTCCTTGAGCGGGGCCGCGTTGAGGGTGCACGGGCGCCACTGCGCCTCGCGTCCCTTGGTGACGAGGCCGGCGCGCTCGAGGACCTTGAGGTGCTTGGTCACACCGGGCAGCGTCATCCGCCCGAGGAACGGTTCCGCGAGCTGGCTGACGGTGGCCTCCCCGGTCCTGAGCCGCGCGAGGATCGCCCGACGGGTCGGGTCGGCGAGCGCGGAAAAGGTTTGGCTGAGGGTGTCCTGCACGTTATACCATCCGGTTAATTAGCTGATTGGTATATTATAGGCAACATCAGTTCGGTCAAGGGGATGTCGCGCGTTCTGGCGCTCGGCTCCAGTACCACCGCATTCCCGAAGTATCCTGATAGTTGCCATACATCAGTTATATCACTAATATTTACTGCCTATCAGCATTTGCGCTGTCGTAACTGATACTCCGGCACCGATGACTCCACCGCGCAATCCGTGGAACGCGTTCGGCCTGCGGGCCTCGCCCTTCTGGCAGGATCCCCTCGGGAACGACGACGCCGAGCATTCGCTCGACCTGTTCGTGGGGCGCCAGCGGGAGCTGCGCGTGCTCACCGACGGCCTGTTCGGCGCCGGGGCGAGTTCCTCGCGCCGTGCGATCCACGGCGGCGCGGGCGTCGGCAAGACGACGCTGGTCAAGCGGCTCAAGGCGAGCGCGCAGGCGGCCAGCTACCTCACCTCGGACGCCTTCGTGGCGGTGCTGAGCGGCGACACGGCGGAGTCGCTCTTCGGGCGCTTCCTGGGCGGCGTGTACGACACGCTCTTCGCCAACCGCCCGCACGTCCTGGATCATCCCGCGATGCGATCGGCGCAGGTGCTCGTGCGCGCCGCGCGCGAGCTGATGGGCGGCGGCGGCCTGTCGATGGCCGGTTTCGGCGCGAGCGCGAACCGCAGCGCGAGCTCCACGGTGCCGCGCGACCTGCTGCTCGACGGCCCGCGCGTGCTACGCGACCTGCTGGCCCTCGTGCGCGAGAGCGGCGCCGCGGGGCTCGTGGTGCACGTGAACAACCTCGAGAACCTCGGCGACGCGGATGTCGAGCACGCGGCGGCGCTGCTGCGCGACCTCCGCGACCCGATGCTCATGCATCCGGGGCTGCACGTCGTGCTCGTCGGCACGACCGACGCCGTGCAGGCGATGGTGCTGACGCATCCGCAGGTGCGCACCACCTTCACCCTGCACCCCCTCGAACCGCTGACGGCGTCCGACGTGCACGAGTTGCTCGAGCGCCGCTACCGGCACCTCGCGCTCGGACCCGACACGCCGGTGCTCCCCCCGGTGGAGCGCGCGGCCGTGGACGTGCTGCATGGCTGGTATCGCGGCGACCTGCGCGGACTGCTCAAGGCCCTCGAGGACGGCGTCACCCCCAACATCGGCCTCCTCGACCGGCTGCGCCCGATGCGGCTCGACGAGATCGTGACGACGCTGCGCCCTCGCTACCTGGCCGAGCTGGTCGCGACGTCGGACGAGGCGCGCGTGGGCCAGCTCGAGCGCTGGGGCGCCGAGGCCGCCGACGCGACGCACACGCAGAAGTCGCTCTCGGCGCTCTGGCAGCTCGGACAATCGGGAGTCTCGCAGGCGATCGCGTGGCACGTGCGC
>JACQES010000169.1 GCA_016200495.1 Gemmatimonadota bacterium
ATCTCGAACAGCACCGCGCCCACGGCGTACAGGTCGGTGCGGTGGTCGAGTGGCTCGCCCGTGAGCTGTTCGGGGGCCATGGGCGCGGCGTCCCCATGATCATCCCGGTCCGCGTCACCTGCGGCGCCACCCCGCCGTCGATCTCCGCCATCGCCATGGCCGACGCGCGCGTGAGCCCGAAGTCGAGCACCTTGGCGCCGTGCGGCGTGCAGAAGACGTTCGACGGCTTGATGTCGCGGTGCACGAGGCCGCGGTCGTGGAGCGCGCCCAGCGCCCCGAGCATCTGCACGGCGATGCGCGTCGCTTCGCTCGGCGCCAGCGCCCCGCGCGCGAGCCGCGCGTCGAGCGCCTCGCCGACGAGGAGTTCCATCGCGAGGCAGATCCCCTCGGGAAGCTCCTCGACCTCGTACACCTGGCAGATGTGCGGATGGCTCACGCTCGCGGCCGCGCGCGCCTCCCGCCAGAACCGCTCGACCGTCGCCTCCTCGTTCACGCCGTCAATCAGCTTGAGCGCCACCTCGCGACCGAGCCGCTCGTCGCGCGCGACGTACACCACGCCCATCCCGCCCCGGCCGAGGGGACGCACGATGGTGTAGCGGCCGACGCGATGCCCTTCGGGGAGCGACTCCCGCTGCGCAGGACCGATCATCAGGCTCAATATGGGCCCGCCACCGCCTCCAGCACCACCGGCACCCCGGCCCGCAGCGTCTGCAGCACCACGCAGTACCGCTCGGTGAGCCGCAGCAGCGTCGCGCGCTGCTCCGCGTCGGCGTCGGTGTCGAGCGCCACGGTCAGCCGGATCGACTGGAAGCCCACGGGCACGTCTTTCGCCACGCCCAGCGTGCCGCGGAAGTCGAGCACCCCCTCGGCCACCACGCGCGATTCGCCGAGGCCGATGCCGAGCGACGTGGCCACCGCGCGGAGCGTGACGCCGGCGCAGGCGACCAGCGCCTCGAGCAGCATGTCGCCCGAGCAGACCTGCGACCCGTCGCCGCCCGTGGCCCGGTGGAGCCCGGCCTCCACCAGCGCCTTTCCCGTGGACACCCTGCAGGCGAGTCCCTCGGCCAGCCCCTCGGCGCGGAGCGTCACCAGCGCCGCGGCGGGATCCTGCCGGTAGCGTTCCTTGAGCGGCGCCTGCGCTGCCTTGAGCTCATGGGCTTCCATGACCGTCAATTGAAGGGGGCTGCTCCCGGCGGGCAAGCGCGCATTCCCCCGTGCCGGTTCCGCGCGCACATTTGCCACGCTCGCTCCCCCACTCGACGAGGGTCCCCCATGCAGGTCGCTCGGTTCCTCTCCGGCGTCGCCATCGCCGTCGTGCCCGCCGTCCTCGCGGCGCAGGGCGACGCGACGGTCATCCGCGGCGCCACCATCCATCCGGCCTCCGGCGCCCCCATCCGGAACGGCGCCATCCTGATCCAGGGCGGCAAGATCACCGCCATCGGGTCGTCGGTGAACGCGCCGGCGGGTGCCCGGATCATCGACGCCACCGGCAAGGACATCGTGCCGGGCTTCGTGGACAACCACTCGCACATCGGCGCGCGGCCCACCGACCTGAACGATTCGCCGATGGTCGTGGGCCCGCAGCACCGGATCCTCGACGCGCTCGACCTCGCCGACCCCGACTTCAAGGACGCGATCTCGGGCGGCGTCACCACGATCGTCACCGGTCCCGGCTCGGGCGAGAACGTGAGCGGCATGGCCATCGTCATCAAGACCACGGGCGACGGCCTCGCCGACCGGCTGCTGCTCGAGAAGGGGGGCATGAAGTTCGCGATGGGCGCCAAGTCGCGGGAACGCTACCCGACCACCACCATGGGCGTCGCCGCCAACCTGCGGCAGTACCTCATCAAGACGCAGGAATACATGGCCGCGCAGAAGAAGTGGGCCGACGGCGACCAGAAGGGGACGCCCCCGGCGCGCGACCTCGGCTACGAGGCCATGAGCGACGTGCTCACGCACAAGACGTACGTCCGCGCCCACGTACACTCGGCCACCGACGTCATGACGCTGCTCCGCCTCAAGGACGAGTTCGGCTTCGACCTGACGCTGCATCATTCGACCGAGGCCTACAAGCTCGCCCCCGAGATCGCGAAGCGCGGCGTGAGCGCGGTGGTGCTGCCGCTCGGCCCGCGCATCGGCGTGACCGACGACGCGCTCTCGGGCCCCGCCACGCTGTGGAAGGCCGGCGTCAAGGTCGCGATGCACACCGATGCCCCCGTCATCAACCAGAAGTGGCTCCGCCTCTGCGCCGCGATCGTCATGCGCTACGGCGTGCCCGAGGAGGAGGCGCTCAAGATGGTCACGCTCAACGCCGCGCAGATCGCGCACGTCGCCGATCGCGTCGGCTCGCTCGAGGTGGGCAAGGACGCCGACCTCGTGATCTTCGACGGCGCCTGGTACGAGCCGCGCTCGCGCGTGGACATGGTCTTCAACTCGGGCAAGCTGGCGTTCGAGCGCACCAAGGAGGGCAACTGAGATGACGATCCTCCATGTGCTTCGCGGGCGAACGGCGCTTCACCTCGCCCGCACCGTCTCCGCGCTCGGCGCTCGGCGGCCCGGCGCGCGCTTTCCCCGCGCGCTCGCGCTCGGCGCCCTGCTGCTCGGCGCCCCGACGGCCCGCGCGCAGGACAAGGCCGTCGCCATCCGCGGCGGCACCGTGCTCCCGATCTCGGGGCCCGCGATTCCCAACGGCACGGTCGTCATGCGCGGCGGCAAGATCGTCGCCGTCGGCGCCAACGTGTCCATTCCCGCCGGCGCGGAGATCGTGGACGCCAGGGGCAAGTACGTCATGCCCGGCGTGATCGACGCCGCCACGCAGATCGGCCTCGAGGCCACCGACCAGAACGAGGCGAGCGACCCGGTCACGCCGGGGCTCCGCGCCTTCGAGAGCTGGAACCCCTTCGGCACCTTCGGCGGCGGCAAGCCCGGGCCGCTCCGCAACAAGGAACTGCTCGCCGGCGGCGTCACCACCATGTACCCGAGCCCGGCCGACGCCACCATCATCGGCGGCCAGGGGTTCATTGCCAAGAACGCGGGCCCCAACGTCGAGGCCATGCTCGTCCGCGAGATCGCCGCGATGGACATGACGCTCGGCACCCCGCCCAAGTCGGCCGCACGCGCGCGCAACCGCGACCCGTACACGCGCATGGCCGAAGTCGCCATGATCCGCGCGGCGCTCATCAAGGCGCAGGAGTACGTGCGCAACCGCGCGGCGAATCCGTCGTTGCCGCGCGACCTTGGCAACGAGGCGCTCGGCAAGCTGCTCGCGCGCGAGATGCCGGCGCGCATCCAGGCCAACAGCGCCACCGACATCCGCTCGGCGCTGCGCCTCGCGGAGGAGTTCAACCTCCAGCTCATCATCGACGGCGGCGCGGCCGCGTACGAGTTCCGCGACGAGCTCGCGCGGCGCAAGGTGCCCGTCGTGCTCGGGCAGGTGTCGCACCCCTACGTGAGCAACGAGGAGATTCCCGACAAGCAGGACTACCCGCCCGTGGACGAGCGGCTGGCCGGGCGCCTCACGGCCGCCGGCGTGACGACCGCCATCGCCAGCTTTGCGCGCGCCTTCGGCACGCTGGCGCCGGCGGTGAGCGGCAAGTGGCTCCTGCTCGACGCGTCGATCGCGGCCGGCTACGGGATGGCCGACGCCGACGTGCTCAAGGCGGTCACGCTGGTGCCCGCCACGATCCTCGGCATCGCCGACCGCGTCGGATCACTCGAGGTGGGCAAGGACGCCGACGTGATCGTGCTCGACGGCAATCCGCTCAGCGTCAAGACGTGGGTCGAGCGGGCCTACGTGAACGGCGAACTGGTGCACCAGCGGTAGCGACTGCCGCCTGCACCGCACCTGCTCGCGGTCGGCCCGCCGCACCAGCGCGGGCCGCCCCGCCGCAGGGCCATCGCGCGCGTCAGGGCACCCGCCCCACGCACCCCACCATCGTCGGGCCCGGCAGCACGGCGCCCGTCGCGACGCACTCCGCGCGAAGCCGCGCCTCCAGCGTGTCGATGTCGAGGTCGGCCGTGCCCGTCACGCCGGCCGCCTGCGCGCGCGGCAGGATCGAGCGCAGCGAGTCGCTGATCCATTCGTAGTAGGGACTCTCCGGCCCGCCGTTGCTGATCGGATACTCCACGCGCCCTTCCACCTCGGCGAGCCCCGCCTGCAGGAACAGGGCCGGCAGCCGCGTGCCCATGTTGCCGTGCCGCGCGAGCGCGAAGAAGTCGCGGAAGATCGCGACCGCCTGGTCGCGCAGTGGCGTCGGCGGGTACGCCGGGTGCAGCACCGAGAAATCGAACTCCTGGAACTCGACCAGGCCGCCGGGCTTCACGTGTGACATCACGGCGCGGATCATGGCCAGCGGGTCGGCGAGGTGAATCAGGATGTGGCGACCGGTGGCCGCGTCGAAGGTGCGCGGCTGCGCGAGCGCGTTCACGTCCCCGGCCACCGTCTGCACGTGCGTGATCCCCTCGGCCGTCGCGCGCTCGGTCAGCACGGCCAGCGCCCGCTCGTCCAGGTCGCAGGCGGTCACGTGCCCCGTGGGGCCCACGATGCGCGCGGCCACGAGCGCGACGTCCCCCACCCCCGACCCGATGTCGAGCACCCGCATGCCGGCGCGCAGCCCGGCGCGCCGCAGCAGCTGGTCCGTGGTCGGGTTGATGATCGCGGCCTGCAGCTGCAGCCGACGCCGCTCGCGGTCGTCGTAACCCATCACGTAGCGCTCGGAGGCGGACTCGCTCATGCCGTCGGGGGGATAGGGGGGAGGCGCCGTGCGCGAACACGCACGGCATCGCTCAACAATGAAAGCGGGCGCGGCGGCGCGCTACCGCACGTCCCCCTTGGCCACCACGCCCCCCTTCATCACGAAGCTCACGCGCTCCATCACGCGCATGTCGGCGAGCGGATCGCCCGGCACCGCGATCAGGTCCGCGAAGTGGCCGGGCGTCACCGCCCCCACGTCCTTCGACATCCCGAGCAGGTCGGCCGCGTTGCGCGTCGCCGTGAGGAGCGCATCCATCGGCGGCATCCCCCACGCGATGAAGTCGCGGAACTGCTTCGCGTTCTCGCCGTGCGGGATGTCGCCCGCATCGGTGCCGTACGCGATCTTCACCCCCATGCGTCGCGCGAGCCGGAACGCCGACTCGTGGCCCGCGACCACCTTCGCGAGCTTGGCCAGCACCACCTTGGCCAGCCCCAGCTCGGGCCCGTGCTCGAGGAGCCACCGGTCCTCGTACGAGTCCTTCACGAGGTAGGTCCCGTTCTCCACCATCATCCGCGCCCCTTCCTCGTCGAGGAAGGTGCCGTGATCGATGGACGCCACGCCGGCCCGCACCGCGCGCTTGATCCCCTCGGCCCCGTGCGCATGCGCCGCCACGCGTCGGCCCCACATGCGCGCCTCGTCCACCACCGCGTCGAGCTCGGCCTGCGTGTACAGCGCGGCCTCCACCGACTCCTCCTCCGACATCGCGCCCGCCGTGGCCATCACCTTGATGACCCCCGCGCCGTACTTGACCTCCCAGCGCACCTTGGCCCGGATCGCCTCCACGCCGTCGGCGACGCCCGATGGCGTGTCGTCGTGCACCGTGGGCGACAGGCCGTTGATGTCGCCGTGCCCGCCCGTCGCGCTGATCGGCATCGTGGCCGCGATGATGCGCGGCCCCGGGATCTCGCCGCGATCGATCGCGTTGCGCAGCGCGATGTCCACGAACGCGCTCGCCCCCACGTCGCGGATCGTCGTGAACCCGGCCTCGAGCGTCGCCTTCGCATGGCTGGGCGCCATGATCGCCGCGTCGATGTAGCTGCGCCGGAACTGGTCGCCGAGCACCCCGGGCGACACCGTCACGTGCGTGTGGCAGTCGATCAGGCCGGGTAGCACCGTCGCCTTCGACAGGTCGATCACGCGCGCCCCCGCCGGAATCGCGACGCCGGCGCCGGCCGCCTTGATCCGGTCCCCCTCGATCACGATCACGGCGTTGAGCACGGGCGCGGCGCCCGTGCCGTCGATCAGGCGGCCGGCCTTGATGGCGATCACCGCGGGCGCCGGGGCCGGCACGCTCCCCTGCGCCGTCGCGGCCGGCACGCAGGGAGACGCCGACGCGAGGCCACACGCGAGCACGGCGACGGATGAGGCAGATCGGACACGAAGGGGCATCGCAGGGAGGGCTGAGGGAACCGCGCGCGCGGCGCACGGCTTCACAGTGCGCCCGGACGGCGGTGCGCGCCAGTCACGCCCTGCGCGCACCGCGAACCAGGCGACGTCTCTCTCACGGTCGTGGTCGCCCTCTCGGGCGCCTCGCCGATGCTCACGCAATCCCACGGAGTGTACGACATGCCCGGCAAGCAGATCATCGCCGTCTTTGGCGCCACCGGCGCCCAGGGCGGCGGCCTCGTTCGCGCCATCGCCGCGGACCCGAACGGCCCGTTCGAGGCCCGCGCGCTCACCCGCAACCCCGGCTCCGACAAGGCGAAGGCCCTTGCCGCCGCCGGGATCACCGTCGTCGCGGCCGACGCGGACAAGCCCGAGACGCTGGCGCCGGCCCTGGCCGGTGCGCACGGCGCGTTCTGTGTCACCAACTTCTGGGAGCACCTCTCCGCCGAGCGCGAGGGAGCGCAGGCCTCGGCCATGGCGCGCGCGACCAAGGCGGCCGGCGTGCAGCATGTAATCTGGTCCACGCTCGAGGACACGCGCTTGGCGATCCCGCTCGCTGACACGCGGCTCCCGACCCTGCAGGGGCAGTACAAGTGCCCGCACTTCGACGCGAAGGGACAGGTGGACCACGTCTTCGCCACCGAGGCCGCGCCCACGACCTACATGCTGGCCGCGTTCTACTGGGACAACTTCATCCACTTCGGCATGGGGCCGCGCGCCGGCGAGAACGGCGCGTACACGCTCGCGCTGCCGCTGGGCGGCGCCAAGCTCCCCGGCATTGCGGCGGGCGACATCGGCGGCTGCGCGTACGGCATCTTCAGGGCGGGCGCGTCCACCATCGGGCAGCGCATCGGTATCGCGGGCGAGTCGCTGAGCGGCGCCGACATGGCGGCGAAGATGGGCCAGGCGCTCGGCAAGACCGTCCACTTCCTCGACGTGCCCTTCGACACCTACCGCGGTCTCGGCTTCCCGGGCGCCGAGGACCTCGGGAACATGTTCCAGTACCAGGCGATCATGGGCGAGGAGTTCCAGCGCCATCGCGATGCGAAGCGCGCGCGCGAGCTGTTCCCGGCGCTGCAGGACTTCAGCGGCTGGCTCGCGGCCAACGCGCGCAGCATGCCGCTGGGTTGAGCGACGGACGGCGCCCCGCGCCCCCGTGCCGATGTCGCGGTGCGCGGGCGCGGGGCAACGAGCGCTCAGCGCACCAGCCCGATCCGCTTGAGGCGAGCGCGCTCGCGACCTCGCGCAGGAACCGCACCGCGTCGGCGATCGGGAGTGCGCCGTCGCTCGCCAACCGCTGCCGGAGCGATTCGCCGCTCACGAACGGCATCGTGAAGTAGGCGAGCCCGCCGGACTCGCCGGCTGCGAGCAGCGGCACGATGTGGGGATGCTGCAACCGTGCGGCGATCGCGATTTCGCGGCGGAACCGCTCCACCGACAGCTGCCCGGCCGTCTCCGGCGGCAGCACCTTCACCACCACCTTGCGGCCGAGCGACAGGTCTTCGGCCACGAACACGCGTGACATCCCGCCGCCGCCCAGTTCATGGGCCAGGCGCAATCCGTCACCCACAGTGCGTTGCAGCTGTTCGCGAAGGTCCATCGGCGGGAAACGGGTCGTGATCGCGGTGACGGGGGCGGAGGGTAGGACGCCGGAGGGAGCCGGTCTGGCGCCCACGACCGGGTCTGGCCTCGCACCACTCCGCGGTCCATTCTTGGGCGCCCGCCCGACCGCACATCGACACACCCTCCCCCCGATCGCGCCATGCATTCCCTCATCCTGCCCCTGCTGCTGTCGGTCGTCGTTGCGTCTCCGCCTGCCGCCGAGGTGGCGCGCGTTACCAGATCGGCCGCCGCAGACTGCGCCGCGCTCGCGAACGCCACCGTCCCCGACGTCCGCATCACCGACGCCGCCGCCGTGCCCGCCAATCCGCGGCTCCCGCTCGGCCCCAGGGTCGCGCACTGCCGCGTGCGCGGCGTCATCGGCGCCGAGACGCGCTTCGAGCTCCTGCTCCCCGATGACTGGAACCGCCGCTTCATGATGGGCGGCGCGGGCGGCTTCGCGGGCTCGCCCGAGAACCAGGCCGCGGGGAGCGTCAACGACGGCTACGCGACCGTCGGCACCGACGCCGGTCACGCGGGAACGCCGATCAACGCCAACTGGGCACTCGGGCATCCGGACCGGATCGTCGACTACGCCCACCGGGCGGTGCACCGCACGGCCGAAGTGGCCAAGCAGCTGATCGGCGCCTACTACGGCTCGCCGCCGGTCAAGTCGTACTTCTTCGGCTGCTCAAACGGCGGGCGCGAGGCGCTGATGGAGGCCCAGCGCTACCCCGGCGACTTCGACGGCATCGTCGCGCTGGCCCCGGCCGCCGACTTCACGGCCACCGCGGTGCGCTTCATCGCGACGCTGCAGGCGCTCTATCCGACGGGCGACTTCTCGCGCCCCGCCGTGACGCTCGACAACCTCAAGCTCGTCCAGGCCGGCGTGCTCGCGGCATGCGATGCCCGCGACGGCGTGAGCGACGGGGTGCTCGAGGATCCGCGCACCTGCGACTTCGCGCTCGACCGCCTGCCGGCCTGTCCCGACGACGTCGCGGCCGCGTCGTGCCTCACGCGCGCGCAACGCGCCGCCATCGCCGCCATCCGCGCCCCCGTCGTGCTCAAGGGGCGCACCGTCTACCCCGGGCAGCCGTGGGGCGACGAGGCGAATCCGGCGGGCTGGCCGCTCTGGATCACCGGTCCCAACGCGCAGCTCCTCGCCGGCACCGCCAACCGCGCCCCGACCCTGCAGGCGGCGTTCGGCGTCTCGCTGCTGGCGAACATGGTCTTCGGCGACTCCGCGTGGGACTACCGCGCCTACGACCTCTCCCGGTGGGAAGCCGACACGCGCGCCCTCGCCGCCATGCTCGACGCCAACAACCCCGACCTGAGCGCGTTCAAGGCCCGCGGTGGCAAGCTGATCCTCGCGCACGGTTGGTCCGATCCGGCCCTCAACGCGCTCGCCACCATCAACTATCACGACGCCGTCCTCAAGCGCGACCGTCGCGCGGGCGACTACATGAAGCTCTTCCTCCTGCCCGGCGTGCTGCACTGCGCGGGCGGCGCGGGCTGCGACGTCGTCGACTGGTTTGCCCCGATCGCGGACTGGGTGGAGCGGGGACAGGCGCCGACGTCGCTGGTCGCGAAGAAGCTCGCGAACGCCATGGCGCCCACGGCACCGCCCGCACGCACCCATCTGCTCTGTCCCTACCCGCAGCGCGCGGTCTTCGGCGGCACGGGGACGGGCGACGACGCCGGCGCGTTCACCTGCAAGCCGTGATGGGCCGCCGGCGCGGCCACCGGTGGATGCGAGTGCATCCGCCGGAGGCCGCGCGCCCACGCGGAAACGTGATCCGCCCTGCCTGGATCCACCGAGGGTGACTTCGTCGTCCCTCGCGCCGCGCTTGCGTGGCCCGGCCTGGACCGGCAGCTTCATCGGGCCCCCTCGTCCCGTTCACCCCGGAGTCGTCATGCGACCGTTGCGCCTCGTCCTGGCCCTCGCGCTCACCGCCCTCACCGGCGCCGCCCCCCTCCGCGCCCAGCAGCTCATCTCGACCCAGGCCCTCATCGCCATCGTCGAGAACCACAAGGGCGCCGTCCTCCGCTACATCGACGCGGCGCCGGACTCCATGCTCGGCTTCCGCCCCACCAAGGGGGTCCGCACCTTCGCCGAGCAGATCGAGCATGCGGCGGGCAGCGACGCGCTCATCGCGCACCTCGCCATCACCGGGTCCACCAAGGGGATCCCGAAGATGGGCGACTCGTCCGTCTACCTCCACAACAAGAAGGCGCTCAAGGCGTTCGCCTCGGCCGCGATGGATCACACGGTCCAGATGCTCAAGGGAGTGACCGAGGCGCAGATGCAGGAGCAGATCGTGCAGTTCGGCAACAAGGTGTCGCGGGGGCGCGCGCTCATGGAGCTGCTCGACCACTTCCCGTGGACGCTCGGGCAGGTCGTGCCGTACATGCGCCTGAACGGCGTCACGCCGCCGGCGTACTCGCCGTTCTGACGGCGCACGGCGCCCGCTCGCGCGGGACCGGGGCCCGATGACCCGCCCGAGCTACGAACACGGCGCGAGCACCGTCGCGCTCCTCGGCGAGACCATCGGCGCCCACCTCGACCGCATCGCGCGCACGCACCCGGCGCGCGATGCGGTCGTGTCGTGTCACCAGGATCGCCGCCTCACCTATGACGCCCTGCGCGTCGCCACCGACGAGTTCGCGCGCGGGCTGATCGCGCTGGGCGTGCGGCATGGCGATCGCGTCGGCATCTGGTCCACCAACAACGTCGAGTGGGTCATCGCGCAGTTCGCGACGGCCAAGATCGGCGCCATCCTCGTCAACATCAATCCGGCCTACCGCACGTCGGAGGTCGCCTATGTGCTCGAGCAGAGCGGCGTGTCGCTCCTGCTCAGCCAGGTCCGCCACAAGACGAGCGAGTACGCCCGCATGATCGCCGAGGTGCGCCCCGGGCTCTCCGGCCTCCGCTCCATCGTGCTGATCGGCGACGAGCCGCTCGACGTGCCGCTCGACGCCCTGCGGTGGGACGACGTGGCCGCCGCGGCCGCGCGCGTGAGTCACGACGAACTCGCCACGCGCCTCGCCGCGACCGAGTTCGACCAGGCCATCAACATCCAGTACACCTCCGGCACCACCGGCTTCCCCAAGGGCGCCACGCTCTCGCACCACAACATCCTCAACAACGGCCTCTTCATCGGCGAGGGGTGCGGCTACACCCCCGACGACCGGGTCTGCATTCCCGTGCCGTTCTACCACTGCTTCGGCATGGTGCTCGGCAACCTCGCCTGCGTCACGCACGGTGCGGCCATCGTCATCCCGGCCGCCGCGTTCGATCCCGCGCTCACGCTCGCCGCCGTCCAGCGCGAGCGGTGCACCTCGCTCTACGGCGTGCCCACGATGTTCATCGCGGAACTCGCGCTCCCCGACCGTGACGCGTACGACCTCTCCACGCTCCGCACCGGGATCATGGCCGGGTCGCCCTGCCCCGTCGAGGTCATGAAGCGCGTGCAGGCCGAAATGCACATGACCGAGGTCACCATCTGCTACGGCATGACCGAGACGTCGCCGGTCTCGTGCCAGACGGGCAAGGCCGACTCGCTGGAGAAGCGCACCACCACCGTCGGCCGCGTGCACCCGCACGTCGAGTGCAAGATCGTCGACGAGCACGGCGCCATCGTCCCGCGCGGCACGCACGGCGAACTCTGCACGCGCGGCTACCTCGTCATGCTCGGCTACTGGAACGATCCGGTGCACACCGCCCAGGCCATCGACGCCGCCCGCTACATGCACACCGGCGACCTCGCCGTCATGGACGACGACGGCTACGTCAACATCAGCGGCCGCATCAAGGACATGGTCATCCGCGGCGGCGAGAACATCTATCCACGCGAGATCGAGGAGTTCCTCTTCACCCATCCCGCCGTGCGCGACGTCGCCGTCATCGGCGTGCCCGACGGGAAGTACGGCGAGGAGCTCTGCGCCTGGATCATCCCGCACGCCGGCGCCTCCGTGGACCTCGCGGCCATCCGCGACTTCTGCGCGGGGCGGATCGCGCACTACAAGGTGCCGCGCTACGTGAAGGTCACCGATGCCTTCCCCATGACGGTGACCGGCAAGGTCCAGAAGTACCTCATGCGCGAGCAATCCACGCGCGAGCTCGGGCTCGAGGCGGCGGGGCGCGTCGTCACGGCGTGACACACCGATCGACTCACCCCCGGTCCGCGTCGTCCGACGCCCGCCCAACTCCTGTGGAACGCCTCATGCGCCACCTGCCCGCCCTCGCGCTCGCCGCCTCGCTCATCGCCTGCGGCCCACCCCCCGCCGTCGACCCCGAGATCGCCCGCGCGATCGCCGGCATGAAGGCATTCGACAACCACGCCCACCCCGTGCGCCCCACCGCGGCGGGCGAGAAGCCGGACGACGAGTTCGACGCGCTCCCCGTGGACAGCCTCGAGGCCCAGTCCGACCCGGTGCTCCAGCGCGGCACCTCGCCCGTCGTCGTCGCCGCCCACCGGCAGCTCTACGGTGCGTCCACCAAGGCCGACGCCCGCAAGGCGCATCCCGACGACTACGCCGCCTGGGCGCTCGACCAGATGGGCATCGAGACCATGGTCGCGAATCGCGTCGCCATGGGCCCGGGCCTCCCCGCGTCGCGCTTCCTCTGGGTGCCCTTCGCCGACGCGCTCATGTACCCGCTCGGCACCGCGCAGCTCGTCCACAACCCCGACCAGCGCTCCTTCTTTCCGCTCGAGGACAAGCTGCTCGCGCGCTACTACCGCGAGAGCGGCGTGACGCAGCGTCCCGCCACGCTGGGCGAGTACCTCACCAAGGTCGTCTCCGCCACGCTCGAACGGCACAAGAAAGGCGGCGCCGTGGCCGAGAAGTACGAGATGGCGTACCTCCGCTCGCTCGCCGTCGGCAACCCGTCACGCGCCGAGGCCGAGCGCGCCTGGGCCGGCGGCGGCGACTACACCGCGCTCCAGGACTACATCTTCCGCTACATCGCGCTCGAGTGCGGACGCCTCGGGATGGGCGTGCACTTGCACGTCGCGCACGGCGGCGGCGGGTACTTCAACACGTCGTGGGCCAACCCGCTGCTGCTGGAACCGTTGCTCAACGACCCCACCCTCCGGAAGACCACCTTCGTCATGATCCATGGCGGCTGGCCCTGGACGCGCGAGATCACCCCGCTCCTCACCAAGCCGAACGCGTACGTCGATTACTCCGAGCAGCTCTCCTTCGACACGCCGCACAACGTGGCCGAAGCGCTGCGCGGCTGGCTCGCCTACGTGCCCGAGAAGGTGCTGTTCGCCACCGACGCCTATCCCTTCTCCGCCGAGCTCGGCTGGGAGGAAGCGGGCGTCGTGGCCGCCAACGCCTCGCGCGAGGCGCTGGGCCGCGCCCTCACCGCGATGCTGCGCGACGGCGAGATCACCCGCGAGCGCGCGGTGGAGCTCGCCACGATGGTCATGCGGGAGAACGCGCGGAAGCTGTACGGCCTCGGCGACCGCGGGCGCTGAGTCGACACGGTCAAGCGTTGCGCTGCGGGCGCGCCACGAATCGGTCACGAGCCCCGACCTCGCCTCGCCAAGCCCAGGCTGGCCAGCAAGCACCCGATCTAGGGCCGCACGCCGGCTACTTCCGGTACGCCCGGAGCGCCGTTGGTCCCGGTAGAAGGATGGCCGAGTCGGTCACGGCGGGTCGGACCGTCCAATTCCCGGTGCCGGCTACCGCTGGCGCCCGCCATAGTGTGCTTCCATCGACCTCGGACACCGCGACGACCGTACCGTCCAAAAGGACTGTATAGATGACGCCACTCGCAACCCGAAGCGGTGCCAGCAGCGCCTGACCGCGATCGAGTGTGATTCGCCACCGCACGAGACCCGTGTTGAGTGTCAGAGACGTCAGGCTCCCACCGCTCGCTGCGACGACAACGGACGAGGCCGAGGCGTCGATCTGAAGCAATTCATTTTCGAGGAGCCCGAGGCCCGCAGATCTGGGTGATGCCCACACGGAGCGACCAGTTCCAACGTCGAACGCTCGGACTGTTCCATCCTCTCCAGCGACCACCACCAGGGAATCACGAATCAGCGGTGCGCCGAGCGGACCTGCGAGCATGCCTGGCACGACAGGGGTCAGTTCCTGCCGCCAGAGCTCGCTCCCACTCGCGAGATCCAGCGCGACGATGCCCCCGGTGAGCGTGTTGGTATTGCGCTGAAACGCAAAGACCGCGATTGCGCCGGACACGGCTGGCTCCCACACGCGTGTAGGACTGGAATCCGTGCCGACATACACGCGCCAGCGGAGCGTCCCGTCGAGGGATCGCAGGTGATACGCATAACCGGACTCGGACCCGGTCAGGACTCCATCGCCGGCCAGTACCGGCGTGAAGTACCCCGGTCCGGTCGTCGCCGCATCGCGAAACACCCAAACGAGCTGCCCCGTGGCTTGATCGAAGGCATAGAGCGCAAAGTCCGGAACGAACACCAATCCACCTGATGCCGACACGCCGGTCGCCGGATACCCGTTGCTACTTGCGAACCCCCCGATCCACTCCGGGAGGCCGCTCGTCTCACGGACCGCGTGAACTCGATGGTCGCTACCGACAAAGAAAACCCGCCCACCGGCGCTAACTGGCGATACTGCGGCGGCGGTGGTGGGAGAGCTCCACCACAATCGCTGGCTCGAGCCCTGCAGCGTTCCCTGAAGGGGACGCAGCAGGTCACAGTCGGCCAAGAAGAGCAAGAGCGCCGCCGACGGTCTCGCAAGCCGCATCATTCAATCTCGCCTCTCAGCGCTAGCAGACAAGCGCTCCCCCGCAGTTGCTAACTTGGACGGAAGCTGTACGTGTTACCACCGCCCCAATCGCATCGAAGACCGTGACCTGAACCACGAAATCTGCGCCGGTGTTAGTGTAGCTGTACGGCGCAAGCGCACCTGACTGAACCGGATTTCCGTTGACCTTCCACTGAATCAAATGTTGTAGCCTGTCAGAAAGGGGCCGAGCGCGCTAGCCCGCTGGGCGGAGGAGCGGCAGGCGCGCTCGTAGGCCCACTCCCGCAGCGCGGTTTGGATGAAGCGTTCCGCCTTGCCGTTGGTGCGCGGCGTGTACGGACGCGTCCGCGTGTGCGCGAGGCTGCCGCTGCGTGTAGCAGAAGGCGTTGTCGGTCATCACGCGCTCGACGCGGACGCCCAGCTGCGCGAGCCACGCGACCGCATGCTGCAGGAAGACGACCGCGCTGGCGGCCGATTCGTCGGGGAGGAGCTCCGCGTACGCGACGCGCGACGCATCGTCGACGGCGACATGCAGCGTCTCCCAGCCGGTGCGCCGGCGTGGGCCGCGGACGGCGCGATCCCCCGTGATCCGATGGCCGATGATGCCGGGATGGATCTTCCCGAGGCGCTTGGCGTCGATGTGGAGCAGCTCGCCCGGGCGGTCCTTCTCGTAGCGCACGATCGGCGGCCGCGGCTGGAGAGGCGGCAGGCGCCCCAGGCCGAGCCGCCGGAGCACGTCACCGACGGTGGAGAGCGGCAGGCCGAGCGCGTCGGCGATCTGCGGGCCCGTCCGGCGCCGGGCGCGAAGGGCCGCGATGCGGCGCTCGACGGGGCGCCGCGTGCGCCGCGGGGAGCGGTGCGGGCGCGACGCGTGATCCCGAAGCCCGGCGATCCCCTCCGCGCGATAGCGCTGCACCCACTTCCACACGGTGCGCGCGCTCACGCCGAAGGCGGTCGCGGTCTGCGCTCCGCTCCAGGCGTCGCGCACGACGCGGGTCACGAGGCCGACTCGCCCCGCGAAGCCCAAGCGCGCATTCTTGTGACTGTTCACTAGGTCCTCTGGCGGCTGCGAGATGGTGGCCTCGACAACCCCAGCTTGTGTCCGTCACGACCTAGTGGACACCCCTCCTACCTGTGAACAACGTCTCCGGTAGCGACAGCTAGCTCCCCTTCCCACCGCGCCATCACGACCGTGGCGAGGCAATTGCCCAGCAGGTTGATGCTGGTGCGCGCCATGTCCATGACGGCGTCCACGCCGAGGATGACCGCCACCGCCTCGAGCGGCAGGTCGAACATGGCGAGCGCGCCCGAGAGGATGACGAGCGACGCGCGCGGCACGGCGGCCACCCCCTTCGACGTGAGCATCAGGGTGAGCATCATCAGCAGCTGCGCGCTGATCGGCATGTCCTTGCCGCCCGCCTGCGCCGCGAAGATGCTCGCGACCGCAAGGTAGAGGGTCGAGCCATCGAGGTTGAAACTGTACCCGGTGGGCAGCACGAAGGCGATGATCCGCTTCGGGATGCCCATCCGCTCGAGCTGCTCCATGGCGCGCGGCAGCGCCGCCTCGCTCGAGGCCGTGCTGAACGCGATGACCCACGGCTCCTTCACGTACGACCAGAAGGTGCGGATCGGCACCTTGGCCATGAACGCCACGGGCACGAGCACGCCGAGCACGAACACGAGCAGCGCGCCGTAGAGCGTGCCCACGAGCATCGCGAGCGACTTGAGCACGCCCAACCCGCTCTGCCCCACCGTGACGGCGATCGCCGCGCCGATGCCGAACGGCGCGAACGCCATCACGATGCCGACGAACTTGAACATCACCTCCGACAGCGCCTCGCAGAACTTCAGCATGAAGTCCTTGGCCGGGCCTTGCACCCGGGCGAGCCCGATCGCGAAGAGGATCGAGAAGAAGACGATCTGGAGCACCTCGTTGTGCGCGGCGGCCTCGAAGAACGACGCCGGCACCATGTGCTCGATCACCCCGCTGAACGTCACCTTGGTCTGCGAGAACTCGGCTCCCTTGGCCGCCGTCGCGCCCTGCAGCGACACGCCGACCCCCGGCTTGACGAGGTTGACGGCGAGCAGGCCGATGGCGAGCGCCGCGGTCGTCACCACCTCGAAGTAGAGGATCGAGCGCCAGGCGAGTCGCCCCACCTTCTTCAGGTCATCCCCGTGGCCGGCGATGCCGACGACCAGCGTGCTGAACAGCAGCGGCACGATCAGCGACTTGATCATCCGAAGGAACACGGACGAGATCGCCTTGGCGAAGGTGTTGAACCCCTCGTACTGCGCGGCCGGAAAGAGCGTGCCGAGCGCGATGCCCACCACCATCGCGATTCCGATCCACTGGGTCGAGCTGATGCGCGGCTTCGGCGCGGCGGACGCGGGGGTGCTGGTCGAGGTCATGCGCGGGACGGAAGGAGGCGCACTGCGGCGGCCGGCCGCTAGTGCCCGAGGTCGATCGGGACGGCGTCGATCGGCTTGCCGGTGCGGAGGACCGAGTGCGAGTAGCCGTAGGCGGCGTAGCACGCCAGGCCGATCGACATCCAGACCCCGAAGAGGATCCAGGCGCTCGACGGCAGCCCGGTGATCACGTAGAGGCACGCGGCGAAGCCGCCGGGCGCGACGAGCCACACGAGCGGCACCCGGAACGGCCGCGGCCGCTCGGGCTCGCGCAGGCGGAGCACGATCACCCCCGCGCACACGAGCATGAAGGCCGCGAGCGTGCCGATGTTGGTCAGGTCGTAGGTGGCCGCGTCATCGGCCACGAGCGACCCGAGCGCGACGAAGACGCCGGTCACGATGGTCGTCACGTGCGGCACCTTGTACTTCGGGTGGATCTTCGCGGCCCAGCGCGGGAGCAGGCCGTCGCGCGCCATGGCGTAGAAGATCCGCGGCTGCCCGTACTGGAACACCAGCAGCACCGCCGCCATGCTCACCACCGCCCCGGCGGACACGATCATGCTCGCCGTCTTGAGCCCCGAGAGGGTGAGCGCCTTGGCCAGCGGATCGGCGCTCTTGAGCTGCTGGTACGGGACGATCCCCGTCGCCACGATGCCGACGATGATGTAGATGAGCGTGCACACGCCCAGTCCCGCCATGAGGCCGAGCGGAAGGTTGCGCTGCGGGTTCTTCGTTTCCTCCGCCGCCGTGCTGATCGCGTCGAATCCGATGTAGGCGAAGAACACGATTGCGGCGCCCTGGTGGATGCCGCGCCAGCCGTTCGGGGCGAAGGGCTTGTAGTTGGCGGTGTCGATGTGCTGCGCGCCGACGACGACGAACACCACGAGCACGAGGAGCTTGACGCCCACCATCCAGTTGTTGACGGTCGTGCTCTCGCGCGCGCCGAGGCAGAGGATCCACGTGATGATCGCGACGATCACGAACGCCGGGATGTTCACGAGCACCGGCAGGCCGAGGACCCTGGGCGCCGTCGTGAGCAGCCCGTGGACTGCCGGGTCGCTCGACGCGTTGACCATGAAGTAGCCGTGCGTGAGCCAGTCGGGCAGCAGGATCCCGAATCCGCTCAGGAGCGACGTGAAGTAGCCGCTCCACGCGATGGCCACCGCCACGTTGCCGACGGCGTACTCGAGGATGAGCGCCCAGCCGATGATCCAGGCCAGCAGCTCGCCGAGCGTGGCATACGAGTACGCATACGCCGACCCGGCCGTGGGGATCATGGCCGACAGCTCGGCGTAGCAGAGCGCCGCCATGCCGCAGACGACGCCGAGCAGCAGGAAGCTGAAGACCAGCGCGGGCCCGGCGCCGTAGCGCACCACCTCGCCGTTGGCCGCCACCTCGCCGGCGGCCGCGGTGCCGAGCGAGGCGAAGATGCCGGCGCCGATCACGGCGCCGATCGAGAGCATCACGAGGTCGCCGGCCCCCAGCGACCGCTTGAGTTGTCCCTCCCCCTCGGGCAGCATCTCCGAGATGGGCTTTCGG
>JACQES010000170.1 GCA_016200495.1 Gemmatimonadota bacterium
CCGCCGCCGCGCTGCCGCACCCGGGGTGCTACCTCACGGCCGGGCTCCTCGCCGACTTCTTCACGCGCCTCGCGGGCTCGCCGCTCGCGACCATGGAAGTCGAGTGCCGCTCGATGGGCCACCCGCATTGCCGCTGGCTGCTCGGCAGCGCCGAGGCGCTCGGCGTCGTGTACCAGGCGATGACCGAAGGGGTCGCGTACCAGCAGGCCGCCGAGGGACTCGCCTAGGCGAGCGCCGTCGCGCGGAGTGCGGACGCACGAGGGGCGGCGGGCCACCCTGGCCCGCCGCCCCTCGTGCATGCGGTGGCGTCGCGCTCAGCGGATCAGGTCGGCGAAGTCCGGGTTGAGCACCAGCTCGCCGTTCACCAGGATCTCGCGATCCCACGGCAGGAGGATCTCGGCGTCCGTCTCGAGCCCCACGAAGTCGGGGGCGTAGGAGCCGGTGCGAAACGAGACCGCGGTGCGCACGTCGGCCGCGCCGGCGTTGAGCACGGCGGCCACCGCGAGGCGCATCGTCGCGCCCGAGTCGCACGTTTCGTCCACGATCAGCACGTGCTGGTCGCGCACCTCGGCGGGCACCTGCCCGAACACGGCGGGCGTCGCGCGCACCGTCTCCGCGTGATAGCGGCGCGAGATGATCATCGAGTGGAACTCGCGGTCGAGGATGGCCGCGATGGTCGCGCCGGGGATGACGCCCGCGGTGGCGATGCCGAGCACGACGTCGGGGTCCCACGCCCGCGCGACCTTGAGCGCGAGCGCCCGCGAAAGCTCGCCGAAGAGCGCCCAGTCGATCTCCATCACGTCCTTCGAGCGGGCATCGCCGGCCGAGAGGTTGGCGGGGCGCACGACCGGCACTCCCGACGGTCCCTTGGGCGAGACGAGCCGAAGCGTCGGTTGCGGCGCGCGCTCGGCCGGCTTCGGGGACGTGACCTTGGGGGACGCCGGCTTGGCGGCCTTGGGGCGGGCGGCCGCCTTCGCCTTGGGCTTGACGGTTTTCGGCGCCGGCACCGACTTCTTCGCCGCAGCCTTGGGCTTCGTCACCGGCTTGGCCGCCGCCTTCGGCCGCGAACGGGAAGCGGAACGGCTGGCGGGGGTCTTCGAACGCGACGGCATGGGGGCGACCGGAAGGGCGTGGAGGCGGTGGCGCACGCGCGACAACGCCACCCTCGCAATTGGCCGGGACGCACGGGGGGCCGCAAGGGGGAATTTCCGGGCGCGCCGTTGCCGCAAGACAAGCGGGACCCGTACTTTGGGGGCATGTCATGGTGGAGCCGACTGCTCGGCGGGTCCGACCGCGAATTGAAGCCGCAGCGGCTCGACTACCTGAGCGAGGCGCTGGCGCTCGAACGGCAGGGGGACTACGACGCCGCCCTCACCTCGTACCGGCTCGCGCTCCGCGACAAGCCGGACGACGCGCGCGTGCTCCAGAACATGGCCATCGCCTACTCGCGCACGGGGCGCCAGGATGACGCGGTGCGCGCCTACCGGCGCGCGCTCGAGGTGAACCCGCTGCTCGCTGGCGCGCACTACGGACTCGCCTTCCTGCTGCTCAAGCGGGAGGATCGCGACGGGGCGCTGGTGCACCTGCGCAAGTTCCTCGCCCACCCGCCCACCGATCCGGGCGCCGAGCAGTGGATCCAGCACGCGGAGCAGACGATCGCGCAACTCGAGGGCGGTGAGCTCCCGGGCGCCGAGGCCGACCACGACGACGGAACGCCGGACGCCACGGCCGAGGGAGCGCACTGACATGGGGAAGGTGCTCGCGATCGTGAGCCAGAAGGGGGGCGTGGGCAAGTCCACGACGGCGGTGAACCTGGCCGCCGCGTTCGCGCGGCGCGGCCTCAAGACGCTGCTCGTGGACACCGACCCGCAGGGCTCGGTGCGCTACGGCGCGGCGCTCAAGACGGGGCACCCGACGTGGGGGTTCAGCGACTACCTCGACGGCGTGCGCCCGCTGCGCGACGTCATCCTGCCCACCGCACTTCCCTGGCTGCGCGTGATGCTCGCCGGCTCGGTGAGTGACGAGACGGACCACCAGGTGTTCCAGCGCCGCTGCTCGACGGGCTCCTGCTCACGATGGTGGACCCGGCCAACCCCGCGAGCCAGCGCGTGGTGGACTACGTGCGCGCGCACGTGCCGGCCTCGCTCGTGCTGCCGACGATGGTGCCGCGGAGCCATGCCCCGGCCGAGGCGTTCGCCGCGGGACAGCCCGTGGTGCTGCGCGACCCGGGCGACGCCGCGTCGCAGGCGTACGTGAACCTCGCCGCGCAGCTCGCCGACCGGTTCCAGTGATCGCCCTCGCGCGGTGGCTCGCCGCCGCCGGGCTCGTGCTGGGCGCGGCCTGCAGCGACCTCACGACCGTCTCGAGCGGGCCGACGTCCATGACGATCGACTCGCTGCCCTATCCGTCGGTGGTGGTGGGCGACACGCTCCGCGACACGCTGGGCGTCGTGACGCCCGTGCGGGCCAAGGTCTATGACGGCGCCAACAAGCCGCTCGTGGGCACCGCCGTGCGCTTCTTCGCGCTCGACACCGGCGTGCGGCTCGATTCGGTGACGGGGCGCGTGGTCGGGGTCAACCGTCGGACCGGGGTGCGCATCGTGGCGAACCTCGGCACGCTGCAGACGCTGCCGCGGACGCTGATCGTCGCGAATCGCCCCGACACGGCGATCAACCCCGATCCGGTCACGCGCCTCGTGTACGTGACCGTGCCGCGCACCGACCCCGCCAACTCGTTTTCGCTGCACGTGAAGATCGGGAGCTGGCCGGCGGTGCCGAGTTCGACGGCCGCCGACTCGGTGAGCGAGGGGTGGCTCGTCCGTTTCGCCCTGACGCGCGTGCCCACCACCGCGGTGGATTCCGCGATGCTGACCGGCGGCATCGCCAACACGCCGTGGGCGATCACCGACGCCACCGGCGTCGCGACCAAGACGCTGCGCGTGGTCCCGACGCTGGGCTCGCGCAACCGCGACACCGCGCTCGTGCAGGCGACGGTCACCTACAGGGGGCTGCCCGTTCGCGGGAGCCCGCTCACGATCGTGGTCCCGCTCGCCCCGCACGACTCCCTCTGAGCCGAAGCGGGCTCGCAGGACCCGCGCGGTTGCTCCCCCCGTCGCCGGGGGGGTACCTTCTCGCCTCGGGCCCCTCGGGGCCCCGCCTCCCCAAGCCCCTCGTTCCATGGCCACGTCCGTAGCCCAGTCCACCGGCGCGAGCGCGTCCGGCGCGACGATGCCCCGAACGACCGGCGGCCCGCGCCCCACGGCGCCGGGCACCGTCAACCAGCTCTTCTTCCAGGCCATCGAGCGCTACCAGAAGCCGGACGCCGTGCTCTCGAAGGTGGCCGGGCGGTGGACGCCGATCTCGCACGCGACGATCGCCGAGCGGGTGCGACGCGTGGCGCTGGGGCTCCGCAAGCTGGGCCTCGCCAAGGGCGACCGGGTGGCGATCCTCTCGGAGAACCGGCCCGAGTGGCTGATCGCCGACTACGGGTGCCTCACCGCGGGCTTCACCGACGTGCCGGTCTATCCGACGCTGCCGTCGGAGCAGGTGCCGGACGTGGTCGCCGACGCCGGCGCCGTGGCGATCTTCGTGTCCACGGCGGCGCAGGCGGCCAAGGTCGAGGCGGCGCGCGCGCAGATGCCGACGCTGCGCCACGTCATCACGTTCGAGCCGCAGCTCACCCACGGCGCGACGCTCACCCTGGCCGACCTCGAGGCGATGGGCCGGGCCGAGGAGTCGCCCGCCACGATCGCCGCGTACGAGGCCGATGCGCGCGCGGTGCAGCCGGGGGACCTCGCCACGCTCATCTACACGTCGGGCACGACGGGCAAGCCCAAGGGGGCGATGCTCACGCACGACAACTTCTACTCGAACGCCACCGCCTCGAGCCGCGCGGTGGAAGTCGGCCCGACGGACCTCGCGCTCTCGTTCCTCCCGCTCTCGCACGTCTTCGAGCGGCAGGGCGACTACATGCTCTTCTCGATGGGCTGCTCGATCGCGTACGCCGAGAGCGTGGACGCGGTGCCGCTCAACCTGAGCGAGGTCAAGCCGACGATCATGATGTCGGTGCCCCGCCTCTACGAGAAGCTCTACGCGCGGATCCTCGACAGCGCGATCTCCGCCGGCGGGCTCAAGAAGCAGATCTTCTTCTGGGCGCGCGGCGTGGCCGACCGGTGGGCCGACGAGAAGCTGGCGGGTCGCGAGCCGGGCGGGTTCCTGGCGTGGCAGTACGGGCTCGCGCAGAAGCTCGTGTTCTCGAAGCTCAAGCAGCGCGTGGGCGGACGGCTCCGCTACTTCTGCTCGGGCGGCGCACCACTCGCGGCGGAGATCAACAAGTTCTTCTATGCGGCCGGGCTCACGATCCTCGAGGGATACGGGCTGACGGAGACGTCGCCGGTCATATCGGTGAACACGCCCGCCGCCTTCCGCATCGGCACCGTGGGGAAGGTCATCCCGGGGGTCGAGATCATGATCGCCGCCGACGGCGAGATCCTCGCCCGCGGCCCGAACATCATGCGCGGCTACTACAACCGCCCCGACGCGACGGCGGAGGCGATCGACGCCGACGGGTGGTTCCACACCGGCGACATCGGGGTGCTCGAGGACGGGTACCTGCGCATCACCGACCGCAAGAAGGACATCATCGTCACGGCCAACGGGAAGAACATCGCCCCGCAGCCGATCGAGAACCTGGTCAAGACCAACAAGTACGTGAGCCAGGCGGTGATGATCGGCGACAAGCGGAAGTTCCCCATCATCCTCGTGGTGCCCAACTGGGAGCAGCTCGAGAAGTGGGCGAAGATCAAGAACATCCTCTGGACCGACCGGAAGGAGCTGATGGTCATGCCCACGGTGCAGGCGAAGATGGACAAGGAGGTCGCGCGCAACCTCGGCGGCCTCGCGCACTTCGAGGTGCCGCAGAAGGTGGTGTTGCTCGAGCACGACTTCTCGGTCGATTCCGGCGAGCTCACGCCGACCCTCAAGGTCAAGCGCCGCGTCGTGGACAAGAACTACAAGGCGCTCATCGACCAGGTGTATGAGGCGGCGGCCGCGGCGGGGCACGGCGGATAGCCACCGGCTCCGCCTGGCGCTCCGCGACCCAGTAGCGGCTGTCGCGGGCCAGCTCGACGAATCCGGGCGGCTGGGTGCACCCCACGGGGGCGACCAGCCGCCCGTTTCCCGTCAGGGCGACGCCGGCCGACACCACGAGCGCCTCGGACGGCAGCGCGCCCGTGCCGAGGCCGAAGGCGACGCCGCGCAGCGATCCGGGGGCCAGCGGCAATGCTGCGTGAACGCCGCACAGGATCGAGAGGTCGCGCCCGGCCGCCGGGTCGGGATGCTCGGCCAGCACCACCGCGTGGCATTCGGCGGCGCCCGCGAGCGTCACCGCGTGCGCGCCCCAGTCGCCGTGCAGCAGCACGCGGCCACCGGGCGAGTCGAGGTTGAGCAGCGCGGCGAGGCGCATCGCCTCGTCGGTGCCATCGTGGGCCTGACGCAACGGGCCGGCCGGCGGGGCCTCCCCGTCGCCGAACCAGCCCGCGCCTGCCGCCACCGCGAATCGGGCGTGGCAGGTGGGGCAGCCGAGCATCGCCTCGATCACGGTCCGGCCGTCGAGGCGCGTCGGCACGCAGACGAGCGCCACGCCGCCGGGCACGCCGGGATGGGGACGCGGACAGCGCAGGTGATCGACGAGGTCGAGATCCATGGATCCCGCAAGTTCATGCGCAGCCGGGTCCGCCACAATCGCAGGGCGCGTTCATGGCCGGTTCATGCAGGGGGCCTATCGTGCAGCATGGGACCGCACGGCGCGGCCCCCGACACGGAGGCCCCATGAACGGCGCCCAGATCCACCTCGCCCTGAATCACCTGCCGGTGATCGGGACCTTGATCGCCACGCTCCTGCTCGCCGCCGCGCTGGTCGTGAAGAGCGGTGCGGTGCGCCGCGCGGCGCTGCTCCTCTTCGCGGCGGCCGGGCTCGCGGCCGGCGCCGCCTTCCTCACGGGCGAGCCCGCCGAAGACGTGGCCGAGAACCTGCCCGGCGTCCAGAAGGCGATGATCCACGACCACGAGGAGGCGGCCGAGGCCGCGCTGATCGGCACGGCCATCATCGCGGTGCTCGCGCTGGGCGCGGTGCTCGTCGAGCGCCGGCGCACGGTACCGCGCTGGGTGGCGGTGGCGATCCTCGTCGGCGGCGTCGGCGCGAGCGGCGGGATGGCGTGGGCCGCGCACCTGGGCGGGCTCATCCGCCATCCCGAGCTGCGGCCGGGATTCGTGGCGAGCGCCGAGCAGTCGTGAACCGGGGCGCGCTCTTCGTGGCGAGCGCCGGGCCGTCGTGAACGGGGGCGCGATCGTGGATCCGGCGTGATGCGCTGCGTGCGCCCGTCGCGGTTGAACGGGCGCCAGCGCATCACACCGTCCGTGCTGAGAATCGGCAATGGGGCTTCCACCGCCCGCAATGATGGCTATATCCCATCGATCATTGATCGATGCATGGATCGAGTCCCTCGCCGAGACCGGATGCGCCGCTTCGCCGCCCTTGCCACGCTCGTGATCGCCGCCGGCACGCCGCCGGTCTTCACGCCCGTGCAGCCGGAGCTCTTCGCCGCGGGAGGCACGCTCACCAACGCCTGGGCCGACTTCGACGGCGACGGCTCGCCCGACCTCTTCGTGGGGTTCAACGGCGCGCCCAACCGCCTCTACAGGAACGTGAAGGGGACGTTCACCGACGTGGCGGTGCAGGCCGGCGTGGCCGACGCGCGGCCGACGCGCGCGGCGGCGTGGGGCGACTTCGACAACGACGGCGATCCCGACCTCCTCGTCGGCTTCACCCCCGGGAAGGGCTCGGTGCTGCGCCTCTACCGGAACACCAACGGCCACTTCGACGACGTCACGGCCGACGTCGGGCTCGTGGTCGATTCGGGTGCTGTGCGCCAGTTCGCCTTCGTGGACGTGGACGGCGACGGCGACCTCGACCTGTTCGTCGCCATGCGCGACCGATCGAACCTGTTCTTCCGCAACGACGGCGGACACTTCACCGAGGTGGCGCAGGCCATGGGGCTCGCCGACACGCGGAAGAGCGTGGGCGCCGTCTGGTTCGATGCCGACGAGGACGGCGACCTCGACCTCGTGGTGGCCAATCAGGACGGCGACGCGAACGCCCTCTTCCGCAACGATGGCGGCCACTTCACCGACATGGCCGAAGCCGCGGGAGTGGCGTGGGGAGGGCGGGCCCCGCGCGACCCGCAGAGCGGCACGGTGCGCCCCTGCGCGGCCGACATCAACGGCGACGGGCACCTCGACCTCTTCTTCGCCAACTACGGGCCCAACGGCCTCTTCCTGCGCACCGGCCCCGCGCGCTACGCCGACGCGAGCGCGGCGTGGGGAGTCAACATCGACGGCAAGTACGACGCCTGCGCCTTCGGCGACATGAACCACGACGGCAAGGTGGACCTCTACGTGAACGGCACCGTCACGGGCGGCGTGCAGTACCGCGACTACCTGTTCAGCAACACGGGCACGCGCTACGAGGACGTCACGCCGGACAACATCAAGGCGCTCGAGGCCGACCACGGAGCCGAGTGGGTGGACTTCGACCGCGACGGCGCGCTCGACCTCTCGCTCACGGGCGCGACCCCCAAGGGGATGCACCTGGTCCTCCGGAACGGGATGGCCAAGGCCGACGCGGCGCGCTCGGTCAGCGTGCGCGTGCTCGACGAGCATGGCCACGCCACGCGCGCGGGCGCCGAAGTGCGGGTGTACGCCACGGGCACGAAGACGCTCCTCGGCATGGGGCTCGTCGACGGCGGCTCGGGGTACAACGCCCAGAACGACCTCCCCGTGCACGTTGGCCTCCCCTCCACGGCCCGCGTGGACATCGAGGTCACGGTGCCGCTCGGCGGCCGCCGCGCGGTCACGACGGTCAAGCGCATCAGTCCCGCCGCCCTGGCGGGGCAGTCCCTCGACGTGCGCACCAGCGTACGCTGAGTCCCCCCAACCCCCCGCGCATATGCACACGTCCGACGCCGCCACCGCCCTCGCCACGCCGCAGGCCCCCGTTCGCGTGGACGGCGACGACGACACCGGACGGCGCGTGATCGCGACGCGCGACATCGCCCCCGGCGAGGTGCTGGCCGACCTGCGCGAGGCGCACCGCACGCCGGTCAAGTCGCGCTTCACGGTGCAGATCGGTCCCGACGCGCACATCGACGGGCTCTGGCAGTTCACCTTCCTCAACCACTCGTGCGACCCGAGCGTGCACGTGGACACCACGGCGATGGAGATCCGCGCGCTGCGCGCGATCGCCGCGGGCGAGGAACTCGGCTACTTCTACCCGTCCACCGAGTGGATGATGGCCGAGCCGTTCGATTGCCACTGCGGCACGCCGGCGTGCATCGGCCGCGTGACCGGCGCCAAGGAGCTGCCGCCGCAGGTGCTGGGCCGCTACGTGGTCAATCGCCACATCGCGGAGATGAAGGCGAGCGCGTAGCGCACATTCGCGCTGCGGCGCGCGGCCCGGCCGCGTGGCGCGCGCCGCGCCGGGTGGCGCGACCGCTCAGCTGCGCGTCAGCCGCAGCTCATCCACGTTGACCGCTGCGGGCCGCGTCGCCACCCACATCACCGCGTCGGCCACGGCCTCGGGCGCGAGCACGTACGCCGCGTTCTCGGCGAAGATCGCGCGATCGGCGATCGACCCGATCGTGACGAGGTGGCCGTGGCCACGCGTGGTGAGGCGCGGCAGGAAGGCGCGCGCGAGCAGGAACGGCGCGATCAGGTTGACCTGCACCGTCGCGGTGAAGGCGGCCGGGTCGAGCTCCCGCGCCGGGGCCACGTGGAAGAGCCCCGCGTTCGCGATCACCAGGTCGGGGGCGTCGCCGTAGTGCGCCGACACCGCGTCGGCGAGCGCCGCCACGTCGGCCGGCACCGCGAGGTCGGCGCTGAACGCGGTCGCGGCGTCGCCGATGTGCCGGGCCGTGGCCGCGAGCGCCTCCGCGCCGCGGGCGACCAGCGCCACGCGCGCCCCCGCCTGCGCGAGCGCCTCCGCGATCGCGCGCCCGATCCCGCGCGAGGCGCCCGTGACGAGGGCGACGCGGCCGTCGAGCGCGCGCGCGGGGCTCACCGGTGCCCGTTGCCCGAGGCGTACGCGAGGCGCAGGAACTCGTCGCGCGTCTTGGCGTCGTCGCGGAACGAGCCGCGGAGCGCCGACGTGATCGTCTTCGAGTTCTGCTTCTCGACGCCGCGCATCATCATGCAGAGGTGCACGGCCTCGATCACCACGCCGACGCCGGCGGGCTTGAGCACGTCGTCGATGGCCTCGGCCACCTGCTCCGTGAGCCGCTCCTGCACCTGGAGCCGGCGCGCGAACACCTCGACCACCCGCGGCAGCTTGGAGAGCCCGACGATGCGCCCGTTCGGGATGTAGGCGATGTGCGCCTTGCCGAAGAACGGCAGCATGTGGTGCTCGCACATCGAGTAGAGCTCGATGTCGCGGACCATGACCATGCTCGAGTGCGATTCCTCGAACAGCGCGTCGCCGATCACCTCGACGGGGGTCTGCGTGTAGCCGTTGGTGAGCCACGTCATCGCCTTGGCCACGCGCTCCGGCGTCTTCTTGAGGCCGTCGCGCGACGGATCCTCGCCGAGGAGCTCGAGCTGGCGCTTCACGAGCGCGGAGTAGGCCTCGAGGTGCTCGGTGAGCCCCGACTCATCGGGCGCATAGCGGTCCTGCAGCGGCATGGCGGGGCGCGTCACGTTAGCGGCCTTCGTACTCGACATAGTTGTTCTCCGTTTCCCAGAGCCGGAGGCGCGACAGGCGCCCCGGCTGGATCGCGGGCGCGAGGACGCGCCACATGGCGACGACGATGTTCTCCGACGTCGGGTTGATCCCTGCCATGAACGGAACGTCCACGTTGAAGTTCCGGTGATCGGCCTCGTTGACCACCAGCCGCTCCACGAGGTCGCGCAACTGGCCCAGGTCCACGACGTAGCCCGTGACCGGGTCCACCGGTCCGGTGACGTGCACCTCGAGCGTGTAGTTGTGCCCGTGCCAGTTCGGGTTGTTGCACTTGCCGAACAGGCGCGCGTTCTCCTCGGGCGACAGCGCCGGGTTGTGGACCCGGTGGGCCGCGTTGAAGCGCAGGCGGCGGACGACGGTGACGTCTGGCATGGCGAAGGGATGGGGGCGTGGCAGGCGACGTCGTCGCCAGCGCCGGAATCAGGGCCCCGCAGTGTGGAACGAACCCCGTGGGCGGGGACGGGGTTCCCGCGGCGGAGTGCGACCTGGCGTTTGCGCCGCCGTCGCCGAAAGACGGAAGCCCTGCCGCACGCGTGCGGCAGGGCTTCCAACCAAGGTGGAACGAGGAGAGGTTTTTGAAGCCCTGTCGAAAGGTAAGGCCCTCACCCCACCTTCGGCCTTCCCCGCACTGGGGCATGACCTTGATGAAGTTGTCGGATCCCCTTTGAAGGACTTATCGGCTCAAAAAGTAGGACTCCCCGTCCCGTCCTGCCCTTATACTAGGGGTCGTCAACTGGAGCGTCAACGCACCATGGATACCGGAATCGTCGCCGCCATCGTGATGCTGGTCACCTGGGCCGTCTGGACCTTCGGGTTCGACGCGCCGGGCATCGCGCACCTGCTCCTGACGGTCGGCGTCGCCCTCCTCGTCTGGCGCGTCGTGGACCGCGGCAACCCGCGGGAGTCGCGCTGATGCGCACGGTCGCCGAGCCGAGCGGCCTCGTCTGGATCTGCCTCGAGCTCCCCGAACGGCCCGGCGCGCCGGCGCAGGCCAAGGTCGAGGTCGAGTGCAACTCGGGCGCCGAGCGCGTCACGATCGCGGTCGAGCGCGGGTGGGACAGCGCGATGGCCGATGGCGCGCTGCTGGGCGCCATCCACGCGCAGATCGGCCGGTAGCGCCCCTCAGATCTCCCAGTTGCTGAGCACCACGCCGCGCTCGGGGTGCGGTTCCGCCGCGCCGTCGAGCGTCATGCGCAGGTCGCTCCAGCGCACGCGGGCACCGAGCGACACGAGGGTGCGGAAGAAGCCCGGGTAGCTCCCCTGCACGCGAATGGCCACGCGCCGCGCCCCCGAGCGCCGCGCGTAGTCGGCGAGGATGAGCGCGAGGCGCGGCGCGTCGGCCTCGTCGGCGAGCACGAGCTTGAGCACGCGCAGTTCCTCGCGCGCCCGCCCCTCCACGAGCGGTGCCGTGTGGCAGAGCGCGTAGCCCGCGAGCCGGTCGTTGCTCCAGAGCAGCACCGTGTCGCCCGCAGCCAGCTGGTCGGTGAGCTCGATCTCGCGCGTGAAGTCGTAGCCGGGCATGAGCCGCTGCGCGAGCTCGCGGCAGGCGATCACCATCGCCGCGCGATCGGTCGGCGTGAGCGCGCCAAGCAGCAGCGGCGAACGCTCGGCCGCCTGCGCCTCGAGGGTGAGCGTCAGCGTGAGCGGGCCGGGGGTGAAGCCCAGCCGCGCGTAGAAGCCGATGTTGTCGAGCGTGCGCGGCATCGTCTCGAGCCCGATCGTCGTCGCGCCGTGCGCGCGCAGCCACTCGACGCCGGCGGTGACGATCGTCTTGCCGAGCCCCGCCCCCTGGAGGTCGGGGCGCGCGGCCAGCGGTCCCATCCACCCCTCGCACCCGGACATGTGCGCGACGTTGAACGCCGCGATGTCGCCGCGCTCGTCGCGCCAGAGCATCGCCCCCGTGCCGGCGTCCTCGATCGCGTAGCGCCAGATGAGCGGGTTGAGGAATGGCACGCGCACCCCCACCATGCCGTCGCGGCGGTAGCGCTCGGTGAAGGCGTCGCTGAAGACCTGGTTGAGCGGCGCGATGTCGGCCACCGTGATCGGGTGCGGACCGTCCATCACGCGGCGGTGCACGGGACGCGTGGCCATCAGGCGACCGCCTCCACCAGGTCGGATTCCACCCCGGGCTTGCTCGCCTCGACGACGGCCATCTCGCGATCGGCGTCGTACCGCACCGTGACCAGGCTGTCGAGCATGTGGGACATGATGTCGATGTGGGTGATCACGATGACCTGCGGGAACCGGTCCTGGAGGCCGCGCAGCAGCTCGAGCACGCCGAGTTGGCGCACGTGGTCGAGGGAGCCGAACACCTCGTCGAGGATGAGGAGCGAGAAGTTCTGCCCCGCGCGGTCGGCGATCATCTGCGAGATCGCGAGCCGGAGCACGAGGTTGGCGATGTCCTCCTCGCCCCCCGAGATCACCGGCTTGGGCACCCCTTCCTCGAGCACGGTGACCGCGTAGTCCTCGTTGAGCTCGAGCGCCCCGTAGCGGCCGTCGGTCAGGTCGCGCAGGAAC
>JACQES010000171.1 GCA_016200495.1 Gemmatimonadota bacterium
GCGCCCTTGCCGATCGCGTCGAGTCGCTCGCCGCGCTGCTCGGCGACCTCGAGCGCAACGCGACGCCGGGGGCCCTCGAGATCATCGATCGCGAGATCACCCAGCTCGAGAGCGAGGCCAACCCGCTCGACCGCACCGGTTCCGAGGAGCGGATCCGCCGCCTCGCGTACCTCAAGCGGCAGCGCCGTGCCGTGGCCGACGTCGGCGCCCGCCGCAGCCAGACCGCGGCCCGCCTCGAGAGCTGCCGCGCGGCGCTCCAGTCCATGCGCTTCGACGTGCTCCGCCTCCGCACCGGTACCCAGGACCTCGCCGGCGTGACGCTCATGGCCGAGCAGGCGCTGTCGCTCGCGCGCGAGGTGGACGGCATGGTGGCCGGGTCCGACGCCGTGCGCGGCCTCGCCCCGCGCGGCCGGGCGTGACCGCCGCCGGGGGTCGCCCCGAGGGCGACCTGATGAAGGACCGCGTCGTCGCGGCCATCGGGGACCTCTACGAGATCGAGGCCGAGATCGGCCGCGGCGGCATGGCCATCGTCTACCGCGCCCGCGACGTGAAGCTGCGCCGCAAGGTCGCCATCAAGGTCCTGCCCCCCGAACTCGCCTACCGCGATGACGTGCGCCAGCGCTTCGTGCGCGAGGCGCAGACCGCGGCGCAGCTCTCGCACCCGAACATCGTCCCCATCTACGCGGTCGACGACCGCGGCGGCATCGTCTTCTTCGTCATGGGGCTCGTCGAGGGCCCCACGCTCGGCCAGTTCCTCATGCGCGAGGGCCACTGCGGCGTGCCGCTCGTGCGCACCATCCTGCGCGACGTCGCCGACGCGCTCGGCTACGCCCACGCGCACGGCGTCGTGCACCGCGACGTGAAGCCCGACAACATCCTGCTCGACGGCCCCGCGATGCGCGCCGTCGTCACCGACTTCGGCATCGCGCGCGCGGCCGAGGGGGATGCGCGGCTCACCGTGACCGGCGTGGCCGTGGGCACGCCGGCGTACATGTCGCCCGAGCAGGCCGTCGGCGAGAAGGAAGTGGATGGGCGCGCCGACCTCTACGCGCTCGGCGTCGTCGGGTGGCAGATGCTCGCGGGCGAGTTGCCGTTCAAGGCGACCAACACGCCGGCGATGATGATGAAGCACCTGAGCGAGGCGCCGCCGCCGCTCGCGCTGCGCGCCCCGGCCACGCCGCCCAACCTCGTCGTTGCCATCGAGAAGGCGATGGCCAAGAAGCCCGACGACCGGTGGCAGACGGCGGCCGAGTTCCGTGCGGCCGTCGCCGAGGAGGCGATCGCGGGCGCGACCTCGCGCGTGACGCCGGGCTCCGCGCCGGTGATCGCGCCCAGCCCGGCGCCCGGCGGCACCCAGGCGCCCGTGCCGCCGATGTCGCTGCCCGACCCGATCCGCAACCCGGTCGGTTTCGGCGTGCACGTCGGCGTCCGCGTGGGCGAGGCGGTGGGGGGCACGGTGGGCGGCGCGATCTCGCGCGTGGTGGCCGACAGCGTGGCGCAGTCGATCGCGGGGGTGCGGCCGCTGCTGCCGGCGCCGCCCGCGAACTCGCCGCCGCTGCCGCCCTTCCCGCAGTACCCGACCTCGGGCGAGGCCGCGGATCGCGAGGCGTGGCGCGAGGCGCGCCGGAAGTGGCGCGAGCAGGTGCGCGCGCAGGGCCAGGCCTTCCGCGACCAGGCGCGCGCGCACGCCATGATGGTGCGCGAGGCCACGCGCGACGGCACGCTCGAGAAGGGCGACCTGATGGTCGGGCCGGACGGACGGCTCGCGATCCGCGAGCGGCCGCTCGAGGTCCGCATCGCCTCGCTGCGGCGCAAGCTCGTGTCGAACGCCTTCTGGTCGGTGGCGCTCATCTCGATCAACATCATCACCCGCGTCCACTTTCCCTGGGCGATCTTCCCGATCATCGGCATGGCGTCGGCGCTCTGGCGCCGCTACGACGCGCTCGCCGCCGACGGGGTGACCTGGGGCGACGTGATGGCGGGGCGCAACCCGAAGACCGGCGTGGCCGGCGGCGGCATCCGGTCGATGGCCGAGTTGCGGAAGCGCGTCACGAGCTTCACGCGGCGCGCCAAGATGTTCGGTCTCTCTGCCGTGAGTGCCTTCGCGACGTTCGCCGTCGGCTCGACGTTCAACATCGATCCGCTGATTCCCGTGTTCGCGTTGTCGATGTTCGGCACCGTCGCCTACGGCATCGGCACCGTGCGCGCCTGGTTGGGCATGGGCGAGGCGGGCATCGGGGCGGGGGAGGCGTTGCGCGGCACGTGGGAGGAGTCGTTCCACCTCAACAACCCGCGGCTGGCCGGGCAGCTGATGGCCGGCGAGATGGACCAGGCGGTGCCCGAGGAGATCCGGCGCGGCGCGTACGGCCCGATCGTCGAGGGAGCCGCGGCCGACCGCACCGCGATCCTCGACATCATCGCCAAGCTCGGCGAGGCCGACCGGGCGCTCATCCCCGACGTTGTGCCCACCGTGCGCGCGCTCGAGGAGCGCATCCAGTCGCTCGCGACGGCGCTGGGCCGCATGGAAGGGACGGTGGGTCCCGGCGCCGCGCAGGCGCTCGACCGGCGCATCGCGGCGCTCGACGCGCAGGGCGGCGGCTCGGCCGAGCGCGAGCGGACGCGCGCCCTCCTCGAGCGGCAGCGCCAGACGCTCAAGGACCTGGGCGAGCGGCAGGGCACGCTGCGCGCGCAGCTCGACGACGCGGTGCTGCTGCTGCAGACGATGAAGCTCGACCTCTTCAAGCTCCGCTCGGCCGGCGTGCAGGCCGCGCTCGACGACGTGACGAGCGCCACGCAGGAAGCGCGCGCGCTGTCGCGGGAGATCGGGACCGTGCTCGAGGCGGCGGACGAGGTGCGGCGCGGCTGAGCGGCCGCGCCGCGCCGGGCTAGACGATCTCCTTCGGGCTCCGGATGATCTTGCCCGCCAGGCCGTAGGCGATCGCGGCCTCGGCCTCGAGCCAGAAGTTGCGGTTCGTGTCCTCCTCGATCCGCTCGAGCGGCTGGCCGGTGGCCTTCGCCATGATCTTGTTCAGGCGCTCGCGCATCTTGAGGATCTCGCGCGCCTCGATCGCGATGTCCGACGCCGTGCCGCCCGCGCCGCCGGCCGGCTGGTGCAGCAGGAAGCGCGTGTTCGGCAGGCAGTAGCGCTGCTCGCGCGGCACCGACACGTAGATGAGCGCCCCCGCGCTGGCGACCCAGCCCGTGCCGACCATGCGCACCGGCGCGTCGACGTAGCCGATCATGTCGTGGATCGTGTCGCCCGCCTCGACGTGCCCGCCCTGGCTGTTGATGTAGATGGTGATCGGGTCGTTCGACTCGGCCGTCATCGCGATCAGCTGCGTCGTGACGCGCTCGGCGACGTCCTGGTCGATGCCGCCGCTGATCACGATCGTGCGGGCGTTGAAGAGGCGCTCGGCGTACGGATCGACGGCGACGCCGCTGGAGAGGGTGTGCGGGCTCATTGCGGTGGGACGTGGTGGCGAGGTGGGAACGGTGCTGCCTTGAAGATAGGCGCGCGAACGGCGAGGCGAACGCCCGCTAGCGGGGCTCGTTCAGGTAGTAGGGGCCGGGCACCTTCTTCCAGTGGTCGTTGCCGCTGAAGTAGCCGAGGGTGCCGCCGACTACGCCCCCCACCGAGGCGCCGATCAGGAAGCCCGAGAGGAAGTCGGCCCCGCTCGGGTTGACTCCCTGCCCGTTGCTGAGCCCGCCCACGAGCCCGCCGACCCCCGCGCCGATCAGCCCGTACTTGAGGACGCCGGTGAGCTTCGAGTTCCCCGTGCGCACCTCGACCGAGCGGATGTCCTGCGCGCGGACCGCGAGGAAGCGGAAGCGGTCCACCGGCACCGTGTTCGACTCGAAGAGGCCGCCGTCCATGCGCGGCGCGACGGTGTCGAGCACCACCCACTCGCCGCGCAGCGAGTCCACGCGCCCCACGACCGGGTCGGACCCGAGCGAGCGTGCCACGATCTTGAGCACCGCGCCGAGCACGAACGGTTCGTTGTGCACCGCGCCCGGCTGCGGAGCCGCGGTGGCCGACTGCTGCGCGCGGGCCGCGATCGGGAAGGCCGCGACGGCGCCGACCATCACGAGCGTGCGTGCGACGCGAGCGATCACGGCTTGGCCTTGCCCGCGTCCGCCTTCGCCATCTCTTCCTTTTCCTTGGCGAGGTTCTTGTCGAACGCCGCGAACTGGTCGGCGGTGAGGACCGCGCGCAGGGCGGCGTGTTCCTTGTCCTCGAGGTCGGCCATCTGCTTCTTGACCTTGTCGGTCATCGGCACGGTGCGGCCGTCGTTGTCCTTCTTCTTGGTCGTGACCTTGAGCGCGGTCATCTGCGTGTGGTAGTCCGCGTGGATCGAGCGGACCTTCCCCTTCTGCTCCTCGGTCAGGGTGATCCCGTTGAACAGTTCGGGAATCCCCTTGTCGCGCTTGGCCGCCTTGCCCTCGGCGGGTGCGGCGGCGGGAGCGGCCTGCGCGGCCACGATGGAAGCCGGCGCGGCCACGAGGGCCAGGGCGGCAAGGACGACGACACGACGCATGGCTCGTCTCCGGGAAGCCGGGAAATGGGCAGCCCCCCCGGGCGGGAGGCCGGCCAGACGCGTCAACTCTAGGTGCAGAAAGAACATAGCGCGAGGCCCTGACCCTCTGGCGGCGAAGGGAAAAAAGGGTATTGTTACCGGACCTTGCGGACTGCGAAGTCTACTCCCTGCGTAAGTTGTTGCAGGGACTGTACTTGAGAGGATTCAGAGGCCCGTGACCGTCCCGCCCCCGCCGGCTGGCACCACCCCTCCTGTTGCGCCTCCGGTCGTGGCCGCGCCTCCTGCGCCGCCGGTTCCGGCGCCCCCGCCGCCGCCGCCGCCACCGGTGGTCTTTCCGATCACCTGGCTGCTCGACCACGCGGCACCGCCCATCCAGTACCGGGCGATGGCCGAGGTCGCGGGTCTTACCCCCGAGAAGGCGGAGCGTGCCCGCGCGCTCGCGTACTCATTCCCGCCCGCGATGATGCTCGCGCTCACGCAGGGCGGCGACGGTACGTGGCATCGGAGCATGTTCGGCGTGCCCTCCGCCAAGGCGCAGCACTTCGAGGGGGTCGGCACGATGCTCGCGGTGCGGCGCCTGCTCGAGTACGGCTGGGAGAGCGAAGCGCCGCCGATGGTGCACGCGCGCCGGCTGCTCTTCCGGCTGCTCGCCGAGGACGACGATCCGCAGTACCTGTTCGAGCTGCTGCCGGCCAAGGGGATCACGTACGAGCTCCGGCAGCGCGGCCGGCTGATGCTGCGCGAGTCGGCGGCGTCGCTGCTCGCGCAGGCGGGATACATTCACGACCCGCGCCTCCGCGGCGCGGCGCGGCGCGCGCTCCAGCGCGTGACCGACTACCTGGGTTCGCCGCTCGGCGCCAAGCCGTGGATCCGCAACGGCAACAAGCAGGTGCTCGCCCCCGAGGCGGCGCCGCCGTCGCTCTGGCTCCTCTGGATGCTGGCCTTCATGCCGCACTTCCGGAACGAGCACCACGAGCACATGGAGCTGCTCTACGCGCACCTGACGCAGCCCCTGCCGCGGCAGGAACCGATCCAGCAGGTGGGCGACAAGCTCATCGAGCAGGAGCACCTCGTGCTCGGCGACTGGCTGCCGCACCGCAACGCGGTGGACGCCGACATCCCGCGGGCGCTGTCGTGGCTCGAGCTGATGGCGCGGCTCGGTTTCCTCAAGCGCAACGAGAACTGGCTCAAGCTGTTCGACCGGTTCGTGGACGACCGTGACGCGATGGGGGTGTGGCACCCGCACAAGGGTTCGGCCGCGCCGCGCTCGAGCGACCGCCACACGTGGGGGATGTTCCCGCTCGAGCCCATCGCCAGCGGCGACGAGCGCTGGACCGACGCGACCTTCCGCATCGGCCTCATCGCCAAGCTGATCGGCCGGCAGATCGAGCTCACCTGAGCGACGCACGCACCCAGGCAACGCACGCACCTGGGCAACGCACGCACCTGGGCAACGCACGCACCTGGGCAACGCACGCACCCAAGCGACGCCCGCACCTGATCGCGCCCGGCGCCCCGGCGTCCGGGCGCGCCGTGCGTTCCGGGCTTCGGGTTGGTGGTGCGGCGCGGGTATCTTGCGGGCGTGACCACGAGTTCGCGTCCCGCCCTGCGCCGTGCCGGCCAGCTGCCGCCCGAGCGCTGGTACCCCGCCAACGATGATCGCGTGCACGCCCGCTTCATCGAAGCGGGCGGCGAGCGCCTGCGCGTGCTCGAGGCGGGGCCCTCGAAGGGACCCGTGGTGCTCCTCCTCCACGGATGGGGGTGTTCGGCGTTCACCTGGCGCCACGTGCTGCCCGCGCTCGCGCACCTCGGGCACCGGGCGATCGCCGTGGACCTGCGCGGGCACGGCCTCAGCGACAAGCCCGACGAGGAGGCGGCCTACACCACGCCCGCGCTCGTCGGCCACGTCGAGGCGGTGCGCGATGCGCTCGGCCTCGCACAGTACGCCGTCGTGGGGCACTCGATGGGTGGCGTGCTCGCGCGCGAGCTCATGTTCCGCGACGCCCGCCGCCTGACGGGCGCGGTGTTCATCTCGCCCGCCGGCTTCGGCCGGATCCGCCGCCGCGAGATGGGGGTGCTGTTCTCGCCGAGGCTGGTGACGCCCGTCATCCCGCTCGTCGTGACGCGCACCGCCGTGGCGCGCTCGATGCGGCACACGTACGGTCCCAATGCCGAGCCGTCGCCGCGCGAGATCGACGACTACTGGGCGCCGTCGCAGTTTCCCGCGTTCGTGCGCGCGAGCCGCCACCTGCTGCACGTGTTCGACTGGGCGCCGCCCGATCCCTCGGCGTTCCGCGACCGTGACCTGCCGCCCATGCTCGCCATCCTCGGCACGCACGAGCGCCTGCTCGACGGCGTCGCGACCGAGGTGTACCTCGCCACGCACGTGCGGCAGGCCCGCCTCGAGGTGATCGAGGGGGGCGGCCACGCCGTGCACGAGGACTCGCCCGCGCAGGTGAACGCGCTCCTCGCCTCGTTCCTCGCGCCCGGCGCCAGCAGCGCCGCCCGGTGAGCGTGCGTACCCCCGGGGCGGGCCGCGTCGCGCGTCCCACCCCGCTTCCGATGCCCCCCGCCATGACCGACGTGCTGACCGACGAACCCGCCGTGCCCTCCTTTGCCGAGCTGGGCCTCGGGCCCGCCTCGCTCCAGGCCATCGCGGACGCGGGCTACGAACGGCCGACGCCGATCCAGGCGCAGGCGATCCCGCTCGCGCTCAAGGGGCGCGACCTGATGGGGCTGGCCCAGACCGGCACGGGCAAGACGGCGGCGTTCACCCTCCCGCTCATCGAGCGGCTCGAGGGCGGGCCGTCGCGCACGCGCGCGCTCATCCTGACCCCGACGCGCGAGCTGTGCGTGCAGGTCGAGGAGAGCTTCCGGAAGTACGGCAAGCACGCGGGGCTCGGCGTGATCTCGGTGTACGGCGGCGTGGCCTACGAACCGCAGGAGACGGCGCTCCGCGCCGGCGTCGACGTGGTCGTGGCCACGCCCGGGCGGTTGATCGACCACCTCGAGAAGCAGAACGTGGTCTTCGACGACCTCGAGGTGCTCGTGCTCGATGAGGCCGACCGGATGCTCGACATGGGCTTCGCGCCGCAGATCAACCGGATCGTGGCGCAGGTGCCGACCTACCGGCAGACGCTGCTCTTCTCGGCCACGATGCCCCCCGAAGTCGAGGCGCTGGCGCGGAAGTACCTGCGGAAGCCGCTGGTGGTGCAGGTGGGCCGACGGTCGAGTGCGGCCATCACAGTCACGCACGCCGTGTATCCCGTGCCGCAGGACCGGAAGCCGCAGCTCCTCGCGCACCTGATCCGCGAGGGCGCGCTCGACACGGTGCTCGTGTTCACGCGCACCAAGCACGGCGCCGACCGCGTGGTGCGGCACCTGCGCGAGCAGGGGATCGAGGCCACGGCCATGCACTCCGACCGGTCGCAGAAGGAGCGCACGGCGGCCATCGAGGACTTCAAGGCGGGCAAGATCTCCGTGCTCGTGGCCACCGACATCGCGCAGCGCGGCCTCGACATCAACGGGATCACGCACGTCATCAACTACGACGTGCCGACGCAGGCCGAGGACTACGTGCACCGGATCGGGCGGACGGGGCGCGCGGCGACCTCGGGCGACGCCTACACCTTCATGGCGACCGACGAGATCGGGATGGTGCGCACGATCGAGCACGTGATCGGGCAGAAGATCCCGCGGATCTCGATTCCGGGGTACGACTTCGGGACGCTGTAGGCCCGGGGCGCCCGGCATCTCGCGCACCAGCGGGCGCGACGATGCCGGGGAGACGGTGGCGCTTCGCGTGTCGCCGACCGTCGGCTATCCGGGCGGCACGTCCACCTGGTTCCGCATGTGGTCCGCCAGTCCGTGCAACCGTTCCGTGAGCGCCCCGCGGATGGCGTCCGGCATCGGGGCCTCGGCCAGCGCGCGATCCATGCACCAGAGCCACTCGTCGCGCTCGCGCGCCCCGATGGAGAAGGGGAGGTGGCGCGCGCGAAGGCGGGGATGGCCGCGCTGCTCCACGTAGGTCTGCGGCCCGCCTGTCCAGAACGAGAGGTAGAGGAACAGCTTCTCGCGCGACGACTTGAGGTTGGCTGCGTGCAGCGCGCGGATCGTCGCGGCCTCGGGCGCCGTGTCCATCAGGTCGTAGAACCGGTCCACGAGGGCGCGCACGCCGGCCTCGCCGCCGAGCTGGTCGTAGGGAGTGGGGGCGGATGCGGTCATGCGCGAAAAATAGCGGCGGCGCGCCGCGCGCTGCGTCAGCGCATCCGCCCCGCGCGCGCGACGGTCACGGGTCTCCGGCCTCAGCGAATCCGCCCCGCGCGCGAGACCGTCACCGTTTCGGCCGCCGCGCCGCGCGACACGATCACGCTCACGTTGCTCGCGCCCCACCCCAGCCCGATCGGCGAGAAGGCCACCGAGTCGCGCGTCGCCTCGAGCTCGGCGCCGTGCTCCTCGCCGGCGGGATGCGACGACATGATCCCCTGCTGGTCGCCGATCAGCAGCGCACCGCGGGAGGAATCCACGTACACCGCCACCGGGCGCGCGAGGAGCACGGCGCGATGCCGCGCGAGCGCGAGCACGGTGCGCACGTCGTCGGCGGCGTGGCGCACCTCGGTGCGGTCGGCGATGGCGAGGACGCGCGGCAGCGCCACCCCGAACAGGATGGAGGCGACGGCGAGGACGGCGACGAGGTCGAGCAGCGTGAAGGCGGGGCGTGCGCGCATGCCGCACCTTGTCCCGGTTCGCCGTCCGACGCGTAACCCGCGCCTTGCCTCCCCGGTCCGCCGCTTGCGCCGCTACTTTCGGGAGACCGCCACCCCAGGCCTCGCCATGCGCCGCGCCCGCGTCCTTCCCCTGCTCGCCCTCACGGCGCTCGCCGCGAGCTGCTCCCGTCCGCCCACGCGCGACGAGCTCAACAGCGCGCAGATGGCCAACGACATGGCGGAGGCCGTCGCGGAGCTGCGCAACGGCAATGCCGAGCTGCGCGCGTCGCTCGACTCGCTCGCGCGCGTCGTCGCGCGGCAGGACACGCTCGTGCGCCAGCTGGCCAACCTCGCCGGTGTCACGGTGCCGCCCCGATGAGCAGCTACCTCCCCATCGCCGCCATGGAGGGGGTCCTCGTGGCCGGCCTCCTCGTGTACGCGATCCGCGAGTTCCCCAAGGCGATGGCCGCCGGACAGCGCCCGGCCGCGCGCGTCCTCGCCCTCGGCGACAGCTACACGATCGGCGAGAAGGTCGCCCCCACGGATCGCTGGCCCGTGCAGCTTGCGGCGCTGCTGCGCGGCAAGGGGGTGAACGTCGCGGAGCCGGAGATCATCGCGACGACGGGCTGGACGACCGACGAACTGCGCGCCGGCATCGCGGCGAAGGCGCCGAAGGGCCCGTATGACCTCGTGACGCTCCTGATCGGCGTCAACAACCAGTATCGCGGCCGCGCGGCGGACGAGTACCGCGGCGAATTCCGCGGGCTGCTCGCCCAGGCGATCGGGTTCGCCGGCGGCGACCCGAAGAAGGTGATCGTCGTGTCGATTCCAGACTGGGGGGTGACGCCGTTCGCCGAAGGGCGCGACCGCGCCGCGATCGGCCGCGCCATCGAGCAGTTCAACGCCATCGGCCGCGAGGAGGCGCTCGCGGCCGGCGCCGACTTCGTGGACATCACGCCGACGTCGCGCGAGCGCCGCGCGGGATGGGAGGCCGAGGACGGCCTGCATCCGAGCGGCCCGCAGTACGCCGTCTGGGCGCGCCTCATCCTGCCCTCCGCGCAGCGCGTGATGGGGCGGCGGCCGTAGGGCGCGGCGCGCCTCCGTCGTCGTCATCGCACGCACCACCGCACGCCTCCGCACCGCGCCTGCGCTCGCCTTCCCTCGCTTCGTCCATCCCGACCGTCCGCCATGCCGACCACCACCGAGCAGCTTGCCGCCCTCTTCGCCACCTACTCCTACCGGGAGGGCGACTTCACGCTCTCGTCGGGCGCCAAGAGCACCTTCTACCTCGACGCCAAGCAGGTGACGTACCGGCCCGAGGGCGTCGCGCTCGTGGGCCAGGCCGTGCTCGAGGCCGCGCGCCCCTTCGGCGTGCAGGGGGTGGGCGGCATGACGATGGGCGCCGACGCGATCGTGCTCAGCACCGTGTGGGCCTCGCAGGTGGCGGGTGCGCCGCTCACCGGTTTCATCGTGCGCAAGGAAGCCAAGGGGCACGGCACGCAGCAGTTCATCGAGGGGGTGCACCCCAAGGGCCAGGTGGTGGTGATCGTGGACGACGTCATCACCTCCGGCGGCTCGGCGCTCAAGGCGGCCGAGCGCGTCGAGGCGGCGGGGGCCAAGGTGGCGGTGATCGTCGGGATGGTGGATCGCCTGCAGGGCGGTCGCGAGGCCATCGAGGGGCGCGGCATCGCGTTCCGCGCGGCCTGCACGATCGACGACGTCCGCGCGGCGTTCCGGCGTTCGTAGCGCGATCCCGTGCGCGCGCACGCTGGCGCGCGGACGGGTCACAAACGGATATTGCGTCGACCGGCATGCGGAGCCGGGTGAGGTGGTGCGCCTGCTTCGCGCGCGCTGAGCCCGATTCCGTCTCCTTCCCCCCCACGCAATGCGCATTGCCATCTCCACGGGCGGCGGCGACGCCCCGGGCCTCAACGCGGTGATCCGGGCCGCGGTCCTCTCCGCCCTCGGCCGCGGCTGGGAGGTGCTGGGCATCAAGCGCGGCTTCGCCGGGCTCATGGGAGACGACGAGGTCGTGGAGCTGACGCGCGACTCGGTGCGCGGCATCGGCGCGCAGGGCGGCACGATCCTCCGCACGACCAACCGCGGCAGCCCGTTCGCCTATCCGCGCCAGCGTCCCGACGGGACGTGGGAGGAACTCGACCGCTCCGATGAGCTGATCGCCAACGCGCAGCGCCTGGGCATCGACGCCATCATCACCATCGGCGGGGACGGGTCGCTGTCGATCGCGCAGCGGCTGTTCGAGAAGGGGGTCAAGATCGTCGGCGTCCCCAAGACCATCGACAACGACGTCTCGGGTACCGTGACCACGTTCGGCTTCGACACGGCCGTCTCCACGGCCATCGAGGCGATCGACAAGCTCCACACCACGGCCGAGAGTCACGACCGCGTGCTCGTGCTCGAGGTGATGGGGCGCCACGCGGGGTTCATCGCGCTCCACGCCGGCCTCTCGGGCTCGGCCGACGTCATCCTGATTCCCGAGATCCCGTTCGACCTCGAGTCGGTGGCGAAGAAGATCAAGCAGCGCGACGCGTCGGGACGGCTCTTTTCGATCGTGGTGGTGGCCGAGGGCGCCGTGCCCAAGGGCGGCGAGGTGTCGATCATGGGCGAATCGCTGCCCGGGCAGGACCGTCGGGTGGGCGGGCTCGCGCAGCGCATCGCGTACCAGATCTCCGAGCGCACCGGCAAGGAGTCGCGCTCGCTCGTGCTCGGGCACCTGCAGCGGGGCGGCATGCCCACCGGCTACGACCGGCTGCTCGCGACGCGCTTCGGGGGGGCCGCCGTCCGCGCGGTGGCCGACGGCAAGTGGGGGCACATGGTGGCGCTCCAGACGCCGCACATCGTCACGATCCCATTCACGGAGGCGCTCGCGGGCCCCAAGATGGTGGACCCGAAGCACGACATCGTGCAGACGGCACGCGCGATCGGGATTTCCTTCGGCGACTAGGGTCGTCCTCGCAGGGGCGGCGCGCACGCGACGGGTGTTTGCGCGCCGCCTGTCCCCCTCCGGAGACCGTCCCGGGCGGAACCCGACCCGGGGGGAGGGGTTCCACTCACGGGCCCTTTCCCCCATGCTTCCCCCTCCATGACGCGCACGTTTTCGGTCCTCGCCCTCTCCGCCTGCCTCGTCGCCCCGCTCGGGGCGCAGGGGTCCCGCGGGGACGAGGTGCCGGCCAGCTACATGCCCCCGCCGGGGATGTGCCGCGTCTGGGTGGACGGGGTGCCCCCCGCCCAGCAGCCGGCTCCCACCGACTGCCAAGCGGCCATGAAGTCGCACTCCTCCCGCGCCCGCGTGATCTTCGGCGAGCGCGTCGTGCCGCCCTCGGCGGGCGCGTGGATGAACCAGGAGCTGCCGGTCAACCCGTCGCAGTCGGCCGCGGGCCTCGCCGGTCGGGGCCGGCCGTTTGCCGATGCCGACGAGAACCGCAACCTGCGCGGCGAGCTCTGCCTCGACACCAACCACGACGGCTACTGCGACGATTCCGCCCCCGGCATCGCCGGCTGCGTGGACGCGAATCGCGACGGCAAGTGCGACGACGCCCGCCGCGAGGTTCCCGCCTTGATCGAGGCCGGGTTCTTCCGCGCCGGGAGCGCGGTCGGCGGCGTCTGCATCGACCGCAACCGCGACGGGAAGTGCGACGAGACGTGGCTCGCGGCCGACATCTGCGTGGACCGCGACATGGACGGCAAGTGCGACACGCCGCTCGCGACGCTCGTGAAGCCCGCCGAGCCGGCGACGGTGAAGCCCGAGCCCGCCCCGGCGCCCGAGAAGCCGCGCTCCGCCCGCTCGCGCAAGCCCGAGAAGCCCGAGTAGCGCACCGCGGCGGGCGCGACGCGCCTCGCCGCCCTATCTTGCCCGCATGACCTCGCACGACACGGCGACGCATCCCGTCGCCGGGCCGGTCGCCTCGTGACCGCCCCGGGCCCCATCCGGCAGGTCCGCGACCAGTACCTCCCGCCCGATCCGGGCGCGTTCCACGCCAGCGCGCCATCCACGGGCCGCGTGATCGTGATCGCGCCGACGCGCGCGGCGTGCGAGACGATCGAGCTCGCCGTGCACCTCGAACTCGAGACGTACCTGCTCGCGCACCACAAGGACGAGCTCATGGCCGCCGCCGCGAGCGGCGAGGGGTTCGGCATCGTGGCCGGCACGGGCACCGGCAAGACGCTCGCCGTGCGCCCCATCGCGCAGACCATCCTCGGCACCCCCGAGCTCAAGGTTGGCGTCGTCAACCGCGAGCGCGAGGCGACGCCGGAGACGCCAAGCTGGAACGTCGTGATCGTGACGACGGGGATCGCGCGCCGCTGGTTCCAGGACGGCGACATCACGTCGCGCGACACGCTCGTGGTGGACGAGATCCACCAGACTTCGGCCGAGCTCGAACTCTGCCTCGCGCTCGGCAAGCGCGCCGGGTGCCGCTACATCTGGCTGTCGGCCACGGTGGATCCGGCGTTCTACGCGCGCTACCTGGGCTCGAAGCGCGTGCTGCAGGTGTCGGCGTTCGACGAGAGCAAGGCCGCGCTCGTGAAGGTGGTGCGCAAGGACCCGCTCGAGTTCCTCGACGACCGGTTCATGGACCAGGTCGTGAAGGAGCGTCGCGGGGTGGGGATCTTCATGCCGACGCGCGCCGGCGTCGAGCAGGTGGCCGCGTGGGTGGCCGACCGCTACCCGCGCGTGACGAGCGCGCACTACCACGGCGGCGAGCCGATCCGCGTCATCCGCCCGTTCCTCGAGGGGGAGGGCGCGCCGCGGCCGTTCTTCCTCGCCATGACCGCGGCGGGGCAGAGCGCGCTCAACGTGCGCGGGCTCGACACGGTCATCATCGACGACACGCGCTTCACCAACGTCGTCGAGCGCGGCAAGAACGTGCTGACGCGCGTCAACCTCGGCGCCAACGAGATCCTGCAGATGGCCGGGCGCGTGCACGGCCGCGTGGCGGGCGGGCGCGTGTTCATCCTCAGCGACCGCGACCTGCACTTCCAGTCGCTGCGGGCCACGGCCCCCGAGTTCCAGCTCGCCGGCGACTCGGAGCGGGTGGCGCTGACCTGCGCCGCCATGGGGGTGCGCGCCGACGAGCTCGACCTGCCGGTGCCGCTCGACCGCACGTCGTATCGCGACGCGATGGCCCGCCTCGAGGCGCGCGGGCTGGTCGAGGCGGGCCGCCTCACGCGATACGGGCGCGAAGTGGAGAAGCTGCCCGTGGAGCGCCCGTGGGCCGAGCTGATCGTGCACGCCGACGACGCGCTGGTGCCGTACCTCGCGGTCATGGCGAGCGTCGAGAGCCTGCACCGGATGACGCGCGAGGAGCGCGACCTCGAGGGGCTGATCGTGCCGGGGAGCGACCACCTCACCGCGTACAACGTCTATGCCGAGGCGTTCACGCGCTGCGGCTACGTGGGCGAGGTGTATGGGCTGCCGCGCCATCAGTTCGACGAGAGCGTGGAACACTGGGCCGAGCGACGCGGCGTGCTGGTCAAGGCGCTCGAGGACACCGCCCTCGCCATGGCGTCGGTGTATCGCGCGGTGGGGCTGCCGCTGCCGACGACGATGGCGCGCGCCGGCGAGCCCGTGCGCCAGCGGTTCGGCGCGCTCCTCGCGCAGTTCATGCCGTTCGACCTCGTGATCGACGAGCGCACTGCCACTGGCGACGAGGCGCGCGTCTCGCGCACGAGCGTCTGTGGCAGCTGGGGCGCGGTGGCGGGCTCGCTGCGCTATTTCGCCGACCGGTTCGGCGTGGCGCGCGCCGCGATCGAGGGGACGCAGCTGGCCCCCGACCTCGTGCGGCGCCACGCGACCGGCCGGCCCGCGCGCCTCATGTACGAGGCGCGACACAAGGAGCACCCGCTCGTGCTCGTGCGCCGGCTCGACTACTTCGGCTTCGAGCTCGAGCGCGAGTCGGAGCCGCTTACCGAGCCGTGGCCCGACGAGCATGCCGCGGAGGCGCGGCGCCTCGTGGCCGACGCGCTCGCCCGCGGCGAGGCGCGCCACGCGGCGGTCAAGCGCAACCAGCCCGTGATCGACGAGATCCGCATGTGCTGGCGCCGCTCGGGCGGCACGACGCCGCCCCTCACCCAGCACGACCTCGCGGCGTGGTACGCGGCGCAGCTCGGCGACGCGCGCGCGATCAGCGACGTGCGCGCCGCGTCGCTCCGCCTCGAGCGCTCGGCCTTCGTGGACGACGCGACGGTGGCCGCGCTCGCCGCGCTGCCGGGCGCCGCCGAGGTGCGCGGCAAGGCCGCCCCGATCGACTACGACGTGGAGGACGTCGACGGCGTGCGCACCGCGGTGGCGAAGCTGCGCCTGCACGAACGCCAGGCGCGCGGGCTCGTGGCGGAGGAGCTCCCGGCGCTCGACCGGCCGCTCCGGTTCGTGGTGCTGCGCGGCGCGCGCGGCGCGGTGCGCGCGCGCACGCTCGAGGAGCTGCACGACGTGCTCGACCGCCCGTGGACCGACGAGGAGCTCGAGGCGGCGCGGGCGCAGGCCGAGGCGCACAAGGATGCGAAGCGCCGCGCGTTCGAGGCCGAGCGCAACGAACGCGAGGCCAACCGGCACAAACGCGCGCTCGGGCAGCATCGGGACGGCGATCGCGGGCGTCCCGGTGGCGGCCCGCACGGCAAGCGCGACGATCGCGGCGGGCCGGGCGGGATCGGGCGGAAGAAGGGGAAGTTCGGGAAGCGCCGCGGGCGCTGACTACCCGTTCGGGGTCGGCGCGGGACCTGCGCTGGTCGGCTTGGGCGCGGGCGCCTTGCTCGACTTGGGCGGCGTCTTCGTGGCGGACTTCGCGGCCGGCTTGGCCGGCTTGGCCGGCGCCGTGGTGTCGGGCGTCGCTGAGGGCGCGGCGGCGAGCGCGGCGCCCGGCACGACCAGCGTGACGCTCACCGTCTGCAGGGTCCGCTTCATTCCCGGCACCGGTTCCGGCATCACGTCCATCTGCACCTGGCCTGGCACGACCGCGACGAGGCTGTCCGGGGGCCCGAAGCGCACGGCGCCCGGCTGCACGCGGAAGCGATACCGGCCGCGGAAGCGCCCGAGGAGGTTGCCCATCGCGTCGTACGCGAGGACGCGCACGTTGTTCACGTAGATCATGGAGCCCGCCGGAATGCGCATCGTGTCGGGCACGGCGCGGAGCACCGCGATCTGGTCGCCCATCTTCGCGAGTTCCTCGCCGTAGAGCTCGTGGTCGCGCGCGCCGACTTCGAGCTTGCGCACTTCCTCGCCGTGCTTCGCGGCCGCGATGCGATCCGCGGCATCGGCGGAGCCCGCGTCGGCGAGCACCTTGAGGGCGCGGACGCTGGCCGAGTCGGCGCTCCACGCGACGGTGTAGCTGAAGCCGTGGCCCTGCGCCGGCATCTTCTCCTCGACGCGCAGGACCATCGTCTTCGAGTCCGGCTCCACGGTGCGCCGGATGGGCAGCGTGCCGCACTGCTGCTTGATGTTCTCGCAGTTGCGGAGCGTCACGCTCGTGACGTTGATCGGCACGCTCGACCGGTTCTCGACGTAGATGAGTCCCGCCCACTGGTTGCCGGGGGACTCCTCCATCGACATGACGATGTTCTGGAGCGTGGGGCACCGGCGGATCCGGATGCGCACGCGGCGAGGCTGGCCGCGAGGCCGGCGACGACGAGGGGACGCATGGCGAAGGGAGCGGGGAGTGGTGCCCCGGCGCATGCGCGTGCGTGCGCATCGCCCGCGGGCGGGAGCCGCCACGGCGTCGCGTCGGCCTGAAGCGCGAAGTTGCACGCGCCGGCCGCGACCAGCAATGCCCTACACTATCCGCTGATCGTGGTCATGTACCGCTCCTCGCGGAACGGCACGAACCCGCGCGCCTTGTAGTTCGGCAGCGCGCGCGGACTGTCGAGCGTGCACGTGTGCAGCCACACCGCGTGCGGCTTCTGCGCCCATGCCTGCTCGGCCGCCACGGTCAGCAGGTGCTTGCCGAAGCCCCGGCCGACGAAGCGGGGCATGAGCCCGAAGAGGGCGATCTCGATGGCGCCGTCGGCGTGGCGCTCGTACTCGACGTAGCCGGCGTCCTCGGTGCCGAAGCGCAGCACCCAGAGCGAGACACCGGGCCGCGCGAGGTAGGCGGCGTACTGCTCGTCGCTCCACGCGTTGCGGTCGTGCCGGTGCCACGCCTCACCGACCGCCTTGTAGAAGAAGCGCGAGCGCGCGACGCTCGGATCGTCGAGGGGCACGAACGCGAGACGCGGGTCCTGCACCTTGGCGGGGCGCAGGTCGCCGGGCCGCGCGAGACGCAGGTAGGTGCGCGTGACCTCCACCAGGCGCGTGCGCGCGGGCGGTACGGCGTCGGGGCTCACGGCGACGCGAGGGCGACTGGGCGTGGCGGAAGACATCCACCAACGATGGCGCGCCGCGCGGGCCCGACACCGTGATGTGCGAAGCGGAGAAACTGTGGGGTGGCTCGTGGCGGCGGCAGTCGTCGGTCCGATGGGCGGTCCACAGGGGTTAGGACCATGCGGTACTAGTATCGGTCGGGTGCGCCGTCGGAATCCGGGTCCGATAAATTGCAGTACGCTCGTGTAACACACTGACAGGTAACCAGTTAGCGTACTCACTCCAGTCTATTGACAGTCGGACCAGATGGTCCTATAATCCCCGCGTGTCCAATCGCCGCACTCAAATCCTTGACGCCGCCGCGCAGCTGATCGCGCAGCGAGGGTACTCGCAGACGTCGGTTGATGACGTGATTCGTCATTCCGGTCTGTCGGGGAAGAGTCATTTCTATCACTACTTCAAGAGCAAGGAAGAGCTGGGTTACGAGGTGCTGAACCGGCAGTTCGAGCGGTTCGCCGAGCGTGGCCTCGCCATCCTCCGCGAGCCGATGATCGATCCGCTCGACCGGTTGGCGCTCTTCATCGACTCGCTCGTGGCCTCGCAGGCGGAGCGCGGCTGGCGCGGTGGCTCGACCTTCGGGTCGCTCGCCTCCGAGCTCGCCGACGCGCACGAGGGATTCCGCACGCGCATCGAGACGGTGTTCGAGCGCTGGGCGAGCCAGATCCAGTCGCTGCTCTGGGAGGCGCGTCCGCGGATGGTCGAGGACGTGGACACGGGGCGCATGGCCCGGTTCGCGCCGGCGCGCGTGAACGGAAGCGCGGCACGGAGACCTGTCCGATGAGCCAGAGCCGAGACGACCAGTTGGTGCACGACGTGCGGAGCGTCATCTCCGACCGCGCCGCCCGCCCGGATGCGCGCCCCGAAGGGCGCGCCACCGCCGCCGCCGCGGCCCGCGCCGCGCGGCGCGCGCAGTTCGAGGCCGAGGCGCTCGTGCACCTCGACGCGCTCTACTCGTTCGCCCTCAAGCTCTCGCGCTCGCGCGACGACGCCGAGGACCTCGTGTCCGACACGATCCTGCGCGCCTTCGAGCGCTGGGAGCAGTACCACCTCGGCACCAACATCCGCGCCTGGCTCTTCACGATCCTCTACCACGTGTTCGTGAGCCGGAAGCGCCGGATCGACGCGCGCGAAGTGCAGCCGGCGGAGACCGAGGACGGCTGGTCGTCGTTCGAGGCGGTGGGCGAGGTGGATCCCGAAGGGCGCTTCTTCGACTCGTTCCTCGACGACGAGATCACGCGCGCGATCGCCGCGCTCCCCGAGGAGTACCGCGCGGCCGTGGTCCTCTCCGACCTGCACCAGCTGCGCTACGCCGAGATCGCCGGCATCCTCGGCGTGCCCGAGGGGACGGTCAAGTCGCGCCTCTTCCGCGGCCGCCGCATCCTGCAGAAGAAGCTGGTCGGCTACGCGGTGGACATGGGCTACATCAAGGGCCGCGACGCCGCGACGCTGGGCTCGACGGCCGCGATCGAGGCGGCGTAGGGGCGGGGCGCGGCGCGGGCCGCGCCTGCTGCCGGGCCCGGTGCCGCGCCGCCTTGGCGCGGTTGCCGCAGTCGGCCATGGTGCACCACCGGCGGGAGTGGTTGCGCGTTTCGTCGAGGTAGACGCGCGCGCAGCCCGCGGCGCCGCAGCGCTTGACCCGCGCGACCTCGCCGGCCACGAGCGCGTCGGCCGCGCTCTCGACGACGGCGAGCAGCAAGCCGCCGAACACGTCGCCGCCCGTCCGAAAGGTGCGCGCGAACCCGTGCGCCCCCGCCTCGAGGCGCCGCGTGCCGCTCGAGCGCTCGAGGATCCGGTTGATCTCGGCCACCGCCGCGTCGCGCGCCCGCTCCTGCGTGGCGCCGCGCTCTGCGAGCGTGCGCAGCGCGTTGCGCACGCGGCGCGCGTCCACGAGCGCGGCCTGCGCCCCCATCGGCTGTTCCTGCGCGCGGCGCTCGAGCCCCTGCGTGCGCTCGAGGTCGAGCACCCCGGCCTCGTGCAGCCAGCGCGCCCACGCGCCGAAATCGCGGAGGTGCTCGGTGCGGCGCCCGTGGTGCTCGTCGTCGGTGTTGACGAAGTCGAGCCAGAGGCGGCCGGCGATGCGGGGCGCGGTGGACGGAGCAGGCATGGGGCGAGTAGGATGCACCCCGGACATGCGCCCCGCCATTCTCGCCCTTGTGGCCCTCACGACGATCGCGGCCCCGGGACGGGCCGCCGCGCAGGGGCCGGACCTCCCCCCGCCGAACCCGCGGCCGCGCATCGAGGCGCGCCGCGCCACCGCGCCGATCCGCCTCGACGGCCGGCTGGATGAGGCCGACTGGCTGGCCGCGCCCAGCATCGGGGGGATGACGCAGGTGGAGCCCCAGACGGGGAGTCCGAGCCGCTACCGCGCGTCCATCCGCGTCCTGTTCGACGCCGACAACCTCTATTTCGGGATCTTCGGCGGGGACTCGCTCGGCCTGGCCGGGATCCGCGTGCAGGATTTCAAGCGCGACTTCGACTTCGGGCCCAACGACTTCTTCGCCGTGACGATGGATCCCACGGGGGCGGGGAAGTACAACCAGGCGTTCCAGATCTCGCCGTGGGGGACGATGAAGGACCTCGAGGCGTTCGACGGCGGGCAGGACTTCAACGAGGCGTGGGACGGCTTGTGGCGCTCGGAGGTGCAGCGCACCGACTCGGGCTACACGGCCGAACTGGCGATTCCGTGGAAGACGCTGCGCTACGTGAACGACGGGCGGCCGTGGCTGCTCAACTTCTACCGGATGGCGCGGCGCACGAACGAGTTCAGCGGGTGGAGCCCGTGGGCGCGCGCGATCACGCCGCACCGCACGGCGTACATGGGGGAGCTGGTGGGGCTCGAGCCGCCGCCGCCGTCGACCAACGTGCGCTTCCGCCCGTACACGATCGGCGAAGTGACGAGCGAGGGGACCGGCGCGCGCTGCGAGGTGCCGCTCGGCCGCTACGGCGGCGAGGTGACCTGGGCGCCGA
>JACQES010000172.1 GCA_016200495.1 Gemmatimonadota bacterium
CTCATCGAGGGTGAGCACGTGGCGCTGTTTCACGTAGCGCGCGATCACGCGCGTGGCGTTGCCGAACGAGCGCGGGTGCGGGAGTCCCGTCTGGTCGGTGGCGCCCACGGCCAGGATCGCGCCGGCGTCGGAGCCGATGCTCGTCCACGGGAACTTGAGCGCGGTCTCGATGTCGGCCTCGCCCATCATGTGGTAGATGGCCATGACGCGGCCGGTGCCCTGCGCCACGAGGTCCCACGCCGCGTCGGCGGGATCCTTGCCCGTCAGCTTCGCGATCTCGGCGATGGTCTTCTGCTCGTACTTCGCGTTGGCGGGGTTCTGCGCGTTGACGAGCACCACGCCCGTCCAGCCGCCCGCGGCCTCGATGATGTTCCACCAGCCGGGCGAGCCGGTGGTGATCTCGCGCTTGAGGCGCGCGCGGATGGCGGGGTCGGCTAGCCGCTTGAGCAGCGAGTCCTTGCCGCCGTCGGCGGCCCACGACGGGATCGTCGCCTCGAGCCCGGTGCCGCCCGCGGTGTACACGTAGAGGTCGGCGGCCACGTCCACGTTGCGCGCGCGCGCCGCCTCGACGACCTGGCGCACGCTGTCCATGAGGATCCCCCAGCCGGGGCGGTACGCGACCTTGAGGTGGAACACCTCGCCGGGCAGCCCGCCTTCTTCCGCGATCCGGATCAGCTCCTTCACCGATTGCACCACCTCGGCCCCCTCGCCGCGGATGTGGCTGGCGTAGATGCCGCCGTGCTTCGCGGCCACCTTGGCCAGCTCCACCAGCTCCTCCGTCGTGCTGTACGAGCTGGGCGGGTAGATGAGCGCGGTGGTCATCCCCATCGCGCCGGCGCGCATCGCCGTGTCCATGCTCGCGCGCATCCGGTCGAGCTCGGCGGCGCTCGGCGCGCGGTTGAAGGCCAGCAGCACCGCCACGCGCGCCTGCGTCGCGCTGTAGTACGAGCCGAAGTTGATGCTGATCCCCTTCTGCTCGAGGTCGGCGAAGTACTGCGGGATCCGCGACGCCGACACGGGGAAGCCGCCCTCGCCGCCGATCGCGGTCGTGACCCCCTGGCGCAGCTTGTTCTCGGCCAGCCCGTTGCGCGGGAGCACGCCGCCCGACTGGTCCATCATGTCGATCCACCCCGGCGAGACGTAGAGCCCCGTGGCGTCGATCTCGCGCGTGCCGCGCCCCTCGACCTTGCCGATGCGCACGAACCGGCCGTCGGCGATGGCGACGTCGGCGAGGATCCACGGGTTGCCCATGCCGTCCAGCACGCGACCGTTGCGGATGACGACGTCGTAGGGGACGCCCGCGGCGCGCGGAGTGCGCGCGCTCGCTGCCGCCGGTGGCGTCGCCGGCGCGGGCACTGCGGCGGGAGGGGTCGAGGCGCAGCCGGCCAGCAGAGCAGCCATCAGGGCGCCGAGCAGCCCGGTGCGCGGCATGCGGTCTGGCGCGCGGCCGGCATCCAGTATCTCACGCATCATGGCCGGTCTCCTCGCGCGCGCCGGGCGCATGGGGCGGACGGTCCGGCCGCCACCACGCGTCGGGCGCGACCGGATCGGGTTGCGACGGGCCGACGTTGCCCGGGTCGATCGTGGCGTGGATGAAGTTCTCCGACGCGACCGGGTCGCCCGCGAGCCGGCGGAGCATGGCGAGCTGTCCCGCGTGCGTCATCGCGTCGGCGAGCGGACCCTGCAGGAACTGCTGGTCCGTGATCGTGGCGGTGAGCGCGGCATCCGCGAAGTCCTGCGAGAGCAAGCCGAGCTGCTCGTGGAAGCGCACGACTTCGTGGGCGAGCGACGGGAGCGCTGGCGGCGTGAACCGCCCGCCGTGGAAGAAGGTGCGCGCGTAGCCCATGAGCCCGGTCATGTGCCAGAGCAGCTCGTGCGGCGTGCGCACGTGCACGCCGGCGCGGAAGCTGCCGAAGCCGGGCGGGGCGCCGCGCAACGCCTTCTGCGTGCGGTACGCCAGGGCGGCGAGGAAGTGGCGGAGGAGGACGCGCGATTCAGTCATCGGAGTCGGAGCGGGCCGGCGTCCGCATCATACGCCCGAGCGACGCGCTCCCGGAACCACTTCGTGAAGGGCGTGCGTCCCGGCGATCCAAGGCATACCCTTGACAGGTGACTAAATAGTCACGTATCATGCGGCATGACGGACGACGATCGCGTCTTCAAGGCTCTGGCCGACTCGACCCGCCGCCTGCTGCTCGACCGCCTGTTCGCCCGCGACGGGCGCACGCTGGGGGAGCTCGAGGATGCGGTGGCCGAGGCGAAGGTGGAGATGACGCGCTTCGGCGTGATGAAGCACCTGCGCGTGCTCGAGGAGGCGGGACTCGTCGTCGCGCGCCGTTCGGGACGCGAGAAGCTGCACTTCCTCAATCCCGTGCCGATCCGGCTGCTGCACGATCGCTGGATCGACAAATTCACCGAGCGTCGCGTCAGCGCGCTCACCGACCTCAAGCGCCACCTGGAGGACCGCACCGCATGACGACACCCACGCTGCCGGACATCGGCACGAGCACGCAGGTCTACCGCATCTTCATCCGCGCCACGCCGCAGGCGATCTGGGACGCGATCACCCAGCCCGAGTGGACGCAGAAGTGGGGCTACGGGCTCCGCGACGAGTACGAGCTGCGCCCGGGCGGCGCCTATCGCGGCCACGCGAGCACGAGCATGCAGCAGATGGGCATGACCGGCGTGATCGTGGACGGCGAGGTGATCGAGTCGGCGCCGCCACGCAAGCTCGTCATCACCTGGCGCATGGCCATCAACCCGCAGCTCAAGGCGGAGGGGTTCACGCGCCTCACCTACGAGATCGAGGAGGGGCGCGGCGGCGTGAGCCGGTTGAGCGTGTACCACGATTGCACGGGCCGCCCGGGGCACGCCGAGATGATCAAGGGCGACAAGCAGGGCCCGGGGCAGTCGGCGGGGTGGACGTGGATCCTGAGCGACCTCAAGACCGCGGTCGAGAGCGGCGCGGCGATGGTGCGCTGAGGGGGCTACGCGGGCGGCGGCGCCGTGCCGTCGCCCGCACCGCGCAGTCCGATGAGGAGCAGCACGGTCGCGGCCACCATCGCGACGCCCACGCTGCCGAATCCGACGGTCACGAGTTGCTCCGCCCACGGGGCGGCGCCGAATCCCTGGCCCGTGAGTGGTGTCATCGCGGTCGTGCCGAGCACGGCCGCGAGCAGCGTGATCGCCCAATTCACGTACGCGCCGTAGAGCAGCAGCCAGAACGCGGCCGCGGCGCGGCCGGGGGCGAGCCGCACGTGCGGCCACGCGGCACCAACGGCGAGCAAAAAGGTGCCGTTCATGACGCCCTCCAGGTGCGCGGCGAGTCCCATGCGCGGATTGCGCAGCGCGGACTCGACGAACCCCGTGAGGAGGCCGAGGAGGAAGAGCGCGGCGCCGTGCCACAGGAGACGGCGCGCGTGCGTGCGCGGGGCGATGCTCATCGCCGCGCCGCCTCGCGATCGAACCGCACGCCGCGCACCCGGCCGTCGGAGAGCGTGAACCCCGTGATCTGGCCCTTCGCGTCGCGCGTGAACAGCGCCGTCGCGCCGAAGCTCGTGGTGAACGCGTCGGCGAAGGCGGGGGTGAGCGTCACGTTGCGGAGCTTCCGGTGCTCGAGCGCGAGCACGTCATCGCGCGGCACGAGCACGTAGCGCACGTCGAGTTCGTCGCTGTAGTAGCTGCCGGCGTGGGCGGCGAGCAGCGCGGGCGTGGCCGTCACGGGCGTCTCGCGCCGGAATACGACGGCGCGCGTTCCCACCGGCAGCGCGCGCAGGCCCGTCACCGCGCCGCCGGCCGTGCGCAGCACGAGCGCCGCGCCCTGGCCGGCGATGCGGACGCTCGTGTCGCTGGTGGGGATGAGGCGCTCGCCGGTGCCGAGGCGCAGCGTGTCGCCCGAGAGGCGCACGCGAACGACGCCATGCCCGAGCGTGTCGTGCCACGTGCCGGCGAAGCGCGCGAGCACCTCGGCGCCGACCACGCGCGGCACGGTGTCCACGGGCGGCACCACGGGCGGCGCGCTCGCGCCCAGGAGCACGTCGGCCACGCGGCGCAGCAGCCCCTGCGGCCCCGAGGTGCTCGCGTTGCACGCCACTGCGAGGGCGAGGCCGCGCTCGGGATACCGCTCGAGGTGCGCGCGATAGCCCGCGTCGGCGCCGCCGTGGCCCACGGCGCGCAGCCCACGATACGTCTGGAGCGTCATCCCGTAGCCGTAGCCGATCGACGTCCCGTCGCTCAGCACGCCGCTGACCTGCGCGTCGGCGATCGTGCGCGCCGAGCCGACCACCGGCTGGTCGAGGTTCGCCGTCCACTTGAGCAGGTCGCCGGGGGTGGTGAAGAGCGAGGTCGCGCCGTAGGTGTCGAACACGGGAATCGAGATCTTCCATCCGCCGCCGGGCCGAGGCTCGTACGCTGACGTGCGGTCGGGCACGATCATCGTGTGGTCGTCATGGAAGTGCGTGTGCGTCATGCCGAGCGGCGCGAAGATCCGGCGCTCGGCGAACGCGCGCAGCGACTCGCCGCTCACGCGCTTCACGATCACCCCGAGCAGGGTGAAGCCGGTGTTGCTGTACGCGTACTCCGATTGCGGCGCAAAGTTGAGCGCCTTCTGCCGCCGGACGATCCCGAGCACGTCGTCCTCGGTGATCAGGTCCTCGGGGAACCGCCATCCCGCCATGCCGAGCAGCTGCCACTGGTCGCGCAGGCCGCTCACGTGGTGCATCAGCTGGCGGACGGTGATGCGCGTGGGGTACTCCGGCAGCTCGGGGATGAACCGCCGCACGTCGTCGTCGAGCGAGAGCTTGCCGTCCTCCGCGAGCAGCGCCACCGCGAACGCGGTGAACTGCTTCGAGACGGACGCGACGTGGAAGATGGACCTCGGGGTGATCGCGATCGCGTGCTGCAGGTCGGACATGCCGTAGCCCCGCTCGTACACGGTGCGCCCGCCCTGCGCGATGCCGAGCGCGCAGCCCGGGGTGCTCGTGTGATCCCACGCGGCGAACACGCCGTCAATGCGGCGCGTGAGCGAGTCGGGGAGCGCCGATTGCGCGTGGAGGGAGGTTCCAGCGAGGGCAACGGCGCCCAGGGCGAGGCGAACGGGGGCGAAGCGCGACATGGCGGCACGGCAGGAGGAGGGAGCCCCTAACCTCCGCCGCATCGAGGGCGCTGTCCAGCCGGACTGGCGCCGGGTCGAGCGCGCCGGGGCGGCCTCCTTGCCGCGCGTCGGCCGCCGGCTCGCCGCGCTCGTGCGCCCGCCCGGGCCCTCAGCGCCCGCGGTGCGCCGGCGCCGGTTCCGGCGGGAGCCGCAGGAACCGCGCGGCGTTGTCGTGGAAGATCGCGCGACGCTCTGCGGCCGAGAGGAAGGGCGCCTGCTCGATGGAACGCACGGCCTCGTCGAGCAGGCCGGGCCAGAGCATCTGGTCGGAGCCGAACATGATCCGGTCGCCGAAGCCGGCGTCCATCAGGCCGCGCAGGAACCGGTAGAACCCGGCGCGTGGCTCGACGTTGGCCGTGTAGCCCAGGTCCACGTACACCTGCGGGTGCGCGAGCAGCAGCGCCTGCATCTCCTCGAGCATCGGATAGCCGGCGTGCATCACCCACAGGCGCAGCTTCGGGTGGCGCACCAGCACGTCCTCGAGCAGGAACGGACTCTGCAGCCGGGCGCGGAAGTTGGGGAAGCCGACGTACGGCGCCGCGGGTCCACCGCCGCCCACGTGAATGCCGACCGGAATGTCGAGTTCCTCGGCGAGCGCGAACCACGGCTCGAGGCGCGGGTCGTTGGGCGCGATCCCCGCGTACAGGTTGGACACCTCGGCCAGCACGCGGAACGCGCCCCGCTGGTACAGCGCGCGCACCGTGTCCACGCTCAACGCGCGCGGCGGCGCGCCGGGCACGGTGGTGGCGTAGGCGACGCCGGTCGCGGCGTCGAAGCGCAGCGCGAGCGCGGCGATGAACCGCCCGGGCGCCGCGCGCTGCCACGCGGCCACCAGCTCGGGCGATCCGCCGAGCACGCCCGTCACGTTCCGGCGCGCCATGCGCGCGAGCAGGTCGGCGAGCAGCGCGGAGGCGCGCACATGGGGAGGCCCGTGCCGCCATACTGCGCCGCCACCATCGCGTGCATGTGCATGTCGATGATGGGCGGGTCGCCCTGCGCCGTCGCGCGCGCCAGCGCCGCGCCCGACGCACCGATCACGAGCAGGAGGCGGCGCATGGCGCGGAAGCTAGGCGCCGCCGGCGTGACGGTCGAGGGATGTTGCCCGGCGCCCCGCCACGCGAGATTCCCCGCATGGCCACGCCCTCCCTCTTCCGCGTCCTCCCGGCCGAGCGCCGCCTGCAGCTCGTCACGCACCTCCTCACGACGCGCAAGGAGATCCGTCCGCGGCTCGTCGCGCGCATCGTCGCGCGGGGCGGCGGCTTCCGCGCCGCGACGGTGATGGGATGGCCGCTCGCGCAGCTGGCCAGGGAGTTCGTGCGCCTCAACGCCGCATCGCCCGAGGACGAGATCGACCTGCTGCAGGCGCTCTACCTCGAGGTCGAGCCGCAGCTCCAGGCGTTCTTCCTCGACGCCGCCGGGGTGAAGCACGAGGGCGGCACGATTCCCGAGGACCTCGCGATGCCGTACGCGAGCGCGGAGCGCGTGGCCACGGCCGCCGCGGCGCTGCGCGAGAAGTACGGTGACGACGGCCTGCACTACCTGCGCACCATCGCGCGCTACAACGGCGCCGCCTGGCCGGGGATCGACACGCTCGTCTGACCTGCGGGCGGAGGCCCGCGCCATGCCCATGCGCCCATTCGTCGTCGCCGGCCTCGCCGCGCTCGCCGCGCTTCCGCTCGGCGCGCAGTGGAGCAACCGCTACCCGCGCCTCGCGGGATTCAACCACCACGTCTACCTCGAGGGCTACGAGCTTCCGACGCTGACGCAGGGGCCGATGGACCCGGCGCCCGCGCCCGACGGGAAGCGCATCGCCTTCGCCTCACGGGGCTGGTTGTGGCTGTTCGATCCCGCCACCGGCGTGGCCACGCGCCTCACGCGCGGCGGCCAGGTGGATGCGCGGCCCGCGTGGAGCCCCGACGGCACGCGGCTCGCGTTCGTGCGCGACGACGGGCGCTCGCTCGCGATCATGCTCGTTGACGTCGCGACGCGCGCGGAGACGCGCCTCGTTGCCGATTCGGCGATCGTGCTCGACCCCGCGTTCAGCCCCGACGGGCGCACCCTATACTACAGCTCGGGCGCGGGCGGCGACCTCGACCTCTGGAAGGTGGACCTCGCGACGCGCGCGACGACGCGCATCACGACCACGAACGGCCTGAACGAATTGCAGCCGATGCCGACGCGCGACGGCACCGTGCTCGTGTACCTCGCCAAGACGCGCGGCGGGGCGGACCAGGTGCGGCGCCGCGTGCTCAGCACGGGCGAGGATGCGCCGCTCGCCTCGGGCAGCATCCTGTCGATGATGCGCGGCGCGGTGCATCCCGACGGCCGGTCAATGGTGCTCGCATGGCCATCGCAGGAGGGCTACGAACTGCGCCTCGCGAGCGCGACGCAGCCCGGCGCGACGGTCGAGCTGCTGCGCGAGCCGCGGCTCCTGCCGCTCGCGCCTGCGTTCAGCGCCGACGGAAACACGATCTGGTTTGCGCATGCCGATGCGCGGCAGGCGATGCACCTGGCCCGCGTACCGACGGCCGGCGGCGCGTGGCAGGACGTGGAGGTGAAGCGGTGGGACTGGGGCGCGCCCACGGCGCAGCTCCGCGTCATGACGAAGCTCGCCAGCGGCGGCGTGCCCGTGCCCGCGCGCATCGCGGTGGCGGGGGGCGACCTGCATCCGATGGTGCCCGACGTGGGGCAGGTGCGCTTCGACGGGCAGAACGGCGTCGCCTTCTTCTATTCGGATGGCGTCGCCACGCTCACCGTGCCCGCGGGCGAGGTGACCGTGACCGCCGTGCGCGGCCTCGCCACGCCGCCCGTCACGGAGCGCGTGACGCTCAAGCCCGGCGAGACGCGCACCGTCACGTTGTCGCTCGCCCCCGTGTGGAACGCGCGCGCCGCCGGCTGGCTGAGCGGCGAGCACCACTTCCACCTGAACTACGGCGGGCCGTACGTGCTCGCCCCCGATGCGCTGGTGGACATGGGGCTGGCCGAGGACCTCGACGTGCTGACGCCGATGCTCGCCAACCTCGCACAGCGCTTCGAGGACCAGCCGCTGTTCGCGTGGCGCCACGTGAAGGCGAAGCCGTGGATCGTGTGGGCGCAGGAGGTGCGCGCGCACTTCTTCGGGCACGTGGGGATGCTCAACACGTCGGCGCTCTTCTGGCCGTGGATCTGGGGCCCGGGGTACGACGTGCACCAGCGCGACGACCGGCCGAACGCCGACGCACTTGCGTGGGCGCGCACGCACGGCGGCCTGAACACGTACGTGCATCCCGTCTCGGACGAGGGGCCGTTCGCCGCCGGCGCGCCGCGCGGCATTCCCGTCGGGTTCGTGGCGGACGCGGTGCAGGGCCAGGTGGATGCGCTCGAGATCTCCTGCCTGTGGAGCGACGAGCGCGGCACCACCGACCTGTGGTATCGCGTGCTCAACGCCGGCATCCCGATCGCGATCACCGCGGGCACGGACGTCATGAACAACCTCTACCGCACGATGACGATCGGCACGACGCGCGTGTACGTGCACCCCGACAAGCCGGGCGACGTGGCCAGCTACTTCGCGGCGCTCAAGGCGGGGCGCAGCTTCGTGAGCACCGGGCCGATGCTCGACTTCCACGTGGGGAAGGCGGGCCCGGGGCAGGTGGTGGCGCGCGGCGCCGGCACGGCCGCGTGGACGCTCGACCTCCATTCGGCCGTCACGGTCGACACGCTCGCGATCATCGTCAACGGCGTCGTCGTGCAGCGGCTCGAGGGACTCGGTGCGCCGGGCTCGCGGCACTACGAGGGCACGGTGACGCTCCCCGCCGGGGGATGGGTGGCGGTGCGCGCGACCGGCGCGCCCACGCGCGCGTGGCCCGGCATGGACTCGTACGCGTTCGCGCACACCGCACCCGTGTGGATCGATCGCGTGGGAAGCACGGAGCCCGCCGCCAAGGCGCAAGCCGCGCGCGACCTCCTGCGCGCGCTCGACGTGGCCGACCAGGCGCTCGCGACCGCCTACGCCGATGCGGAGCACCCGCGACTGCTGGCGCACTTCGCCGCGGCGCGCCGCATCCTCGACGGCTGGGCCAAGCCGTGATGCCGAGGCGCCCGCACCCGATCGCGTGGGCGTTCGTGGTGGCGGGGGTCGCGGCGCAGTGCTTCCTGATCCAGCAACTCTGGGCCTATCGCCAGCGGCCCGCCGACTGCGGCGAGTCGTGCGCGTACGCGGGCATGGGGCTCATGGTCATGCTGGTGGGCGGCCTCGTCGTCGTCCTGCCGGGCCTCGTGGCCACGATCTGGCTCTTCGTGGACGCGCGCCGGCAGCGGGCGCTCGAGGGCGGCCACGCCGAGCGACTGGCGCTGCTCGGGGGATCGTTCGCGGTCACGGGCGTGCTGGTGCTGCTGTTCGTGCTGCCGGAGCATCGGCCCGCCCGGGCCGCGGTCGCGCCGGTTGTCGCGGAGCCGGCGCTCACCCCCGCCCAGCAGCGCGGTGGGGACGTGGTGGCCGGTTACGCGTGGGCCAGCGACGCCGGCATTCGCGACGTCGCGGCCTGCACCACGGGAAGCGAGTCGTTCCGCGAGGGATGCCGCAAGTTCGTGCGGGCGCGCGGCGACACGACGACGCGGCCCGCGGATCGCTGACGCGGCCGTCTGCTGCGTCCGGCGTTCAGGTCGACGGAGCGGATGCAGGAATTGTCGCGGGCGACCGCGGCGCCAGCAGGGCGGCGAAGAGCGCGTCCTGCTGCGCCGTGAAGTAGCTCGTGCGCTGCAGGAACGGCTCCATGGACATGCTGCCGAACCCGGGTGTCATCGTGCGCGTGTCGAGCCACCAGCTCGCGCGCACCTCCGTGGTGGTCGCCCCACCGGCCAGGTCGAAGCGGACCTCGCACGGAACGTCGGGCGGCGCTTCGCCCGCCCCGACGCGGGCGCGGCGGAACCGCAGCGCGTCGGGGCCGACCGGCTGGTAGCGGTGCGCGCGCAACCAGTGCGCGAGCCGCTCCAGCGTCTCGTCGCGTTGCCACGGCGACGTGACCTCGCCCCGCAGCACCACGACGTCCAGCGCGGACTCCTCGCTGCGTCCGGCGACGACCAGGCACCCAACCCCGGCCGCGGCGAACAGCAGGGCGAGGATCGTCGGCACGTTGGACGCGTCCATCCCGTCCACCTGCTTCGGGAGCACGAACGCGCACGCGATGCCGAGCGCGATCGACACGAGGCCCGCCGCCCCGAGCCGGAGGTTGCGCCAGTTGCGCGCGGCGGTCTCGCCCCGGGCCGATCCCTCGGAGAAGCGTCGCCGCGACTCGACCCGCGCGGCCCGCACGCCGCGCACGAGGTACGCGATCGCGCCGACCAGGATCAGGCCGCCGATCGCGACGAACGGCGCGTCGTCGCTCACCGGCGCCGCAGGGGCCGACGCGCGTGCATCGACGACGGCTCCCGCTCAGCGCTTCGCGCCTGGCGCCTCGTCCCCGATGGTCGCGTGGCCGGTCGCCGGCACGAACGGGCGGAGCACCCCGACCACCGTGCGCACGGTGAACGCCGCGAGCGGCGCACCGAGCCCGGCGCCGAGCAGCACGAGGTTCGCGCCGAGCACGCGGGCGGTCCAGCGGTTCACGAGTCGCCGGTCCTGCGTGATGGCGACGGCGGCGACCGCGGCGAGGTCGAGGATCACGAGCATCGCGGTCGCGCCGAGGAACACGACCTTGCCCATCTGGTCCAGCCAGGCGACGAAGGCGTCCATGGTGGGGCTCCCTCAGGAACGGGACGGGGCGAGCGACATCCGGCCGGCGCCCGGCGCGCGCCGACTCTGCTATGCTGGCGCGGCGCGCCGGTCGGCGCAAGCCGCGCTAGCTTCCCCGGGCGTCCGCCGCTCGACGCCGCTGGGCGAAGCAACGCCCCGCGGACCGTGGATTCCACCCTCGCCCCCGCCTCATGCGCACCGGCTTCCTGCGCGCGCTCGCCGCGCTTCCGTTCGCCTTCGTCGTCGGGCCCGCCGCGGGGGCCCAGGGCCGCGACCGCGCCGCGCTTCCCGCCGCCGTCGACTCGGTCGTGCAATCGTTCCTCAAGGACGGCAAGGCGGCCGGGATGTCGGTCGCGGTCGTGAAGGGACGCGACACGATCGCGCTCAAGGGCTACGGGATGGCCGACCTCGAACTCGACGTGCCGACGCCGCCGCGCGCGATCTACGAGATCGGGTCCGTCACCAAGCAGTTCACGGCGGCGTCGATCCTGCTGCTGCAGGAGGAGGGGAAGCTCGCGCTCGACGACCCGCTGACCAGGTTCCTGCCCGACTATCCCACGCAAGGGCACGTCGTGACGCTGCGGCGGCTCCTCGACCACACGTCGGGGATCAAGGGCTACACCGAGCTCCCCGCGTTCGGCGCGATCATGTCGCGCCACCTGCCGAAGGACTCGCTCGTCGCGCTCTTCAAGAACGAGAAGTTCCTCTTCGCCCCGGGCGACGCCGAGGACTACAACAACTCGGCCTACTTCCTCCTCGGGCTCGTGATCGAGAAGGTGTCGGGGATGAGTTACGCCGACTTCGTGAAGCAGCGGCTGTTCGACAAGGCGGGGATGGCCGACAGCCGCTACTGCTCCGAGCGCACGATCATGAAGGGCAAGGTGCTGGGCTACGACACCGGTCCGGCGGGGCTCGTCAACCGCGGGTTCATCGACCACACCTATCCGTACGCGGCGGGCTCGCTCTGCTCCACCGCGGGCGACCTCGTGGCGTGGAACCGCGCGCTGCACGGCGGGCGGATCCTCTCGGCGGCGTCGTACCAGGCGATGATCACCCCGGGCACGCTCAACGACGGGTCGCCGCTCCGCTACGCCAAGGGGCTCGCCGTCCACGGCTTCAACGGCCATCGCACGATCGAGCATGGCGGCGGCATCAACGGCTTCCTCTCCGAGTCGGCGTACTTTCCCGATGACGACGCGATCATCATCGTCCTCATCAACTCGGCCGGGCCCGTGTCGCCCAACGCGGTGACCGCGGCGCTGGCCGACCTCGTCCTCGGCAAGGTGACGCGCGAGGCAAAGCCGGCGCCGGCGGGGTTCGCGGCGCTCGCCGGCAAGTACGCGGGCCGCATGCGCAGCGCCGACCTCGTCGTCACGATCGCCGCCGCGGCCACCGGGCTCACGGCGCAGCTGCCGCGGCAAGCGACGGCGCAGCCGCTCCGCTACCTGGGCAACGACACGTGGGAAGCGGACGACACGCGCCTCACGATCCGGAAGGGGGCGTCCGGGGCGTACACGCTGCGCTTCGACGCGGTGTACGGCTCGACGCTGCTCGCGAGGGCGCCGTGAGGGCACGACTCGCCCTGATCGCGGCGCTCGCGCCGCTGGGCGTCGCGCGCGCCCAGCAGCCGCCCGCGTGGCCGCAGCACTCGATGGAGCGGCCCAGGCCGCCGGTCGAGGTCGCACCGGCGCAGCGGCTGCCCGTGCCGGCGCCGCCGGGCGCGATCGTCCTCTTCGGCGGCCGCGACCTCGCCTGGTGGGAGAAGTCCGACAACAGCGGAGCCCCGGCCGCGTGGCGTGTGGCCAACGGCGCCATGGAAGTCGTCGCGGGCACGGGCGGCATCCGCACGCGCGTGGCGTTCGGCGACGTGCGGCTCCACGTGGAGTGGGCCACGCCGTCGCCCGCGCACGGCGAGGGGCAGGACCGCGGCAACAGCGGCGTCTTCCTCATGGGACGCTACGAGGTGCAGGTGCTCGACTCGTACAGGAGCGACACCTACGCCGATGGGCAGGCCGCGTCCATCTACGGACAGTTTCCGCCGCGCGTGAACGTGTCGCGCCCGCCCGGTGAGTGGCAGACGTACGACATCGAGTTCCATCGCCCGCGGTTCGATTCCACCGGCGTGCTCGTGCACGACAACGTCGCGCTGCTCGGGCCGACGTCGAACGGGCGGCGCGACCCGTACGTGGTGCACCCCGACGCGCTGCCGATCGCGCTGCAGGACCACGGCCACCCGGTGCGGTTCCGCAACATCTGGGCGGTGCCGCTGCAACCGTAGGCCCTCGCCGCTCAGCGATCAGCCAACTGGAAGGTCCACGCGCTCCAGTGTCGCAGGGAGCGCGCGGGCCCGACCGCCGTCCATCCGTGCGGCGCGAGGTGCGGCACGAGCGCGCTGCGGAACGACGCGTGCGTGACGGCGACGACCGTCGCGTGCCGGGGAGCGAGCTCCGTCAACCATGCGGCGGCCGACGCCAGGCGCGCGCGGTCGTCCGCGTCGGGATGCTCCCCGCGCCGCTGACGCATCGCCGTACGCAGCCCCACGAGCAGCGCCCATGCGGGCATGGGCAGCACCACCCGGCCCAGGTCGGGAGCCGACAACCGGAGCTCGCGCAGGAGCGGCGCGGGGGGCCCCTCGCCTGTGGCGCCCCGTAGCGCGGCCGTGCCGGACGAGCACGAGCGTGGGAGCGACGAAGGTCGGCATGGACAAGCACGAAGGAGCGGGGTTTGCCGCAGGCGCGGTGCGCACCTCGCGGGGTCACGATGTGCGTCGCCCCTCCGGACCGGGCGTCCCGAAAAGTGGTTGCGTGTCCCGGGCGGTCAAGGCGCGTCGCGCTCTGGAGCACGAGGCGAGCGCACACCGGCGCGTTAGCTTCCCGCACTGGTGCCGCGCCAGCGCGAGCGATCGCCTCTCCTCTCGCGCGGCGCGCCTCGCTCCCGCCAACTCCGCACGCACCGTGGACATTCTCCGCCACACCCTCGCGCTCGCGACGCGCGCCCCGATCGAGGTCGCCGACATCACGGATCCGGTGCGGACCTGGGTGCGCGCGAGCGGCGTGCGCGCGGGGCTCCTCACGCTCGCCTCGCTCCACACCACCGCCCGCCTCACGATCAACGAGCGCGAGGCCGAGCTCCAGCGCGACATGGTCGCCTTCCTCGAACGGATCGCGCCGCGCGGCGCGGGCTACCGGCACGACGTGGACACCGTGGACGGTCGCGCCAACGCGCACGCGCACCTGCTCGGCCTCTTCGTCAACGCGTCCGAGTCGGTGGTGGTCGCCGACGGCGACCTCGTGCTCGGCGACTGGCAGGCGATCTTCTTCGTGGAACTCGACGGCCCGCGCGCGCGCCGCGAGGTCGCGCTCCACCTCATGGGCACCCGGTGAGCGTCACCCCCGGCGACGTCGAGGGGTTCTTCGCCCGCGAGGACCAACTCGATCGCGACGCGTACGTGTGGCTCGACTACCGCTTCGAGTGCACGGGCGATCCTCGCCTCGCGGCCGCGCGCCTGTGCAGCGAGCAGTCCACGGCGCAGTGGCATCGCGTGGGCGTCGACGAGGACTTCCGCGCCCGGTTCGGCGCCAAGGTCGTGCGGTTCGAGGCCGCGCCGCGTCCGGGCGGCTTCTCGCTCGACGTGCCCGACGCGCCGCGCGGCGAGGTGCAAGCGTGTCACGTCACCCTCGCGCATCCGCACGGGAACTTCGGGCCGCGCATCCCCAACCTCCTCTCCGCCATCGCCGGCGAGGGGATGTTCTTCACCCCGGGCGTGCCGATCATCCGGCTCGAGGACATCCGCTTCCCGGACGCGTTCCTCGCCGCGTTCGACGGGCCGCAGTTCGGCGTCGCGGGCCTGCGCGCGCAACTCGGCGCGCACGACCGCCCGATCTTCTTCGGCGTCGTCAAGCCCAACATCGGCCTCGCGCCCGATGCGTGCGCGGCGCTCGGGCTCGAGGGATGGCGCGGCGGGCTCGACATCGCCAAGGACGACGAGATGCTCGCCGACGCGCCGTGGTGTCCGCTGGAGGAGCGCGCCCGGCTGCTGGGCGCGGCCCGGCGCACGGCCGAGCGCGAGACGGGGGTGCCCAAGATGTACCTCGCGAACATCACCGACGAGGTGGACCACCTGCGGCCGCTGCACGACCTGGCCGTCGCGAACGGCGCGAACGCGGTGATGGTGAACGCGCTGCCCGTGGGATTGAGCGGCGTGCGCGTGCTCCGGACGCACGCGACGGTGCCGCTCGTCGCGCACTTCCCGATGATCGCCGCGACGAGCCGCCTGCCCGGCTACGGCATCCACTCCCGCGTGTTCACGCGCCTGCAGCGCCTGGCCGGCGTTGACGCGATCATCATGCCGGGACTCGGCGGCCGCATGTTCACCCCCGAGCCCGAGGTCGTCGACAACGTGCGCGCCTGCCTCGAGCCGATGGGGCCGATCAAGCCGAGCCTCCCCGTTCCCGGTGGCAGCGACTCGGCGGCGACGCTCGCGCGCGTGCACCGCACGCTCGGCACCGTGGACTTCGGGTTCGTGCCCGGGCGCGGCGTGTTCGCGCACCCCATGGGACCCGCGGCCGGCGCGCGCAGCATCCGGCAGGCGTGGGACGCGATCGCGGCCGGGACGCCGGTGGAGCGGCATGCCGCGGCGCACGAGGAGCTGCGCGTCGCCCTCGCCACGTTCGCGGCCTGACATGAGCGGGCTCCGCGTCTTCCTCGTCGGCGCCACCGGCACGATCGGTCGGGCCACCGCGCGCGCCCTCGTGCGGCACGGGCACGACGTCACCTGCTTCGTGCGCCGCGGCCGTGGCGCGCATCCGGCGCTCGCCGGCACCACCGTGCGCGAGGGCGACGTGACCGACCCCGTCTCGATCGTGCGCGATGGCATCCGCGTCGACCGCTTCGACGCCGTGCTCTCCTGCCTCGCCTCGCGGACGGGCGCGCCGCGCGATGCGTGGGCCATCGATCACCAGGCGCACCTGCACCTGCTCGCCGCCGCCAAGGCCGCCGTCGTGCCGCACTTCGTGCTGCTCTCGGCCATCTGCGTGCAGAAGCCGAAGCTCGAGTTCCAGCGGGCCAAGCTCGCGTTCGAGGCCGCCCTCATCGCGTCGGGGCTCGCGTACTCGATCGTGCGTCCCACCGCCTACTTCAAGTCGCTCTCGGGCCAGGTGGCGCGCGTCAAGGCGGGCAAGCCGTTTCTCGTCTTCGGCGACGGCACGCTCACGGCGTGCAAGCCGATCAGCGACGACGACCTCGCGGAGTACCTCGTCGGCTGCCTCACCGATCCCGCGCGCCGCAACCGCGTGCTTCCGATCGGCGGGCCCGGACCCGCGGCCACGCCGCGCGAACAGGGCGCCGAGCTGTGCCGCCTGGCCGGCCGGGAGCCGCGCTTCAGATCGGTGCCGGTGGCGCTGTTCGACGTCATCATCGCCGCGCTCGCCACGCTGGGCACCGTGATCCCGCCGCTCCGCGACAAGGCCGAGTTCGCGCGGACCGGCCGCTACTACGCCACCGAGTCCATGCTCGTCTGGGACGAGGCGCACCAGCGCTACGACGCCGATGCCACGCCATCATTCGGCCACGACACGCTCGCGGACCATCACGCGAAGCTGCTGCGCGGCGAGATCGCCGACGATCGCGGCGAGCACGCGGTCTTCTGACGCGCGAGCCGGCGCGCGGTACGGCGCGCCGGCGCAGGGCGCGGCACCCGGTCGCCGCTACCCGATCACCTGCTTGAGCATCCGCTGCACGTTGCCGCCGAGGATCTTCTCCACGTCCTCGTCGCCGAAGCCGCGCGCCCGCAGCCCCGCGGCCCACGGCGCCAGCTGCCAGTAGGCGTCGAACACCGGCCGCAGGTTGCCGTCCATGTCGGTGCCCAGCCCGACGTGATCCACGCCCACCACGTCCACGAGCCGCTTCGTGTTGTCCACGAACTCCTCGAATCCCTTGTTGAAGCCGCTCGGCCACATCCCGATCACGCCGCCCGTGCCGGCCACGAGCTTCGCGTGCTCGGGGGTGATGGCGCGCGCCGCGAGCAGCCGGTCGGGTTCCATCTTGAGCAGGCTGTGCGAGAGCATGATGGGCTGCGTCGTGAGCGACACGACGTCCTTGACCGTGTCGAGCGCCGCGTGCGCGACGTCGATGAGCATCCCCGCCTTGTTCATCCGCCGCACGACGTCCTTGCCGAGCGCGGAAAGGCCGCCGTGCTGCGCGGGCTGCGTCTGGAGGTCGCCGAGGGCACTCGGCACGTAGTGCACGATCTGGATCGAGCGCACGCCGTCGGCGTGCAGCTGGTCCACGCGCTCGACCGAGCCGTCGAGGCACTCGCCCCCCTCGCACGCGATGTAGGCCGCGGTCTTGCCCAGGCGGAGCGCGCGCGGCAGGTCGATCGCGGCGGTGGCGATGAACGCGGGGTGCTGCGCCGGCAGCGCCTTGAGCAGCGCGAGCTGCCGCTCGTACTCGCGCGCCCCCTCGCCGCGCGCGTACTGCCCGCGCACCGTCACCCCGGTGGCCCCGAGCTGGATGAGCGGTCCGTCGGAGACGACGCTGAAGAAGGCGCCCGTGAGCTTGCCGGAACGCATGCTCCCGATCGAGCGCGCGATCGCGCTGTCGCCGGTGAACTCGGGGGTGCCCTTCCGGAAGAAGGCGCCCGGATGCGTGTGCAGGTCGAACGTGACGGCGCCGTCGTGCCGCGCGGCGTCGTGGAGCACGCCGTCGCGTGGCGCGTCGTCGGGACGCACGCCCTGGCGTCCGTCGCGCGCCGAGGGCACGAGCGCGAGGCCCGCGGCGGCGAGCATCGAGTCCTGGAGGAAGCGGCGGCGGTCAACCATGGCGCGGCGTGGCGGCGGGAGATGGCAGGCTCGCCGAGACGGTCGGCGGGCACGCCGAAACATGGCACGCGCCGCGCGTGGCCGCGCTAGTCGGCGGCGTTCCCCAGTCCCTCGGGGGCGCACCCCGCGGCCAGTTTCCTGTCGAGCATGCGGCGGTGGCGCTGGAGCTCGGTGATCGCGCCCATCACGCGGGCGCGGTGGGCGGCCAGCAGCCGCTTCCGCTCGGGCCACGAGTCGGGCCCCCGGGCCACGAGGCGCGCGTACGCCCGCACCTCGCGGATCGGCATCCCCGTCGCGCGGAGGTCGCGGAGGAAGCGGATCCAGCCCGCGTGCTGCGCGGTGTAGCGGCGGTGGCCGCTCGAGCGATCGCGGTCCACGAGCGGCACGAGCCCCAACTGCTCGTAGTAGCGCAGCGTGTGCTTCGAGACGCCGGTCTCGGCGGCGAGTTGGGCGATGGTCATGGTCGTTTCCCCGGGATGCGGGTCATGACTGGCGTACGGCCAGCCCCTCGATTTCGATGAGGAACTCGGGGCGGAAGAGGCGCGACACCTCGACCAGCGTGCTCGCGGGCGCGTGCGCGGGATCGAGGAACCGGTCCCGCGCCCGGCGGAAGGCGGGGAGCTGCGCCATGTCGGTGACGAAGGTGGTGATCTTGACCAGGTCGCGCGCGGTCGCACCCGCCCCCTCGAGGGCCGCGACGAGGTTGCGGAACGTCTGCACCGCCTGCGCCTCGAAATCGCCGGCGCCGACGAGCGTGCCCTGCGCGTCGAGGGCCACCTGCCCCGCGATCACGATGAGCGTGCCGCCGGTGCTCGTGACGACCTGGCTGTAGCCTGGCGGCGTCGGGAGGGCGGGCGGGTTGAGGCGATGGACGATGGCGGACATGCGGGGCTCCAGTCTGGGTTGTCCCCACGCTACATCTTCGAGTGCACTCGAAGTCAATGCCCGAGGCGGCCCTCGGCGTTGCCGCGCCGAGGCCCCCGTCCCACATTCACCGGCACCCCGTGCGCGGGCGCGGTCGCCCAAGTCGGTCGCGACCGGTCCGCGCCGACACGCCACGGCCCATGCTGAACCTCTCCCTCCGCGACTTCGAGGACGCCCGCGCGCGCATCGCGCCCCACATCAAGCGCACGCCGCTGCTCACCTCGCGCCAGCTGGGCGAGCGCACCGGCTTCGAGGCGCGCCTCAAGGCCGAGTGCTTCCAGACGGTGGGGAGCTACAAGATCCGCGGGCCGCTCAACAAGTTCGCGCAGCTCTCCGACGAGGAGAAGCGCCGCGGCGTCGTCTGCTCGTCGGCGGGCAACCACGCGCAGGGGGTGGCGCTCGCGGCGAGGATCCACGGCATCCGCGCCGTGGTGTGCATGGCCACCAACGCCACGCCGGCCAAGATCGCCGCCACGAAGGGCTATGGCGCCGAGGTCGTGCTGCACGGCTCGATCTGGGACGAGGCGAACGAGAAGGCCAAGGAACTGGTGCGCGACGAGGGACTCACCTACGTGCACCCGTTCGACGACGCGCAGCTGATCGCGGGGCAGGGCACGCTGGGCCTCGAGGTCGTGCAGGACTGGCCCGAGGTCGACTGCATCGTCGTGCCGATCGGCGGCGGCGGGCTCATCTCCGGCGTGTCGATGGCGGCCAAGGCGTTCAACCCGAAGATCAAGGTCATCGGCGTGGAGTCGTCCGACGGGCCCGCGATGCAGGCGAGCGTCAAGGCCGGGAGCCTGCAGACCATCGACTGCCGCACGGTGATCGACGGCCTGCGCGTGCGGCGCGCCGGCGAGCTCAACTTCTCCGTCGTGCAGCGCTACGTGGACGACATCGTCACCCTGCCCGACAAGGAGATCTTCGAGGCGGTGATCTGGGTGATGGAGCGGTGCAAGCTGGTCGTCGAGGGCGCCGCCGCGGCGAGCGTCGCGGCGATGCTGCACGGGCTCATCAAGATGCCGCCGGGCGCGAAGGTCGCGGCCGTCATCTCCGGCGGCAACGTGAACCTCGACCAGCTGCGCGGGCTGTCCTGGAACTAGCCCAACCGCCGCACGGGCGCGCGCGACGCTGACGCGCGCGCCCGGCTACCGCCTGGCCGCGCCGGCGCGCGCCTCCGACAGCCCCTCCACGCTCGCATCCGCACGCTCCCAGTTGGCCGCGAGCTGCGTCCACGCCCGGCGCGCGGCGTCCGCATGCGACCGCGCCGCTTCGGCGCGCGCGAGCCCGAGCAGCGCCGCCGACCGCCCCGGCTGCACCTCGAGCGCCTTCGTGAACTCGGCCGCCGCGTCGTCGGCGCGCCGCGCGGCGAGCAGCATCGTCCCCAGCAGCTCGTGGCTCGGCGTCACCACCACCGGCGGCCCGAACTCGGGCGGCATGTTGTCCTCGAGCGCGGTGGCGCGGCGCAGCAGCGCGAGCGCGGAGTCGCGCAGGCCGCGCTGCGCCAACAGTTCGGCGCGGAGCGAGAGCTCCTGGATCACGGGCACGGCGGCCCCGCTCGCGGCGCCCGGGGCGACGGTTGTTGCGCCGTTCCCGTTGCGCGCGGCCAGGCGCGCGAGCAGTTCGTTCGCACGCGCCGTCTCGCCGCGCCGCGCCGCGGCGTAGCCCGCGGCGAAGGTCGCGAACTCGAGGTCGTCCTCACCCGGCTGTCCCACGTCGGCGTCGAGCGCGCGCGCCTCGGCGCCCGTCCAGTCGCCCGACTCGAGCACCTGCCGCGCGCGCAGGTTGGCGAGCACGCCGCGTGCGCGCGGGTTGCCGCGGGCGTGCGCGGTGAGCGCCCCGAGC
>JACQES010000173.1 GCA_016200495.1 Gemmatimonadota bacterium
CACCACGGCGCGATGAACACGTCGTACGCGCAGGCGTCGATGCGCACCGCCCCCAGGTCGCCCGAGATCGTGGCGCCCACGCAGACGCCGAGCGTGACGGGGGTGAGCGTGCTCGCGATCGCGAAGGTGCGGCCCCAGCGCACCTGCACGTCGTCGCGCTGGCTGTCGTAGGTGCGGAAGGTGAACGCCGAGCCGCGCAGCACGATGCCGACCAGCATGACCACGAGCGGCACGTGGAGCAGCGTCGCGAACCGCGCGAACGCCGGGGGGAAGCAGCTGAACAGCATCACGACGACGAGGATCAGCCAGACGTGGTTCGCCTCCCAGATGGGACCGATGGCGTCGGCGATCAGTTCGCGCTGCTCCGCCTTGCGCGGCCCGCGCGCGAGCAGGTCCCACACGCCGCCGCCGAAGTCCGCGCCACCGAGCAGCACGTACATGGTGAGCGCGACGACCATGAGGCCGGCGAGGATGTCGGGGAGGCCGAGCGCGCTCACTCGCCGAGTCCCTCGAAGGGGCGCGAGCGGCGCGATGGGCGCACGGGCGCGTTGCTCCCCGACGGGCGGATGGGCGGCATCGAGCCCGAGGGGCGCATGGCGCCGGGCACGGTGCTGAACTCGGTGGTGGCGACGAACTCGCCCATCGGCGTGGTGCGCGCGATCTGCCGCCAGAGCAGCACGGCCACCACCACGCCAAGGAAGGCGTAGAGCAGCGTGAACGCCGCGAACGGAATCGCGAGTCCCGGCATCGGCGTGACGGCCTGCGCGGTGCGCACGACGCCGGTGATGACCCACGGCTGCCGCCCGACCTCGGTCACGGTCCACCCGGCCTCGACGGCGACGAACCCCATCGGGCTCCCGACCACGAGCGCGCGGAGCAGCCACGGATGGTCGGCCACGTTGCGCCGGCGCATGCGCAGCACGAGCGCCCACGCCGCCACGAGCGCGAGGTAGCTCCCCAGGCCGACCATGATGTCGAACGCGGTGTGCACGACGCGCACCTCGGGCCAGTCGGCGCGCGGCACGGCGTCGAGGCCCTTCACCTCGGCGTCCACGTCCTCGAACGCGAGGAACGAGAGGCCGCGCGGGATCTCGACGCTGAACGGCACCGTGCGCGTCGAGGCGTCGGGCCAACCGCCGACCCGGAGCGGCGCCCCCTTCGTCGTCTCGAACAGCGCCTCCATCGCCGCGAGCTTGGCGGGCTGGTTCTTCGCGACGAACGCGGCCGAGAGGTGCCCCGAGAACGGTTGCAGCAGCCCCGCGGGGATCGCGATCCAGAGCGCCACCGGAAGCGCGCGCCGGTGGAACGGGTTGTCGCGGTCCTTGAGGAGGAACCAGGCGTGGATTCCCGCGACGGCGAACCCCGTGGCGACGAACGCCGCGATCGTCATGTGCAGCGCCTCGGGAAGCGCCGCCGGCGTCATCATCGCCGCGATCGGGTCGATGTTGACCGCGCGCCCCGCCACGAGCTCGAAGCCGACCGGCGCGTTCATCCACGCGTTGGCGATGACGACGAAAATGCCCGACGCGATGCCCGACACGGCGACGAGCACGCCCGCCACGAGATGCGCCCTGGCCGAGATCCGGTTCCACCCGTAGAGGTAGATGCCGAGGAAAATGGCCTCGGTGAAGAAGGCGAACCCCTCGAGCGAGAACGGCATGCCGATGATCGCGCCGGCGAACTCCATGAAGCCGGGCCAGAGGAGCCCGAGCTCGAACGAGAGCACGGTGCCGCTCACGGCGCCGACGGCGAAGAGGATGGCCGTGCCCTTGGACCAGCGCTTGGCGAGCGCGAGCTGCACGCCGTCGCCGGTGCGGAGCCAGCGCCACTCGGCGATGACCATCAGCACCGGCATGGCGATGCCGATGCAGGCGAACAGGATGTGGAAGGCGAGCGACGTCGCCATCTGGGCGCGCGCCGCGAAGAGGTCGGACATGGGGGTGGGAGGCGGTCTCGGAAGAAAGCTAGCGCGCCAAGCCCCGGTTCCCGCTCGCGTGGTGCACCCGACCGTTACCGTCGCATCGCCAGCGCCGCGGTCAGCGCATGATAGTTCACGCCGGGATTGCGGTCGGCGGTGAACCCGTTCGAGAGGTGCTGGAAGCGGTAGCCCAGCACGAGCGCGCGCGCGTCGTCGAGCCCGAGCGAGAAGCCGGCGCCCGCGCCGAGGAGGAAGTTGAGGCTGTTGGCCTCGCGGATCGGATAGGGGCGGTCGAAGATGACGCCGCCCGCCGCGCCGTCCCACCAGAGCTGCAGCCGGTCGCTGACGCGCCCCTGCGCCCGGAGCGCGATCGGCGCGAGTCCCGCACCGACGACCGGGGTGGTGTAGCTGTCCACGACCGGGCACGGGCCCGTGGAGCAGCGCGCCCGCGCGGGCAGCGCCACCTTCCCGGCGCGCCCGAGCACGAGTGGCAGCGTCTCGAAGCCGGCGGTGAGGGCCAGGCGATCGCTCCCGGCGATGATGCGCTCCCAGCGCCACGCCACGGTGCTCAACTGCGCATCGGTGTCGAAGCCGCGGATGGGGGAGAACTGGCCGGTGCCCGCCGTCACCATCCAGCTCTCGCTCACGGCGCCGCGGGTCTCGCGCGCCAGCGTGGGCCAGGGCGCCTCGTCGATCGTGGCCAGCCCCACGCGCACGCCGCTCGCCTTGAGCGCCCGATCGTCGAGGATGAACGCCCCGTTCGCGATCGACGCGCGCGTCCACTCGGCCGTGAGGGCGTGGCGCTCGCCGATCCGGATGCGCGCGCCGAGGGACCCGTCGAGCAGGAGGGTGGGGACGTTGAACTGCGCGAGCGGGACGCGGCCGTCGAGGAGGAAGACGCTCGTGCGCGTCGACGCCACGAGGGCGACGTGGCGCGCGAGCGTCCACTCGGCGCGCAGGCCGATGGGAGAGACGCCGGCGCCCTGCGCGTCGCGGCGATAGACGGTCATCGTGCCGCAGTCCGGCGGCCCGCTGGAGGTGATCGGGCACGGACCGCCGCCAAACCCCGCGACCACGCCCCGCAACGTCGCGAACGGCACCAGCTCGGGTGCGAAGCGCAGGTCGAGGCCTCCGCTGCGCCAGATCGAGCGCTCCCATCGCAGCGCGAGGCTCACGAAGGTCGCGCGCGCGACGGGATAGTTCGCCGTGCCCGAGAGGTCGAGAAACGGCGCGGGGCCGTCGGTCATGGTGAGCGACCACTCGAGGCCGCGCGCCTGCGGTTGCGGTGCGCGCGGCGCGGACTCCTGCGCCTCGGCGCGCGGCGCGGCCATCGACACCGCCGCCACGCACACCGCCACGAGCGCCGCGAGCGTGCGCGGCACACGGGCCCACTTCACGTTCATGGCGACGCGCCCACGCGCGCGGAGCGATGGCATCCGCGCTGCTACCCGCTACTCGAAGTCGAGTGCCAGGTCGAGCGCGGGCGCCGAGTGCGTGATGGCGCCAACGGAGACGAAGGTGACCCCCGTCTCCGCGATCGCGCGCACGGTCTCGAGGCGCACGCCGCCCGACGCCTCCGTCTGGGCGCGACCGCCGACGATGCGCACCGCCTCGACCAGTTCGTCGGTGGTCATGTTGTCGAGCAGGATGATGTCGGCGCCGGCCCCGACGGCGGCGTCCACCTGCTCGAGCGTGTCGCACTCGACCTCGACCGAGGTGCCGGCCGGCGCGAGCGCGCGGGCGCGCTCGATGGCCGCGCGCACGTTGCCGTCGAGCGCCGCGATGTGGTTGTCCTTGATGAGCACGGCCGCGGCGAGGTCCATCCGGTGGTTGGTGCCACCGCCGCAGCGCACGGCGTACTTCTCGAGGTGCCGCCACCCCGGGGTGGTCTTCCGCGTGTCGAGGATGCGCGCCCCGGTGCCGCGCACCGCCGCCACGTACTTCGCGGTGAGCGACGCGACCCCCGAGAGCCGCTGCAGGAAGTTGAGCGCGACGCGCTCGGCGCCGAGGATGCCGCGCGCGTGGCCGCTCACGAAGAGGATCTCCGTGCCGCGCTCGAGCGCCGTGCCGTCCTCGGCGTCGATGCGGAGGGTCACCTTGGGGTCGAGCTGGCGGAACGCCTCGATGGCGAGGGCGATGCCGGCGAGCACCCCCGGCGTGCGCGCGACGATCTTGGCGCGGGCCCGCGCCTCCTTCGCGATCGTCGCGATCGAGGTCAGGTCCTGGTGGGCCTGGTCCTCGTCGAGCGCGGCGCGGACGAGCGCGGTGGTGGCGTCGGGCTTGAGCGGGAAGCGCAGCGGCGAGGGGAGATCCACCGCCGGCGTGGAGAGCGGCGTGATCGCGCGCGAGATGCGGCGGGGCGCGTCGTCGGCCACGGGACGCTACTCGCCGGGGTCGCGCGCCGGGGCCGCGGCCTTGGAAGCGCCCACCGACACCATCCGGTCGAGCGCCTGCTTCGCGCGCGCCGCGACGTCGGCGGGCACGGTGATGCGGTGCGACATCGTCTCGAGCGCGCGCTTGACCTTGGCCAGCGTCGTCACCTTCATGAACGCGCACACCGCGTGGTCGCTCGCGGGGATGAACGTCTTGGTCGGGTTCGCCTTGCGCAGGCGGTGCAGGATGCCGACCTCGGTCGCGATGATGAACGTGTCGTTGTCCGACTTGGCGGGACGCTGGATCATCCCCTCGGTGGAGAGGATGTGCACGCCGTCGGCGCTGATGGCGCCGGCGCTCACCGCCTCGATGGCCGGCGTCGCGCAGCCGCACTCGGGGTGGATGAGGAATTCCGCGCCGGGGTGCGCCGCGCGCTGCGCGTTGATGTGCTCGGGGTCGATCCCCGCGTGCACGTGGCACTCGCCCATCCACACGTGGATGTTCTGCCGCCCGCTCACGCGGCGCACGTGCGCGCCGAGGAACATGTCGGGGAGGAAGAGGATCTCCTTCTCCGCGGGAATCGCGTTGATGACCTCGATCGCGTTGCCCGACGTGCAGCACCAGTCGCTCTCGGCCTTGACCGCCGCGCTCGTGTTCACGTACGACACGACGACCGCGCCCGGGTGCTCGGCCTTCCACGCCTTGAGCTGGTCGGCGGTGATGGTGTCGGCAAGCGAGCAGCCGGCGGCCAGGTCCGGCAGGAGGACCGTCTTGGTGGGCGAGAGGATCGCCGCCGTCTCGGCCATGAAGTGCACGCCACAGAACACGATCACGTCGGCGTCGGTCTTGGCGGCCTCGCGCGAGAGGCCGAGCGAGTCGCCCACGTAGTCGGCGACGTCCTGGATCTCGGCGCGCTCGTAGTTGTGGGCGAGGATGACGGCGTGCTTCGCCTTGGCGAGGGCGCGGATCTCCTGCTGGAGCGCGCCGAAGTCGGTCGGGGCGGCGGTCGTGGCCATGGGAGAAAGCTAATGGGCCGGGCGGGCAGCGCCGGTGGTGCGGCGGGTCACGCGCGCGGGCGGCGGGCGGCCCGCGCCGGGGCGCGCCGGGCTACCACTCGATGTGCTTCCCCTTCCACTTCCGCTTCTGGTGCGGGAAGTCGCTGCGGTAGTGCCCGCCGCGGCTCTCGCGCCGCATGAGCGCCGCGTGCGCGATCAGGCGCGCGGTCTCGACCATGTTCGCCTCCTCGGTCGCGCCCACCGGCAGGAGGTCGTCGATCTCCTCGAGGTCGGCCAGCGCGTTGCGCAGCCCGCGCGCGGTGCGGTCGATGCCGGCGTGCGTCCACATGAGGCCGCGCACGCGGTCGGCGGCCACCTGCGCGGCGCCGCGGTCGGTGAGCACGGGCACCGTCCAGCTGCCCTTCCGGGGCAGCGCCGTGAGCTTGGGCGTCAGGACCAGATCGCGTGCCACGCGCTCGGCGAACACGAGGCCCTCGAGCAGCGAGTTCGACGCGAGGCGATTGGCGCCGTGCACGCCGGTGCGCGAGACCTCGCCCACGGCATACAGGCGCGGCAGGCTCGAGCGTCCGGTGAGGTCCACCACCACGCCGCCCATCATGTAGTGCGCGGCGGGAGTCACGGGAATCAGGTCGGTGGCGGGATCGATGCCGCGCGCGCGGCAGATGGTGAAGATCCCGGGGAAGCGCCGCTGGAAGCCGCGGCCGAGCTTCCGCGCGTCGAGGAAGACGCGATGCCCCGCCTGCTGCTGCCGGAAGATCTCGCGGGCGACGATGTCGCGGGGCGCGAGCTCGGCCAGCTTGTGCTTGCGCGGCATGAAGCGGAGGCCGCGATCGTTGACGAGCCGCGCCCCCTCGCCGCGCACCGCCTCGGAGATGAGCGCGAGCGGGTTCTCGGGCGTCTCGAGGGCGGTCGGGTGGAACTGCACGAACTCCATGTCGGCGAGGCGGGCACCGGCGCGATGCGCGATCGCGTAGCCGTCGCCGGTGGCGACGACGGGGTTGGTCGTGTACCGGTAGAGCTGGCCGCACCCGCCCGCGGCGAGCACGGTGGCGTCGGCGATGATCTCGACGGCCTTGCCGCCCACCGACGCGCGCACCCCCACGCACACGCCATCGTGCACGATCAGGTCGAGCACGCGCGCGTACTCCATCACCTGCACGCGCTCCGACTCGCGCACGCGCGCCATCAGCGTGCGCTGCACCTCGGCGCCGGTCTGGTCGCCCTGCGCGTGCACGATGCGCGAACGCGAGTGCGCGGCCTCCTTGCCGAGCTTGAGGCGACCGCGCGGATCGAGGTCGAAGCGCGCACCGGCGGCGTGCAGCTCGCGCACGCGCGCGGGGCCCTCCTCCACCAGCACCTCGACCGCCGCCGCGTCGCACAGCGCCGCCCCCGCGGCCAGCGTGTCGTCGCGATGCAGCTCGGGCGAGTCACCCGCGCCCAGCGCCGCGGCGATCCCCCCCTGCGCCCACGCGGTGGCCGAGTCGAACAGCGCGCGCTTGGTGAGCACCGTGACGTCGCCCGCTTCGGAAGCGCGCCAGGCCGAGTGGAGTCCGGCCACGCCGCTCCCGATGACGAGGAAGCGAGTTCTGATGCGGTCGGGCATTTGGGGGAATCTAGTTGCTCGCGGCTTGCCGAGCGGGCTCTGCCCTGCGTGGGCTGGAATTCACCACAGAGGCACGGAGGCGCAGAGGACTGCGAGGGGGATTGGCGCAGGCAGACTCAGGAAGCGGCCGCCTTCGGCGCCCTCACCATCAACCACGTCAGCCGCAGCATGTTGAGCACGCTCAGCAGCACCAGCAGGCTCCCCACCGCGCGCAGCACCCGCGCGATCTTGAGGTCGTAGTTGAGCCAGCCGAGCGTCGAGAGCATGTAGTTCCAGTCGTGGCCGGTGTAGGGCCCGTCGCTCTGGCCACCGTCGCCGCCCAGCCCGACCAGGTCCAGCTCGAGCGCGCGCGCGTCGGCACAGTAGGTCGCGGCACTCCCGATCCCGATCGTCGCCCATGCGGCGCAGAACGAGAGCGCGAACCAGTCGCGCTGCTTGAGCCAGAGCAGGAGTCCCGCGGCGAGCGGGAGCCCGATCTGCATCAGCGTGCCGCCCAGCACCGTCAGGAAGAGCGGGAAGATCGAGAACGCGAGGTGCCCGAACTCGTGGACCTGGAAGTCGAGCCCGCCGAGGATCGCGACCAGGTTCGACGTCAGCGAGCCCTCCTCGAGGAGCATCGCGTCGGCCTTGAGCGCGTGGTACGCCACCAGCACCGGCCAGGCGAGCACCACGATCCGCCACCACGGGCTCTTCCCCGCCGCCCACTCGGCCGCCGTCAGCTGCTCCGCGTCGTCCATGGCCCAAAAGTCGGTCGCCACGCCTTGAGCGGCAACCCTCCCGGGGCGAGCTTTCCCCTCTCATGCGCAAGCTGCTGGTCGTCCTCGGAGGCCTCGTGCTCCTGCACGTGGCCCTCCTGTTCGCCCGCCCCAAGGGCGCCGACGCCTCCCCCGCCACGAAGCGGGTCCGCGTCGGCATCGTCTTCGACCTCGGCGGCCGCGGCGACAAGTCGTTCAACGACGGCGCCTACGAGGGGGGCGAGCGCGCGATCCGCGAGCTGGGCGCCGACGTCACCTTCATCGAGCCCGGCGAGGGGAGCGACCGCGAACCGGGGCTCCGGCTGCTCGCGGCCGAGGGGATGGACCTGGTCATGGGCGTCGGCTTCATCTTCACCGACGACCTCAACAAGCTCGCGACCGAGTACCCGAAGACGCACTTCGCCGGCATCGATTACGCGATCAGCACCGACTCGACCGGCAAGGTGATCCCGCCGCCGCCCAACATCGCGGCGCTCAAGTTCCGCGAGGAAGAAGGCTCGTTCCTGGTCGGCGCGCTCGCGGCGCTCGCGGGCGGCTCCAAGAAGCTCGGGTTCGTGGGCGGCATGGATTCGCCGCTCATCCGGAAGTTCGAGGCAGGCTACACGGCGGGGGTGAAGCACGTCTGCCCCGACTGCGAAGTCATCGCGCAGTACGCGGGCGTCACGCCGATCGCCTTCCGCAACCCGTCGCGCGGCAAGGAGCTCGCCCTCTCGCAGTACCAGCAGGGGGTCAAGGTCATCTTCCATGCGTCCGGCTCCACGGGACTCGGCGTCTTCGAGGCGGCGCGCTCGATGAACGCGCTCGCCATCGGCGTGGATGCCGACCAGTTTCGCGAGGCGCCGGGCCACGTGCTGACCTCGATGGTCAAGGGGATCGACGCCGCCGTGTACGACGCGATCAAGCGCGCGCAGAACGGCACCTTCGCCGGCGGCATCATCGGCTTCGGCCTCGCGGAGAACGGCGTCGGCTACGTGTACGACGCCAACAACAAGGCGCAGATCCCCGATGCGGTGCGCGCGAAGGTCGAGGCGCTCAAGGCGGAGATCATCGCCGGCAAGATCAAGGTCCCGAGCACCACGTGAGCGACGCCACCGCCCCGGCGATCGCGCTGAGCGGGATCGCGAAGGCCTTCGGGCCCGTGCAGGCGATCCGCAACGCGTCGCTCACGGTGGCGCGCGGCGAGATCCACGCCCTCATGGGGGAGAACGGCGCGGGCAAGAGCACCCTCATGCGCGTGCTCGCCGGCATGTTCCGCCCCGACGGGGGCACCGCGCACGTCGAGGGCGCCGACGTCACCGGCTGGGACACCGCCGACGCGATCGCCGCCGGCGTCGGGATGGTGCACCAGCACTTCATGCTCGTCCCCACGCTCACCGTGGCCGAGAACGTCATGCTCGGCCGCGAGATGACCAGGGGCGTCGCGCTCGACCGCGCGGGGGCCGAGGCGGCGGTGCGCGCGCTTTGCGAGAAGACGGGGCTCGTCGTGGACCCGGCGCGCAAGGTGGCCGACCTGAGCGTCGGTGAGGCGCAGCGCGTCGAGATCCTCAAGGTCCTCTTCCGCGGCGCGCGCATCCTGATCCTCGACGAGCCCACGGCGGTGCTCTCGCCCCCCGAGGTGCAGGAGCTCTGGCGCGTGCTCCGCACCCTGCGCGCCAACGGCGGCACGGTGGTGCTCATCACGCACAAGCTCGACGAGGTGATCGACATCAGCGACACGATCACCGTCATGCGCGCCGGCGAGACGGTCGGGCGCATGGCCACCGCGGGCACCACCCCCGCCGACATCGCGCGCGCGATGGTCGGGCGCGACGTCGCGCTGGCGCAGCGCGTGGACACCGGGGTCACCGTCGCGCCGCGCGCGACGCCGCGCCTCGAGGTGCGCGACCTCTGCGTGGCGGGCGCCGAGCGGGCGCAGGCGGTCGATCACCTCACCTTCAGCGTGCAGGCGGGCGAGATCTTCGGCATCGCCGGCGTCGAGGGGAACGGGCAGACCGAGCTCATCGAGGCGCTCGCCGGGCTGCGCCGCGCCGACGCGGGCAGCATCCTGCTCGACGGCCAGCCGATCACGGCCTGCACCGTGTCCGAGCGCATCGATCGCGGGCTCGCGCACGTCCCCGAGGACCGCCACCTCCGCGGCCTCGTGCTTGACTACGCGATCGCCGACAACCTGATCCTCGGCCGTCAGCACCAGTATGCAGGCACGTGGAACCTGGACTTCGCGCGCGTGGGAGCCAATGCCGCGAAGCAGGTGGCCGCGTACGACATCCGCCCCGCCGATGCGCAGCTGCCGGCGCGCGCCCTCTCGGGCGGCAACCAGCAGAAGATCGTGATCGCGCGCGAGCTGGGCGGCGCGCAGTTCCCGGCCGTCATCCTCGCGGCGCAGCCCACGCGGGGCGTGGATGTCGGCGCGATCGAGTTCATCCACGCGCGGCTCCGCGCCGCGCGCGACGCCGGCTCGGCCGTCGTGCTTGTGTCGGCCGACCTGACCGAGGTCATCGCGCTCTCGACGCGCGTGGCGGTGATGTACGGCGGTAAGATCGTGACCATCGTCCCCGGCGACGCGGCCACGCCGCTCGAGCTCGGGCCGTGGATGACGGGCGCGATGCGCGCGGGGGCCGCATGAGCGCGCGCCGCGTGCTCCACGCTGCGCCCGAGGCCGTCGCATGAGCGGACGCGCGATGCGCTGGGACGAGACGCTCCTCCCGCCGCTCATGGCGCTCGCCATTGCGGCCGTGGTGGGCGACCTGCTCATCCTCGCCTTCGGCGCCTCGCCCGGTCACGTCTTCGGCCTCCTGTTCGAGGGGACGTGGGGCAACGCGTACGGCTTCGGCCAGACGCTCTACAAGACGACCACGCTCGTCTGCACCGGCCTGGCGGTCGCGATCCCGCTCCGCGCGGGGCTGTTCAACATCGGCGCCGAGTCGCAGATCGCGGCGGGCGGCTTCGCGGCCGCGCTCGCGGGGCTCGCGCTGCCGGCGGGGGTGCCGTGGCCCATCGCGGCCGTGCTCTGCCTGCTGGCCGCGGCCATCGGGGGCGGGCTCGTGGCGGCGGTGCCCGGCGCGCTGCGTGCCAAGTTCGGCGCGAGCGAGGTGATCGTGACGATCATGCTCAACTTCATCGTCCTCGCCTTCCTGAACTGGGTCGTGGCGGCCAAGCTCCACGTCCCCGAGTCGCTGCACACGCCGGAGATCGCCACGGGCGGCGTGCCGCGCTTCGCCGACTTCATCAGCATCTTCCACGGCTCGGCCGCCAACGTCACGCTGTTCGTCGCGCTCGCGCTCGCGGCCAAGATGTGGTGGTACCTCTTCCGCACGAAGCAGGGCTACGAGCTGCGCGCGGTCGGGCTCCAGCCCGAGGCCGCGGAGAACGGCGGCGTCTCGCTCGGCCGCACCTGGTTCCAGGCGATGCTCATCGGCGGCGCGATCGCCGGCGCGGGGGGCATCAACTACGTGCTCGGCTACAAGCACTACTACGAGGAAGGATTCGCGACCGGCTCGGGCTACATCGGCATCGCCGTGGCGCTCGTGGGCCGCAACCACCCCGTCGGCATCGTCTTCGCGGCGCTCCTCTTCGCCACGCTGTCGCAGGGCGGGCTCGCGGTCAACGCGGTGGTGCCCAAGCAGCTCATGGACGTGCTGCAGGCGGTGGTGATCCTCGCCGTGGCCGTCTGCGTGCCCGAGGTGCGCCGCGTGCTCCGCGCGGCCGGGGGGCGCGCCGCATGAGCGCCATCGACATCCTCGCCCAGGTCCTGCGCATCGCGGTGCCGTACCTCTTCGCGGCCGCGGGGGGCGTGCTCTCGGAGCGCGCCGGGATCGTCGCGCTCACGCTCGAGGGCTACCTGATCGCCGGCGGGTTCGGCGCGGCGGTGGCCACGTACTACACCAACCAGCCGTGGGTCGGGCTGCTCGCCGCGCCGCTCCTCGGGGCGGCCATCGCCGGCATCCACGCACTGGCCACCATCCGCTACAAGGCCGACCAGGTGGTCTCGGGCGTCGCGATCAACCTGCTCATGGCGGGCGCGGGCGCCTTCTTCCTGCGCCTCATGTTCGACTCGTCCGCCAACTCGCCGCGCATTCCCGCCCTGGGCGACGGGCTGGGGAGCGGGCTCGCCGCCACCTTCGGGCAGCCGCTCGTGTGGATGGCCTTCCTGGCGCTCCCCGCCACCTGGTGGCTGCTCGAGCGCACCGCGTTCGGCCTGCGCACCCGCGCCGTCGGCGAGCATCCGCAGGCGGCAACCTCGCTCGGCGTCTCGGTGTCGAAGATCCGCGTGACGGCTGTGCTGCTGAGCGGCGCCGTCACCGCGCTCGGCGGCGCGTACCTCGCGTTCGACCAGCACAAGTTCACCGATGGCATGAGCGCGGGCCGCGGCTTCATCGCGCTCGCCGCCGTGATCTTCGGCCGGTGGGAAGCCCCGCGCGCGCTCGTGGCGTGCCTGCTGTTCGCGGCGGCCGAGACGCTCCAGATCCGCCTGCAGGGCTCGCCCCTGCTGCCCTCGCAATTCGTCGAGATGATTCCGTACGTACTCACGATCGTCGCCCTCGCCGGCTTCGTCGGCAAGTCGGCCCCGCCCGCCGCGCTCGGCAAGGCCGAGGGATGATGACGCCCCAGGAAGCCGGCGAGGCCGCGCAGGCCGTCTCGCTCGCGCTGTTCGACTCGCCCGTGGCCAAGGTCGGGTTCGGCGCGCTCGCGCTCGTGGTCGTCTTCTTCCTCGTGCGCGAGCTGCGGAACGTGCCCGCCAAGCTGCACGTGCTCATGTTCACCGCCTTCCTCGACATGGTGGGCGCGCTGATCATCGTGCCGCTGCTCCCGTTCTACGCCAAGCGGCTGGGCGGCGACGCGGAGACGGTCGGCATCCTCGTGAGCTCGTTCGCCGTCGCGCAGCTCGTGTCGGCGCCCATGTGGGGGCGCTTCTCCGACAAGTTCGGCCGCCGCCCCACGCTGCTCGTCGCCCTCGCGGCGTCGGCCATCGCGTTCGTCATCTTCGGCTACGCGGAATCGATCTTCACGCTGTTCGTCTCGCGCATCGTGCTCGGTGCGGGGGGCGGCACGGTGGGGGTCATCCAGGCCTACGTCGCCGACGCCACCGAGCCCAAGGATCGCGCCCGCTCGCTCGGCTGGCTCTCGGCCGCGACCAACCTGGGCGTCGCGCTCGGACCCGTGATCGGCTCGTGGGCCGCCGGCATCGGCGCCAACACGTACCACGTGGGGTCGCTCGACATCCACATCGGCCATGCGGCGCCCGGGCTCCTCGCCGCCGCGCTCTGCGTGCTCAACATCGGCTTCGCGTTCAAGTACCTGACCGAGTCGAAGCACATGACCGAGGAGCACGCGACCAGGACGCCGGGCGGCACGCCGGCCGCGCCGCGCGTCGCGCGCCCGTCCGCGATCACCTCGATCCGCCGCGTGATGTCGCATCCCGGCGAGCCCGCGGCGCGCCTGATCTGGATCTACGCCATCACGATGGGCGCGTTCATGGGGGTCAACGCCATCCTCGCGCTCTTCCTCGCGTCCGAGCATGGCGTCACCGAATCGAGCATCGGCTACTTCTTCATGTACATCGGCGTGATCTCCGTGATCACGCGCGTCATGGCGCTCGGGCGCCTCGTGGACTGGCTCGGCGAACCGCGCCTCTCGCGCGTCGGCATGGTGCTCCTGGCACTCGGCCTCGGCGGCCTGCCGCTCGCGCGCGGGATCGGCGGACTCGCCGTCGCCGTCGCGCTCATCCCGCTCGGCACCGCCTTCACCTTCCCGTGCGTCACCGCGATGCTCTCGCGCGTGACCGACCCGCGCGACCGCGGCCTCTTCATGGGGGTGCAGCAGACCTTCGGCGGCGCGGCGCGCGTGCTCTTCCCCGTGCTCATGGGCACGCTCTTCAAGCGCCTCGGCCACGGGTGGCCGTTCGCGGTCGGCGCCACCCTCGTGCTCCTCACCATCACGCTCGGCCTCGGGCTCGAGAAGGCCGTGAAGCCCAAGTCGGCCTCCACGCCCACCCCCGCATGAGCGCCGTGCATCCCGTCATCGCCGGCTGGCATGCCATCGTCGCCGCGCGCGACCCGCGCCGCCTCGAGGCGTGGCTCCACGACGACGTCACGTTTATCTCGCCGGTGGTGCACACGCCCAAGGTCGGCAAGCGCGAGGCCATCAAGTTCCTCAGCGCCGCGCTCCACGTGCTCGGCGTTCCCGGCTTCCGCTACGTGCGCGAGATCGTCGGCGAGCGCGACGCCTGCCTCGAGTTCGTGGTCGAGCTCGACGGCATCGTCGTCAACGGCGTTGACCTGATCCACTGGAACGACGCGGGCCAGGTCACCGAGTTCAAGGTGATGGTCCGCCCGCTCAAGGGCCTCCAGCAGGTGCAGGCGAAGATGCTCGCGCTGCTCGGGCCGCCACCGGTGCCCCCGCCGGCGTGACGGCGGCGCGGGGCTGGATGGCTTAGCTTCCACGATGCCCACCCGCGCGAGCACCACCGACGACGCCGTGGCGACCCCGCAGGGGTTCGCCGCCCTCGACCTCGACCCTCGCGTCCTGGCGGAGCTGGTCGCGCTCGGCTACGAGGAGCCCACGCCCATCCAGCAGGCCGCCATCCCGCCGCTCCTCGCGGGGCGCGACGTGCTCGCGCAGGCCGCCACGGGCACGGGCAAGACCGCCGCCTTCGCGATCCCGCTCCTCCACCACCTGCGCCCCGACGCCGCGCCGCGCGAGCGCACGAGCGCCCTCGTGCTCGTCCCCACGCGCGAGCTGGCCATGCAGGTCGCCGAGGCGATCTACCGCTACGGCAAGTCGCTCGGCGCCTCCGCCGTGCCGATCTACGGCGGCGCGCCGATGGAAGGACAGATCAGCTCGCTCAAGCGCGGCGCCGACGTCGTCATCGCCACGCCCGGTCGCGCGCTCGACCACCTCCGCCGCAAGACGCTCCACGTCGCCTCCGTCCGCACCGTCGTGCTCGACGAGGCCGACGAGATGCTCGACATGGGCTTCGCCGACGACCTCGAGGCGATCCTCTCGCAGACGCCGGCGGACAAGCAGGTCGCGCTCTTCAGCGCCACGCTCGCGCCGCGCCTCCAGGCGATCGCGCGCTCGCACCTGCGCGATCCGCTCGTCGTCACGATCGACGCCGCGCCGGTCAAGCCGGGCAAGGCGGCGCAGGTGCGGCAGGTGGCGTACATGGTGCAGCGCGCGCACAAGATGGCCGCGCTTGGCCGCATCCTCGACGTCGAGCAGCCCGCGAGCGCGATCGTCTTCTGCCGCACGCGCACCGAGGTGGATGCGCTCACCGAGACGCTCAACGGCCGCGGCTACCACGCCGAGGCGCTGCACGGCGGGCTGAGCCAGGACCAGCGCGACCGCGTCATGAAGCGGTTCCGCGCCCACGCGTCCGAGCTCCTCATCGCCACCGACGTCGCCGCGCGCGGGCTCGACGTGAGCCACCTCTCGCACGTGGTGAACTTCGACGTCCCCGCCGCGGCCGAGGCCTACGTGCACCGCATCGGCCGCACGGGGCGCGCGGGGCGCACCGGCGTCGCCATCACGCTGGCCGAGCCGCGCGAGCACCGCATGCTCCGCAACATCGAGCGCGTCACCGGCCAGCCGATCGAGGTCGCGAGCGTGCCGACCGTCGCCGACCTGCGCGCGCGACGGCTCGAGCTGGTCACGGGCGCGCTCCGCGAGGCGATCCTCGCCGGCGAGCTCGACCGGTGGCGCACCGTCGTGAACGCGCTCGCCGACGAGTTCGACCTGGTCGACATCGCCGCCGCGGCGATCAAGCAGGTCGCGGCCGCCGACGGTGGCGAGCAGGACCAGACCGAGATCCCCGCCGTCGCGACGCCGCGCGATCGTCCCAGGCGCACCTTCGAGGAGCGTGCGGCGCATCCGCGCGCGCGTCACGCGAGCGCCGATGCCGGCGCACCCACGTCCGCGTCGTCGCGCCACGGCGCAGAGTCTGGTGCGGTGCCGAGCGAAGGCCGGCGGGTGACCTACCCCGAAGGCAAGCCGCCGCGCGCGGTCAAGAAGCCGCGCACGGCGCCCTCGTACGCGGTGGCCAAGCTCTACGTGGGTGCGGGGCGCAAGGCCAACGTGCGCCCCGGCGACCTGGTCGGCGCGATCGCCAACGAGCTCGGCGTGGACTCCGACGCCATCGGCCAGATCCAGATCTGGGACCGCCACTCCATCGTGGAGGTCCCCGAAACGATGGTCGACGAGATCGTCGCCGCGCTCTCGACCACGCGCATCAAGGGCAAGCGCGTGCTCGTGCGGCGCGATCGCGGCGAGTGACCGTGGGCGGCGCGCGCCTCAGCGCGCGTCGCTGCTCAGCAGGAACGGCCAGGGCGGCGGCTCGTCCATCACCTTCTGGGCGATGACGACCATGGTGAGCCCGCGGTTCTGCGCCGAGCGCTGGAGCAGGCGGTAGGCCTCGCTCTCCTCGAGCCCCATGCGCTTCATCAGGTGCCACTTGGCGCGCTCGATGAGCTTGCGGTCCTCGAGCGCCTTGCGCGCGCCGTCGGCGTCGGCGCGCAGCTCCTTGAACTGCTGCGCACGGCCCACCGCGAGCCGCACCGCGGCGTCGAGCACGGGGGGCGGCGCCGGCTTGGGCAGGAACGCGACCGCGGCCGTCGCGCTCGCGTCGGCGTCGGAGAGCGACGTGCTCGCGTCGCCGGTGAAGAGGATCACGGACGTGCCCGGCCGCTCGCGCGTGATCCGCTCGGCGGCCTCGATCCCCGATCCATCGGGCATGTGCACGTCGAGCAGCACGACGTCGGGATTGAGCGCGAGCGCGCGATCGACCGCATCGCGTCCCGTGCTGACCTGTGCAACCACGATATGACCGCAGGCGACGAGCACCTGGGCCAGGAGCGTGCGCGCGCCGGCATCGTCTTCGGCGAGCAACACACGAATTTGCGTCATCTCGTCCCGGTGGGCGAAATGAGCCACGACAATCCGCGGGACGACGGCGTCGCCTTCCACGCGCGATGAGCTGGAGCCAGAAACGGGTGACGATTGGTGCCGCAGGACATCACCCGGCGATCCGATCAAGCAACTCGGTGGCAGCGAGTGGCTTCCGCAGGGTGAAGTCTGCATTGATGGACGGGGGTGGCGCTAGCTCCCAACCCGTGATCAGTCCGATACGCGGCGCCGGTGACATCCGCCGCACGTCGCCGACCAATTCCCACCCGTATCCGTCGGGAAGGAAGACGTCCGTCACGACCACGTCGTAGCCGGCGGCCCCCGAGGCCAGCGCCAGGGCCTGACGGGCCCCCGTGAGGTCCGCGACCTCGGTCACCACGTGCCCCGCGCCCACCAGCACCTCGCGCACCGTGCGCCGGCCCTCGGCCTGGTCCTCGACGAGCAGCACGCGCTGCGTCTTGAAGGGACCCGGCATGCGCGCAGGCTCGACCGTGCCGCCCTGCGCGAGGGGAAAGCGCAGCCGCACCGTCGTGCCTCGCCCTAGGGTAGACGTCAGCTCGGCCATGCCGCGGTGACGGCGCATGATCCCGTACACCTCCGAGAGTCCCAGCCCCGAGCCCGCCGTCCCCTTGGTCGAGAAGAACGGGTCGAAGGCGCGCTCGCGCACCTCGTCCGACATCCCGACGCCGGAGTCCTCGGCTTCGAGCCACGCCTCGGCGCCGTGCCCGCGCACGCGCATGATGAGCGTGCCCCCCGTCGGCATCGCGTCGAGCGCGTTCTGCACGAGGTTGAGCACCGCTTCGCGGATCTCGGCTTCCACCCCCTCGATCGTGAGCCCGGGGTCGAACCCGCGCTCCACCGTCACGCGCCTGGCCGCGGGGCGCTGCGTCCACGTCGGCTCCGCGATCGCGAGCGCGTCGCCCACCGCGTGCGAGAGGTCGAACCGCTTCTCGTGCCCGTCCGAGAGCGGTTCCTGCCGGATGAACCGCCCGACGCGCGACGCCGTCGCCGCGCCGGTCTCGGCCGCCTTCTGGATCCGCTCGGCGTACTCGCGCACCTTGACCGCGTCGTCGGCGTGCCGGTCGAGCAACCAGGCGGCGAGCATCACCGGGTTGAGCGCGTTGTTCACGTCGTGCATCACGCCGGCCGCGAGCTGCCCCAGCGCCGCGAGC
>JACQES010000174.1 GCA_016200495.1 Gemmatimonadota bacterium
CAGGTTGCCGTAGCGCTCGGCGATCTTGTCGGCGCCGAGGCGCTTGATCGCGTCACGGAAGTCGAGGTAGACGCCCAAGCCGCCGGGGCCCACGCCGCGCCCGTCGTCGCACGCCTCCTTGGCGGCGCGGCTCGCGATGTCGCGCGGGCTCAGGTTGCCGTAGCTCGGGTACTTCCGCTCGAGGTAGTAGTCGCGCTCCGCCTCGGGAATCTGGTCCGGGCTCCGCGTGTCGCCCTTGGCCTTGGGCACCCACACCCGGCCGTCGTTGCGGAGCGACTCCGACATCAGCGTCAACTTCGACTGGTAGTCGCCCGACTGGGGAATGCAGGTCGGGTGGATCTGCGTGTAGCACGGGTTCGCGAACAGCGCGCCGCGCTTGTGCGCGCGCCAGATCGCCGTCGTGTTCGACCCCTTGGCGTTGGTGCTCAGGTAGAAGACGTTGCCGTAGCCGCCCGTGGCGAGGATGACCGCGTCGGCCATGGCCGTGCTGATCGCCCCCGTCACGAGGTCGCGCACCACGATGCCGCGCGCCTTGCCGTCGATGACGACGAGGTCGAGCATCTCCGTGCGCGGGAACATCTTCACGGTGCCCTTGGCGATCTCCTTCTCCAGCGCCTGGTACGCGCCGAGGAGGAGCTGCTGCCCCGTCTGGCCGCGGGCGTAGAAGGTGCGGCTCACCTGCGCGCCGCCGAACGAGCGGTTGGCGAGCGTGCCGCCGTACTCGCGCGCGAACGGGACGCCCTGCGCGACGCACTGGTCGATGATGTTGACCGAGATCTGCGCGAGGCGGTACACGTTGGCCTCGCGGGCGCGGAAGTCGCCGCCCTTGATCGTGTCGTAGAAGAGCCGCCAGATCGAGTCGCCGTCGTTCTGGTAGTTCTTGGCGGCGTTGATCCCGCCCTGCGCCGCGATCGAGTGCGCGCGGCGCGGCGAGTCCTGGAAGCAGTAGCAGCTGACGTTGTAGCCGAGTTCGGCCAGCGTGGCCGCGGCGCTCGCGCCGGCCAGCCCCGAGCCCACGACGAGCACGCTGTATTTCCGCTTGTTGGCGGGATTGACCAGCTTCATCTCGAAGCGGTGCTTGTCCCACTTCTGCGCGAGCGGGCCGTCGGGAATGTTCGCGTTGAGGACGTTCGACATGACGGGGCCCTAGGGAGTCACGGGCGACGCGCTCGGCGCCGCGGCGGTGGCGGTCGGCTCGGTCGCCGGCTTGGCGAGGCCCAGCAGCACCCCCAGCGGGATGATCGCGAAGCCGAGCCAGACGGCCATTGCGATGACCGTGGCGACGCGGCGGTGGAGCGGGTGCTGGCTCGGCTTCGACAGCCCGAGCGTGCGCACGCTGGCCCACGCGCCGTGGAAGAGGTGCAGCGCGAGCGCGACCATCGCGAGCTCGTAGAAGGCGACGTAGATGGGGTTCGAGAACCCGATCATCACGTTGTTGTACGCGTCGGTGTGGCTGAACGTCGTGCTGTCCACCCACCCGAGCGTGAACTGCGCCAGGTGGAAGACGAGGAAGACGAGCAGCAGCACCCCGCCCCACCGCATGGACCTGGAGGCGAAGGTGCTCACCTGCGGGTTCCGCTTGGCGTAGTCCGCCGGGCGGGCGGCACGCGCGATCATCGTGAGCTGGTAGGCGGCGGTGAAGTGCAGGACCACGCTGACGAGGAGGCCGAGGCGCGCGAGCCACAGCAGCTCGCCCAACCCCTTGAGGAACGCGGCGTAGCGGTTGAACCGCTCCGCGCCGGCGAAGACCTGCAGGTTGCCGGCCACGTGCCCGATGATGAAGGCGACCATGATGATGCCGGTCACCGCCATCACGACCTTCTTGCCGATCGTGGACCGCCAGAAGGCGGCGATCGCGCTCATGACAGCTTCACCGCCTTCATCGGGTCGCGGACCGCCTCGGCGCTCTTCGCCAGGGCGGCCTTCTCGTCGGCGTTGAGCTCGACCTCGATCACCTTCTCGAGGCCGTTGCGGCCCAGCTTGCAGGGGACGCCGAGGTAGAGGCCGCTCATGCCGTACTCGCCCTGCAGCCACGCGGCGCAGGGGAGGATGCGCTTCTGGTCCATCACGATGGCCTCGACCATCTGCACGGCGCCCGACGACGGCGCGTAGTAGGCCGAGCCGGTCTTGAGGTACTTCACGATCTCGGCGCCGCCGTCGCGCGCGCGCTGGACGATCGCGTCGAGCTGCGCCTTGGGCATCAGCTGCGTGATGGGGATGCCCGAGACCGTCGTGTAGCTGATGAGCGGCACCATCGTGTCGCCGTGGCCGCCGAGCACCATCGCCTGGATGTCACGGACGGAGACGTCGAGCGCCTCGGCGATGAAGGAACGGTAACGCGCCGTGTCGAGCACCCCCGCCATGCCGATGACGCGCTCGCGGGGGAAGCCGGTCACTTCCTTGGCGACGTAGCACATCACGTCGAGCGGATTCGAGACGACGATGATGATCGCGTTGGGCGAGGTCGCCTTCACCTGCTCGGAGACCGACTTGACGATCCCCGCGTTCGTGTTGAGCAGGTCGTCGCGCGACATGCCGGGCTTGCGGGCGATGCCGGCCGTGATGACGACGATGTCGGACCCCGCCGTCCCCGCGTAGTCGTTGGCGCCCGTGACGCGCGAGTCGAACCCCTCGATCGGGGCGGACTCCCACTGGTCGAGGCCCTTGCCCTGCGGAATCCCCTCCGCGACGTCCACCATGATGACGTGTCGGGCGAGCTCCTTTTCGGCGATGCGCTGGGCGGTGGTCGCGCCGACGTTCCCGGCGCCGACAACCGTGATCTTGTTGACCATGGGTCCGTTGGTAAGGCGAAGGTGGGCGTGAGCGGCGCGACCGCGCCGCTCAGCACGTGCAAGCTAGGGCGAGTGCAAAGTCGTGGCAACGCAACGCATTAGGACGCGCGGCGCGAACGATCCGGTTCGCGTGACGTGCACGTGCCCTCACTTGAGGATCTCCACGCGCGTTCGATCGTTGTGTGCCGCCGCCCTGACCCTGTTCGCCGCCACGCCCGCGTGGGCGCAGCACTACGCGGACGGCTCGCTTGCGAGCTTCACCTCGTCGCTGCTGTACGCGTCAGGGTGTCCCAACCTCGTCGTGACCCACCCGGTCAGCGGAGGCAACCCGGGCGCCCTGCTGGCGTTCACGCAATCGGAGTGCGGCACGCCGGAGTTCGCGACGCACTACAGCCCGTTCACCTGGGATCCGTCCACCCAGGGGGCGCTCACGACGATCACGGTCGGCTGGGACGCGCGCTGGACGGGCGGAAGCTTCTTCGGTGACACCCGCATCGGAACGGGGTTCATACTCCGGCAGTCGGGCCACACGTACATCGGGCTCGGACCCGGCGCGAGCTTCGGCGAGGTCGCGACGTCGAGCTGGTCGCACTTCTCGGCCGTCCTGACCCAGTCGATGTGGTGCGACTACAACGGCTTCAGCTGCAACGGCACGCTGCCCGACTTCTCGACGACCGGCGGCGTGATGGCGTTCGGGCTCGAGACATCGAACTACTGCCCCGGATGCGGCAAGACGCTCTCTGGGGAGCTGGACAACTTCTCCGTCGACCTGCAGTACACGCCGCCGGTGACCGCCGCGCCGGAGCCTGCGTCGATCGCGCTCGTTGCGTGTGGACTCGTCGGCGTGGGCTTCGTGGGTCGGCGGCGGCGCGCGCGCTGAGACACGAACACGGCGGCGCGTACCACCTGCGTCACGGCCGTTCCGCACCTCACGTTCGTGTCGCGTCGCTGCACTTCGCTGCGGCGGCGCGACAGCTCGTGGACCGTTATCTGGATAACGCGTTGTACAGCCTCCACTTCCACGGGGAGTTAGACCGAGCGTGAACGCAGGCCGCCCTCGGCACGGATTCTGCCCTTGCAAGGCGTCCGTGCGGCTCGACCGGTCACCAGTCGGACCGACGACCGCGTGCGCTCCCTCTCCCACTCCATGCAGATGACCCTTTCCCGTTGGTTCCGCCACGCCGCCACCGTCGGCGCGCTGGCGGCGCTCCCCGGCGCCGCGCAGGCGCAGGTCCACAGCGACGGCGCGATGACCGCCTGGAGCGCGAGCGTGATCATCAACCCGTACGGCTGCTCCTCCGGTTCCGGCGCCTCCGTGAACGGCGGGGGCAACCCGGGCAGCTGGTGGGCCATCTCCCACTACGATTGCGGCACGCTGATCGGCCTCGGCAACCTGAGCACGTTCAGCTGGAATCCGTTCACGCAGGGGGCGATCACCTCGCCGATCACCTTCGCGTACGACGGCCTCAAGGTCACGGGCGGGGCGATGGCCTTCGAGGCGTTCATCACGCAGGGCGGCCGCTCGTTCATGGCGCCTTCCTCCTACGGCCTCGCCTGGCAAGGCCTCGGCTGGACGGCGCTCGGCGGCACGGTGAGCACGGGCGACTGGTGCGAAGTCGGCACCATCTGGGGCCCGCCCAACAGCTACCAGTGCCTCGGCGGTGTGCCCGATTTCTCGTCGACGGGCGGCACGATCGGGTTCGGCGTGATGTCGCTCAACTCGGGCTCGTATGGGCAGGCCGGTGGCCTCGACAACTTCAGCGTCGATTTCCAGTCGGCGGCGCCGTCGACCGTCGCGCCCGAGCCCGCGTCGATCGCGCTCGTGGCGTCGGGCCTCGTGGGCATCGGCTTCGTCGGGCGTCGCCGGCGGCGGTCGTAGCGCGGTACTCCGCGCGCACCCGCGCGCCGGGCATCACGATCGCCCGCAGGCGCGGCACCCTCGCGTCGCTGGGTGATGCAGCGGAAATCGGACGGGGACGCCGTGATACGGCGTCCCCGTCCGTGTTCGCGAGCTGTCGTTCACGCTTGCGCGCGCGACGCCGCATTCCCGCTTGCGTTCGCGAAGCTCGGCGCTCCGATCATGCCGGTTCGCCGCGGCGGGTCGCCCTACCCGCCCACCTGGCTCAGCGCCTTGAGCCCGCCGACCTTGAGCTGGAGCAGCGAGTGCTCCTTGGGCTTCTCAGCCAGGGCGCGCCGGAAGAGCGGTTCGAGGGGCTCGCCCGCGCGCAGCGGCTCGCGCAGCGCGACCTCGTGGTCGCCGTAGAGGCAGGTGCGGAGGCGGCCGTCGGCCGTGAGCCGCACCCGGTTGCAGCTGCCGCAGTAGGTGTGCGTCATCGGCGTGATGACGCCGATCGTGCCCGCCGCGCCGGCGAGGCGATAGTACGCCGCCGGCCCGTTGCCGCGCGCCGGCCCCTCGTCCTCGGCCAGCGCGCCGAGCGACGCGACGCGCTCGAGCACCTCGGTCGAGGGCACGACGTGGTCGAAGGTGAGCTCGCGCAGGTCGCCCACGGGCATGAGCTCGATGAAGCGCACGTGCAGCGCGCGATCGAGCGTCAGCCGCGCGAAGTCGGCGACCTCGTCATCGTTGATGCCGCGCATGACGACGACGTTGAGCTTGACCGGCCCGAGCCCGGCGGCGAGCGCGGCGTCGAACGCGACGAGCGGATCCAAGCCCAGGTCGCGCCGCGCGATCGCGACGATGCGGTCGGGGCGGAGCGAATCGGCCGAGATGTTGACGCGATCGAGTCCCGCGGCGCGCAGCCCGGCCGCCATCTGCGGCAGCTTGGCGCCGTTGGTCGAGAGCGCGATGTCCTCGACTTCGGCGACCGCGCGCAGCTGGGCGATCAACTGCTCGAGGCCGGGACGGATCGTCGGCTCGCCGCCGGTGATGCGGACGCGGCGCAGCCCGAGCGGCGCGAGCTGGCGCACGACCTCGGCGATCTCCTCGTAGCGCAGGATCTCCGCCTTGGGCAGCCACGGAAGCCCTTCCTGCGGCATGCAGTACACGCAGCGGAAGTTGCACCGGTCGGTGACCGAGATGCGCAGGTACTCGATGCCGCGGCCGAACTGGTCGGTGAGCACGAGGCCCGGAGCGTGCGCGCTCATGGGTGCGAGCCCTCGGGGGCCATGGCCGTGGGGTCCACCCAGGCGCGCGTCCCGTCCACGTAGTGTTCGCGCTTCCAGATGGGCACGCGCTGCTTCAGCTCCTCGATCACGAACCGACAGGCGTCGAACGCGGGGGCGCGGTGCGCGTGCGCGGCCGCGATCACCACGCTGGCCTCGCCGAGCCCCAGCGCGCCGGTGCGATGCTCGCAGACCACCTGCGCGCCCGGAAAACGGGCCTCCGCCTCGGCGACGATCGCGTTCAGCTCGTGCAGCGCCATGGCCTCGTAGGCGGAGTAGTCCATGCCGCTGACGTGGCGTCCGGCGTGGGTGTCGCGCACGGTGCCCACGAAGCAGGTCGTGGCGCCATGTCCGACGGCCGCGACCTCGGCGAGGAGCGCGGCGGCGTCGAGCGGGCGCTGCACGATGGCGGCGCGCATCAGCCGCCAGCCACGGGCGGAATGATCGCGATTTCGTCGCCGGAGCGGATGGCGTCGGTCACGGTGGCGTAGCGGGCATTGACTGCCACGAGCGGCCGCGGCGGCAGGCGGTCGGCGCCGGGGAGCGTGCGCAGGTGCGCCAGCACGTCGGCGATCGTCGCCTCGTCGGCGGGATCGAACGCAACCTCATCGCGGCCAAGGGCTTCGGCATACGAGGCAAAGAGCAGCACGCGCACGGGCATGCGGGAACGATAACGCCCCGGCACCGAATCGGGGCCAGGGCGTTCGCGCTGCAGCGGTCGGAGGCGGCTTCCGGACGGCGGCGGCTGACGGTGGCGTGCACCAAGTCACCGCGACCCGCCGTCGGACGCGGGTCAATCGTCGTCGTCCCCCACGTCCTCGATGTCGATGTCGGCGACCATGGCCCGCAACTCCTTGCTGGGCTTGAACACCGGCACCGGGCGGGCCGAGACCTCGACGGGGGCTCCCGTGCGGGGATTGCGGGCCATCCGGGTCTTCCGCTGGCGAATCTTGAAGGTCCCGAAGCCGCGGACCTCGATGTTCCGCTGCTGCTGGAGGGCCTCCTTGATGGCGTCCAGAAAGGAGTCCACCACGCGGGCGCAGTCCTTCTTCGAAATCATCGGACCTGCGGTCTTGGCAATCTGCTCGGTGACCCGTTCGACCAGGTCGGCCTTCGTCATCGACATGCCTCTCGCTCGCTCGCCCGGAGGGTGGTTGAGGGGGCTATAGTAGGACGTTACCTATTGTGTGTCAAGCGTTTGGCTCACGTCACGCCGAACGCTGGGCGACCGTCTGGAGGTACTGCGGGAAGAGCGGGCGGGCGTCGTGCGGGCCCGGCGCGGCCTCCGGATGGTATTGGACCCCGAAGACCGGCAGGGTGCGGTGACGCAGCCCCTCCAGGGTTCCGTCGTTGCAATTCACGTGCGTGGCCATCAGGTCGGGCGCCCCAGGAATCCCCTCGACGGTTCCCTCCACCGCGAAGCCGTGGTTCTGGCTCGTGATCAGGATGCGGCCCGTCTCGAGCTCACGCACCGGGTGATTTCCGCCGCGGTGGCCGTAGGGCATCTTCACCGTACGCGCCCCGAACGTGAGCCCGATCAGCTGGTGGCCGAGGCAGATGCCGAAGATCGGCACCCCGGCCTCGGCGAGGGCGCGGATGTTGGTCGGGGCATAGGAGATAGCCGCCGGGTCGCCCGGGCCATTCGAGAGGAAGACGCCGTGCGGCTTGAGCGCGAGCACGTCCGCGGCCGAGGTGCTGGACGGCACCACCGTGATGCGGCAGTCGTGCGCCTCGAACAGACGCAGGATGTTGCGCTTGATCCCGAAGTCGTAGGCGACGATGTGGAACGGCGCCTTGGGGTCGCCCCACGAGTACGGCTTGGCCGTGCTCACGCGTGAGGCGAGATCGAGCCCTTCCATGCTCGGGCAGGCCGCGAGGGCGGCCTTCGCCTCGTCGGACGGTGCCTCGCCGGCACCAATCACGCCGCGCATGCTGCCGATCGTCCTCAGGCGGCGCGTGAGCGCGCGCGTGTCAACGTCCGTCAGGATCGGGACTTGGGATTCGGCCAGCCAACCGGCGAGATCGCCCGTGGCGCGCCAGTTGGAGAAGGTGGGCGAGAGTTCGCGGATCACGACACCCGCGACCTGCGGACGTGCCGACTCGGGATCGTCGGTGTTGATGCCGTAATTGCCGATCATGGGCGCGGTCATCACGACGATCTGCCCATCGAACGAGGGGTCGGAAAAGGTCTCCTGATACCCCGTCATGCCGGTCGTGAACACGACCTCGGCCACCGTGGGCGCGGTGCGCCCCACGAGCCGTCCGCGAAAAAGGGTTCCGTCCTCGAGGAGGAGGAACCCTGCCGTGCCGGGTGCGCTCACGCCTGGCTTACTTCTTCGCCGCCGGCGAGGCGGCCGGCGCTGCGGGGGTGAGCGGGACCGCCGACGGTGCGGCGGGCGCTGCCTTGGTGCCCGTGGCGGGCGCCGTGGGCGCGGGCTTGTTCGTGAACGTCTTGTCGAGCACCGACGTCGGCGCCGCGGCGCGCGACGACATGATCTGCAGGACGAACGCGAGGCCGATGAAGATGCCGCCGCCCCACCAGCTGATCGTCGTCAGGATGTTGCCCGCCTGCCGCGAGCCCATGAGGGCATCGCTCGAGCTCGCGCCGCCGAAGCTGGCCGCGAGGCCGCCTCCCTTGCCGCTCTGGAGGAGGATCGCCGTCGCGAGGACGATGGCGTCGAGAAGGAGGACAATGAGCAGGAACGTGTACATGACTGCAGGCGGCCGAAAGTCTGGGAGAATCGAGCGTAACCCCGAATACTAGAAGAACTTACCCGAGGGGTCAATCGGCGTCACGAGGAAACAATGGAGCTCCACGTCTCGGCCTCGAGGCTCGCCCCGCCGACCAGGAGCCCGTCCACGTCGCCGGCCGCAAGGAGGGTGGCCGCGTTGGTCCGGTTGACGCTGCCACCGTACAGGATGGGCACCGCCTTCGACTTCTCGCCCAGCAGCTCGCGCAGGTGCGAGCGGATCACCGCGTGCATCGTCGATGCGTCCGCCGGCGTGGCCGTCTTGCCGGTGCCGATCGCCCAGACGGGCTCGTAGGCGATCAGCATCCGCTCCACGGTCGCAGGCTCGACCTCCGCGAGGCCCAGGCGCAGCTGCTCGAGCACGACGGCCTCGGCCTTCCCCGCCTCACGCTGCGGCAGCAGCTCACCAACGCAGAGCACGGGGGTCAGTCCCGCCCGCACGGCCGCGGCACACTTGCGGGCCTGCATGGCGTCCGTCTCGCCGAACACGTGGCGGCGCTCGGAGTGCCCCACCAGCACCATGCGCGCCCCGGCGTCACGCGCCATGGCGGCGGAGCTCTCGCCGGTGAACGCCCCCTTGTCCTCCCAGTGGATGTTCTGCACGCCGAGGAGGATGTCGGTGCGTTCGCGGCACGCGTCGGCCACCGCGCTGAACGCGCGCGCGCTCGGGAAGAAGATCACCGTGCGATCCGAGCGGCGTGGCG
>JACQES010000175.1 GCA_016200495.1 Gemmatimonadota bacterium
AGGGGCTCTCGCGCCACACCGGCGTGCACGCCGCCGGCGTCGTCATCGCGCCGGGCCCGCTCGACGACTACGTCCCCATCTGCACGCAGACCACCAAGGGGGCCGGCGGCAACGACGACGAGACCGTCGTCGTCACGCAGTACGACATGAACGCGCTCGAGAAGGCCGGGATGCTCAAGATGGACTTCCTCGGCCTCACGACCCTCACCGTCATCACCGACGCGGTCAAGTCGGTCAAGGCGCGCCTGGGGCAAGACATCGACCTCGAGTCGCTCCCGCTCGACGACGACGCCACCTACCGCACCCTGCGCGCGGGCCGCACCGCCGGCGTCTTCCAGTTCGAGTCGCCGCTCGCCACCGACGTGCTGCGCTCGATGCGCTGCGACCGCTTCGACGACCTCGTCGCGTCCAACGCGCTCCTGCGCCCCGGCCCGCTCGACACCGGGATGCACAAGGTCTACATCAAGCGCAAGCGCGGCGAGGAGCCCGTCTCCTACCAGCTCCCCGAGCTGCAGGCGATCCTCGAGCCCACGTACGGCGTCATCACCTACCAGGAGCAGGTGATGCGCATCGCGCAGGTCCTCGCGGGCATCTCGCTCGCCGAGGCCGACGTGCTCCGCAAGGCGGTGGGCAAGAAGGACGCCGAGCTGATCAAGAAGGAGCTCGGCAAGTTCATCACCAAGGCCGTCGCCAAGGGCCACGCCAGGGCCGTCATCGAGGACATCGCCGGCCAGATCGAGACCTTCGGCCGCTACGGCTTCAACAAGTCGCACTCGGTCGCCTACTCGGTCGTCGCCTACCACACGGCCTGGCTCAAGACGCACCACCCGGCCGACTTCATGGCCGCGCTCCTCTCGTCGTGCATCGGCGACACCGACGCCGTCGTCAAGTACATCACCGAGGCCCGCGAACTGGGGCTCGAGGTGCTGGCGCCGCACGTCAACGAGTCGGGCTACAAGTTCACCGTCATCGGCGACAAGCGGCTGCGCTTCGGGCTGGGCGCGATCCGCAACGTGGGGCGCGGCGCCATCGACTCGATTCTCGCCGCGCGTGCCACGGCACCCTTCGAGTCGCTCGACGACCTCGCGCGCCGCGTCGACCTCCGCCTCTGCAACAAGCGCGTCTTCGAGGCCCTCATCTGCTCCGGCGCCCTCGACGACCTGGGCGGCGCCCACCGCGCGCAGCTGCTCGCCATGGTGGACGCCGCGCTGCAGGAGGCCGCCCTCCAGCACGAGGAGCGCGCCTCCGGCCAGGTCTCCCTCTTCGGCGACGCCACCGCCTCCGCCGACGCCCCGTCCGCCACCGCGCGCACGCTCCCCAACATCGCCCCGATGACCGAGTCGGAGCGCCTCACGCGCGAGAAGGAGATCATCGGCTTCTACATTTCCGGCCACCCGCTCGAGCCCTTCCGCACCGACTGCGAGCTGATGGCCTCGCACACCGTCGCCCAGCTCGGCGCCTGGACCGAGGGCGCCATGACCTTGGGCGCCGTGATCACCGCCATCAGGAAGCAGGTTTCGAAGAAGTCGGGGGCCGAGTTCGCGCGCCTCACCGTCGAGGACTTCACCGGCACCACGGAACTCCTCGTCTTCCCCGAGGCGTGGGCCGCAATCGGCGACCGCGTCAAGGTGGACGTCCCGGTGCTCATCAAGGGCGGCTACTCGCGGCGCGACCAGGGCGCCGAGTCGCCGACCTTCATCGTCGAGACCATCCAGCGCTTCGCCGAGGTGCGCAGCACGGGCGCCGTCGCCGTCGCCATCGAGCTTGGGCGCGGCCCCGCCCTCGCCCCCGGCGTCATGCGCGACGTCCGCGCCGTCGCGGAGGCGCACCCGGGAGCCTCGCCCCTCGAGGTGCGCTGGAACGAGGGCGGCGGGGCCGCCACGGCCCGCTGGCGCTCGCGCACGCTGCGCATCGCCGCCACCGGCGCCGCGCTCACTGAACTGCGGGCCCTGCTCGGGCAGGAACGGGTCCGCCTCGTCCGAGGGAGTTGACCATGGGAAGTGCCATTGCCCTGGAGTTCGAGAAGCCCATCGCCGAGCTCGAGAAGCAGATCGACGAGCTCAAGCGCGTCGCGGGCGACCGTGACATCGCCATGGAGGCCGAGATCGCGCCGCTCTTCGCGCGCCTCGATGAGCTCCGCGCCGAGATCTACCGCAACCTGACGCCGCACCAGCGCGTCCAGGTCGCCCGGCATCCGCGGCGCCCCTTCACGGCCGACTACCTGCGGCTCTGCTTCACCGACTTCATCGAGCTCCACGGCGATCGCCTCTACCGCGAGGACGCGGCCATCATCGGCGGCTGGGCCCGCCTCGACGGCGAGACGGTCATGGTCATGGGCCACCAGCGCGGACGCGACACCAAGGAGTCGCTCAAGCGCAACTTCGGCATGCCGCACCCCGAGGGCTACCGCAAGGCGCTGCGCCTCATGAAGCTCGCCGAGAAGTTCCACGTCCCGGTCATCACCTTCATCGACACGCAGGGCGCGTGGGCCGGCATCGGCGCCGAGGAGCGCGGCCAGTCCGAGGCCATTGCCCGCAACCTGCTCGAGATGAGCCGCCTCGAAGTGCCCATCGTCGCCACCGTCATCGGTGAGGGCGGCTCGGGCGGCGCGCTCGCCCTGGGCGTCGCCGATCGCGTCCTCATGTTCGAGAACTCGGTCTATTCCGTCATCAGCCCCGAGGGATGCGCGGCCATCCTCTGGAAGGACGGCAAGAGCCCCGAGATGCGCGCCAAGGCCGCCGAGTCGCTCCGGATCACCGCGCGCGACCTGCTCGACCTCAAGGTCATCGATGACATCATCGCGGAGCCGCTCGGCGGCGCGCACGCCGACACTGAGGCCACCGCGCGCAACCTCCACGATGCGCTCGTGCGCCATCTCGATGACCTGCGCCGCCTCAAGCCCGACAAGCTCGTGCGCCGCCGGCGCGAGAAGTTCCTGAAGATGGGGACGATCCTGGAGTGACCCTCCCGGTCTGGATTCCCGACGAGGCGGGGGCCGACTACGCCCCCGCCCCGCCGCACCTCGTCGAGGTCGCCTTCAAGGGCAACCGGCGCGCCTTCTACCGGTGCGATCTGGACGCGCCCCCCGCCGTCGGCGCCGCCGTCATCGTCGAGGTCGATCGCGGCGAGGACCTCGGGCGCGTGCACGCCATCGGCGCGCGCGCGGCGCAGCGGAGCACCGGCGTCCCGCACGGCGTAGGCGCCACCATGCCCGCCGAGCGGATCCTCCGCGTCGCCTCGACCGGCGACGTCGCGCGTGAGCGCGCCCTCCGTGCCGAGGAGGATGCGGCCCGCCGCACCGCGGCCGAGAAGGTGCGCGCCGCCAAGCTCGACCTCAAGATCTCGGACGCCGAGTGGCAGTTCGACCGGAAGAAGCTGACCTTCTACTTCACGGCCGAGAAGCGCATCGACTTCCGCGCCCTCGTGCGCGACCTGGCCGCCGTCTTCCGCACCCGCATCGAGCTCAAGCAGTACGGCGTCCGCGACGAGGCCAAGCGCCTCTCCGGGATCGGCCGGTGTGGGCGCGAGTACTGCTCCGCCGCCTGGCTGCCCGAGCTCCGCCCCGTCAACCTCGGCGTCGCGAAGGAACAGCGGCTCTCGCTCAACCCGTCGCAGATCTCGGGGGCCTGCGGTCGCCTCATGTGCTGCCTGCGCTACGAGCACGAGTTCTACGCCCAGGCCCGCAAGCGCTTCCCCAAGGAGGGGAAGATCCTCGTCACCGAGCGCGGCGAGGAGAAAGTCGTCGCGATCGACATCTTCCGCGAACGCGTCACCCTGCGCTCGCCGGAGGGCGAGGTGCGCATCGCGGAGCTGGCCGAGTTGAACGCCGGCATCGCGGCGGTCGCGCCCG
>JACQES010000176.1 GCA_016200495.1 Gemmatimonadota bacterium
CTCCACCGGCGCGCCGGCGGGCGCCGCCCCGCGGCCCGCGACCTCCGCGGTCCTGTTCTGGAACCAGCAGCAGCGCGAGGCGTGGTTCTCGGTGATGGACACGCTCTTCCCGGTGCACGTGGCGAAGGCGTCGAGCGCGCCCCGTCCGCTGCGCGCGGGCGCGCCGATCAGCGCGCTCGCCCCCGGCGGCGCGCAGGCCGCGATGCTCGACGCATTCATGACCGAGCAGAAGGTGGCGGGGCTCCTGGTGCTGCACGATGGGGCGATCCGGCTCGAGCGCTACGCGATGGGCTACGGCCCCGGCCAGAAGTGGACGTCGTTCTCCGTCGCCAAGTCGTTCACGTCCACGCTCGTGGGCGCGGCGGTGAAGGACGGCTACATCAAGAGCCTCGACGACCCGGTGACCAAGTACATCACCGCGATGCGGGGAAGCGCGTACGACGACGTGACGATCCGCCAGCTGCTCACGATGACGAGCGGCGTGCGGTGGAACGAGGACTACACCGACCCCAGGTCGGACGTCGCGATGCTCTTCTCGACTCCGCCGGACCCGGGGCTCGACGCAACCGTGAGCTACATGCGGAAGCTGCCGCGTGAGGCGTCGGCCGGCACCAAGTGGGTCTACAAGACGGGCGAGACCAACCTGATCGGCAACCTCGTGATGGAGGCGACGCACAAGTCGCTTGCCGAGTACCTGAGCGAGAAGGTCTGGTCGCCGGCGGGGATGGAGACCGACGCCACGTGGATCGTGGACCTGACGGGCCACGAAGTCGGCGGGTGTTGCCTGCAAGCGAGCCTGCGCGACTACGCGCGGTTCGGGCAGTTCATCCTCGACGGCGCAAAGGTGAATGGCCGGTCGATCCTGCCCGACGGGTGGCTCGAGGCCGCGACGACGAACCAGGTGACCTCGACCGACCCGTTCCGCGGCTACGGCTACCAGTGGTGGACCGAGGACCAGGGACGCTTCATGGCCATCGGGATCCACGGGCAGTCGATCCACGTCGATCCCGCCCGGAAGCTCATCATCGTCATGAACAGCGCGTGGCCCGTCGCGACGGGGCGTGATCGCTCGATCGCGCGGGCGCAGTTCTGGCGCACCATCGAATCCATCATCGACTCCGAGGGCAAGTGAGCATGCTCAGCACGCCGCGCGTTTCCCGCATGGTACCTGGCGCCTCCCGCTCGATCCTGGCGGTCACCGTCGCCACGCTGTCACTCGCCTCCGCGGGCGAAGCCCAGCAGCGCTACTCCCTCGACGTCGCGCGCAAGATCGTCGGCGTCGGCGGCGTGGACGTCTCCCCCGACGGCAAGACCGCCCTCTTCACGGTGGTGAAGCCCAACTTCACGACCGACCGGAACGAGGTGCAGCTCTGGGCCGTCGAGCTCGCGGGGGGCGCGCCGCGCAACCTCACGCCGGGGCGCCGCGTGATCGCCGGCGCCCACTGGGCCCCCGACGGCAAGTCCATCGCCTTCCTCGCCCCCGACTCGGCCAGCCAGATGCAGATCTGGATCCTGCCGATGAACGGCGGCGAGGCGCGGAAGCTCACGGCGCACCCCACCGGCGTCGAGCAGTTCAGCTTCCGCCCCGACGGCGGCGCGATCGCGTACGCGGCCGAAGACGAGGATCCGAAGAAGGAGGGCGAGCAGAAGTTCAACACGACCTTCGAGGTCGGCGCGCAGGACGTCTTCCTCCGCAAGCCGATCCGGCCGCAGCACATCTGGGTGATTCCGTTCGCCGGCGGCGAGTCGAAGCGCATCACCAGCGGCGCGTGGACGCTCGAGTTCGTGCTGCCGCCGTCGAGCCCGCCCTCGCCCCTGTCGTGGTCGCCCGACGGCACCAAGATCGCGTTCGCGCAGACCGTCGCCCCGGAGAGCGGCAAGCTCGACTCGACGCACGTCGCGATCGTGGACGTCGCGACCGGCACGATCACGCCGCTCACGAGCACGCGCGTGTTCGAGAACAACCCGGTCTGGTCGCCCGACGGGAAGCAGATCGCCTACTGGCAGCCGCGCGACGGCCGCGGCGACATCGGGTGGCAGAACGAGGTGTACGTGGCACCCGCCACGGGCGGCGCGGGCCGCAGCCTCACCCGCGGCATCGACCACAACCTGTTCGGCGCCGAGTGGATGCCGGACGGCAAGTCGCTCCTCGTGGCCGGGAATGCGCAGACCACGACCGGCGTCTGGATCCAGCCGCTCGACGGCGCCCCGCGCAAGGTCGAGACGGGCGAGCTGGTCGTGAACGGCGCGTTCGGCTACGACATCACGGTCGCGAAGACGGGCGCGCTCGTCTTCACCGCCACGAGCCCCACGCGCCCGAGCGAGCTCTACGTGATGGACACGCCCACCTCGACGCCGCGCCGCCTCACCGACTTCAACGGGTGGGCCGCCGACGTCGCGTGGGGCAAGATGGAGCGCGTCACCTGGAAGTCGGACCAGTTCGAGGCGGACGGCACGCTGACGTTCCCCCCGAATTTCGATTCCAGCAAGAAATACCCGCTGGTGCTCGTCATCCACGGCGGCCCGCAGGCCGCCTCCAAGATGTCGTTCAACTCGATGCCGCAGATGATGGCGGCCGAGGGGCTGATCGTCTTCCAGCCCAACTATCGGGGGTCGGACAACCTGGGCAACGCGTACCAGGCCGCGATCTGGAACGACGCCGGCGCCGGGCCCGGTCGCGACGTGATGGCGGGCGTCGCGCTGCTGCGCGCGCGCCCGTACGTGGATCGCACGCGCACCGCCGTCACGGGCTGGAGCTACGGCGGCTACATGACGAGCTGGCTGATCGGCAACTATCCCAACGAGTGGACGGCCGCGATGGCCGGCGCGCCGGTCACCAACTGGGAGGAGATGTACAACCTCGCCGACGGCTCGCTCACGATCCGCCACGCCTTCGGCGGCTCGCCGTGGACGGGCGGCCGCGAGAAGGCCTACCAGGCGCAGTCGCCGATCACCTACGCACGCAAGATCAAGGCGCCGACGCTGGTGATGAGCAACATGGAGGACTTCCGCGTGCCCCCCACGCAAGCGATGGCGCTCTACCGCGCCATGAAGGACAACGGCGTGGAGACCAAGTTCGTCGGCTTCCAGGGGCGCACGCACGCGAGCGGCGACCCGGTCAACGCCCGGGAGCGGACGAAGCTGTGGGTCGAGTGGGTGAAGGAAAAGCTGCTGCCGAAGACGACGCCCTGATCAGCCCGCGCGGCACTTCGCGCACACGCCATAGATCACGAGCCGGTGCCGCTGGCGAACGTACCCGTTCGCCTCGGCCACCAGCGTCGTCATCCGTTCGAGCCGCTCGTCACGGAACTCGGCCACCTGTCCGCACACCGTGCAGATCAGGTGCTCGTGGTGCGGCATGCCGCGCGCCGACTCGAAGCGGCGGAACCCCTCGCCGAAGTCGCGCTCGACCACCAGCCCGCTCTTGACCAGCACGTCGAGCGTCCGGTACACGGTCGCGGTGCCCACGCTCACGCCGCGCGCGGCGAGGCGGTTCTCGACATCCTCGGCCGAGAGGTGCTCCTCGGCTTCCAGCACCACGCCGGCGACGGCGAGGCGCTGCTCGGTGACCGGCAGGTTGTGCGCGCGGAGATAGGCCGCGAACGCGTCCGTTACGCCGGCGTCGCCCACGCCTTGTCCTCGATCGCGGCGCGCCACGCGACCTGGTCGAGCCGCTCGGGATCGCCTTCGTCCCCCGACCGGTCCTTCACGCCGCGCACGACGGTCTCGACCGTGAGGAGCGGCGCGTCGCCCTCGGGCTTGCAGTCGAACTCCCACCGGCCGCGATCGGGGCCCTTGATGAGCAGGCGGTAGCGCGCGGTGTACACCTCGTGACGGGAGATCGCGGGACGCTCGCCGTCCGCCTCGGACGCATCGGCGGCCGGCTCCTCGTCGGCGTACACCTCGTGGGCCAACGGCAGCTCGTCGTCCAACTCGTCCTCGTCGGAGACATGCTCGGCCGCCGCATCGGGCGCATCCTCGACGTCGAGCACCGCCTCGCTCGGCGCTGCCTCGGGCGCTTCGAGCGGCGCGATGGCCACCACCGCCACCCCCGTCTCCGCATGCCCCTGCCGCCGCGGCGAGAACAGGTGCACCTCGACGACGCGATCGGCCGGCACGGTGCCGGCAATGGCCCGCAGGAAGCGCTGCGCAGTGTCCGTGATCATGCCCGGAAGATAACGCCCGCGGCTATTGGGCGGCCTTGCCCAGCACCACCATCGGCCCCGTCGGTTGCCGAACGCCACCCATCGGTTCCTCGGTCACCGCCACGGCCTGCAGCGTGCCAGGCTTGACCTCGTAGACCTGTCGCACCTGCGCCGAGCCCGACGGGTCGGGGGCGAAGGTGCCTGCGCTGATCTTCTGCCCCGCGACCACGAGCCAGAGCTGGTAGATGCGCCCCTGCGCGAGCGGCGGCAGGTGGTGCGCGGTGAACGTCCACCGGTTGGTGGCCTGGTCCCAGAACATCCGCCCCATCGGGGCGAGCGTTCGGGCGTCCGCCATGTCCACGACCGACACGCGCTCGCCCGTCAGGGCGGCCACCTGCGCATCGCGCTCGGCGAGCCGGGCGGTGAGCGAGTCGAGCTGGCGCGCGCGCATCCGGTCGCTCGAGGCGAACGTCGCCTTGGTGGTCTCGAGCTCGTCGCGGGTCTGGATCATCAGCAGGATCGCGGCGGCGGGCACGACCATCGCGAGCGCCATGGCCCAGCGCGGCATGACGAGCGCGCTCGAGCGCGGCGGGCGCGGTGCCTCACGGATCACCTCGTTGGTGAGCGAGGGCCGCGACGACGCGCCGGCGATGACCGGCATCGCCTGTTCCGGCACGGGCGTGTCGAGGCGCGCCGCGCGCTTGAGGCCGCGCGCGGTGTTGTCGGCGGCGGCGCGGGCCAGCAGGCGCGCGCGCGTCGCATCGCCCTCGGGCGCGGGCGCGGGCGCGAGCAGCATGCCCAGCTCCGCCTCCGCGATGTCGGGCATCGGGGCGTTCTCGTCCATCTCGTCCGGGCGCTTCGCGTCGTCGCTCATGCGCTCCCTCCCACGCCGCCCAGCGCCTCGCGGAGCTTGAGCAGCCCCAGGCGCATGCGCGTCTTGATCGTGCCGAGCGGCGTGCTGAGCCGCTCGGCGATTTCGGTCTGGGACAGGCCGCCCCAGTAGGCGAGCTCGATCGCCTCGCGCTGCGGGGCGCTCAGCTGCGCCATCGCCTGCGACACGCGGAGCGCCCGCTCCCCCTGCTCGGCGAACGCGAACGGGTCCACGTCACCGGTCGAGAGCTGGTCGTGGGCGGCTCTCCCCTCGGGATCGTCGAGCGACACGCTCTCGCCGGCGCGCTTGAGCGCGCGCAGCCGGTCGAGCGAGCGGCTCCGGGCGAGCGTCACGAGCCAGGTGCCCACTCCGCCGCGCGTCGCGTCGAAGCGGTCCGCCTGCCGCCACGCCTGCCAGAACACGTCCTCCACCACGTCCTCCGCCTCCGCGCCATCGCGCACGATGCGCAACGCGACCGCACGCACCCGCCCGGACCACCGGTCGTAGAGCGCGCCAAGCGCCGCTTCGTCCCGGTCGCGCATGCGCGCGACCAGCCCGGCGTCGGCATTCGCCTCGTCGGGATCTGTGCTGGGATACGCCGAGGCGCTGGCCGGCGGTTTCATGGCGCGAAAGCTACCACCCCGCTTCCCCGCCGCCACATTTCCTCCTTCCCTGCCGGGTTCCTGCCATGTCGCGCCGCTTCGCCGCCCTCCTCGCGCTCGCCCTGCTCGTCGCGCGCACCGCACCCGCCCAGCGCGGCGAGCCGCGCACCTACGACGTGATCCTGCGCAACGGCCTCGTGGTGGACGGCACGGGCGCCGCGCCCCGGACGGCCGACATCGCGATCCGCGGCGACCGGATCATGCGCGTGGGCGACCTGCGCGGCGCGACCGCCGCGACCGACCTCGACGTGCACGGCCTCATGGTGGCGCCCGGCTTCATCAACCTGCACAGCCACGCGTTCGCGGCGGCGCTCCCGACGGCCGCGAACATGCTCACGCAGGGGGTCACCACCGAGCTGATCAACGCCGACGGCGGCGGCCCGCTCAACCTCGCCGCGCAGCGCGACTCGCTCGCCGCCGGCGGCCTCGCCGTGAACGTCGGCACGTACATCGGCTTCAACTCGGTGTGGGCGTCCGTGGTCGGGCTCGCCGATCGCCGCCCCACGGCCGGCGAGATCGACTCCATGCGCACGCTGATCAGGCGCGGCCTCGAGGCCGGTGCGTTCGGCGTCTCGTCGGGGCTCGACTACAAGCCCGGCTACTTCGCGACCACCGCCGAGGTCATCAAGGTGGTCGAGGCGGCGCGGCCGTGGCGCACCAACTTCACCAACCACGATCGCCTCACCCCCGAGAACCACTTCTCCTCGCGCGCCGCGATGGAGGAGACGATGCAGATCGGCGTGCGCGCCGGGCTCCTGCCCCTCTTCACCCACATGAAGGTGCAGGGCCGCGAGCAGGGCACGTCGGGCGCGGTGCTCGCCTGGATGCGCGCGAGCACGGCCAAGGGCCAGTACGTCGCCACCGACATCTACCCCTACCTCGCGGGGCAGACGTCGCTCACGGGGCTGCTCATTCCCGGCTGGGCGCAGGACGGCGGTCGCGCCAAGATGCTCGAGCGATTCAGGGACCCCGCGCTCCGCGCCCGCATCATCGCCGAGACCGACGCGGCCACCACCGCGCGGCTGGGCGGCGGGTCGGGGATCTGGCTCGTCGAGACGCGCCGCGAGCTCACCGACGTGATGAAGGAGATGGGTACGACGTCCTCCGCCGAAGCGATCGTCCGCGTGCTCGAGCAGGGCGACCCCGGCATGATCGCGCGCTTCGGCGCCGAGCCCGACCTGATCGCGCTGATGCAGTATCCCGCGGCCTCCATCGCCTGCGACTGCGGTGCCGTGCCCCCCCGACGAGCGTCGCATCCATCCACGCTTCTACGGCACCTATCCGCGCGTGCTCGGCCACTACGTGCGCGAACTGCACGCGTTCACGTGGGCGGCGGCCATCCGGCAGATGACCTCGCTGCCGGCCGCGACGATCGGGCTGCTGGATCGCGTCGTGCTCGCCCCGGGGATGCGCGCGGATGTCGTCGTGTTCGACACCGCCACCGTCATCGACCACGCGACGTACGAGAAGCCCGCCGAGCTGTCCGAAGGGATCCAGCACGTGCTCGTGAACGGGACGCTCGCGCTCACCAATGGCGCCCCGACCAGTGCGCGCGGCGGGCTCGCGCTCGCGCGATCGGCGCACCAGCCGAGCCACGCCACGAGCGACGGCCTGGTGCAGACCGTGACCGCGCGCGGCACGGTGAAGGACGCGTCCGGCCTCGTCACGATCGATGCCAGCGTGAGCGCGCGCGGCCGGCTCCCGATCACGGGAACGTTCCGCGTGAGCGACGCGCAGGGGCGGGTGCTCTACACGGGCGCGGCGCTCGGGCGCGTCGAGACGAGCGCCCGGTGGGGGAGCGTCACCGGCCGCCTCCGCACGACCGCGGACGACGCGCACCACCCCTTCACGCTCGTCGTCGAGGAGGCCGACCCGATGGCGAGCGGGACGCCGACGCTCACGCTCTTCATCGACGGCAAGGTGGCGATCACCGGCCGGCTGGCGACGGGGAGCGTGCGCGCGGAGTCCAAGCCGCAGTAGCGGTTCGGCAATCGGCAGCGCACGCGGCGCGCGCGCAGGTCACCGAGCGGAACACGCGCGCTTCACTGCGCGCCCTACGACGCGAGCGCCTTCGCCGTTCCGCTCACCTTGCGCAGCATCGCGTTCTTCTGCTCGCGCGCCTCGACCTCGCTCATCTGCGCCCGCGCCCACTGGATGGCCTCCATGTAGAGGTCGGGCAGCGCCGCGACGTCCACGCCGATCGACGTCCCGAGCTCGATCACGCGGTCCCAGTGCCCGCCCTCGTAGGCCTCCGAGAGCGCGAGCACCTCGCCGAAGAAGTCGGCGCGCTCCGTGAGCGCGGCCGCGAGGTCGGGCGCGAGCTCGAGCCGCACCACCAGGTCCGACATGTCGGCGAGCAGGAGCGTGTCGAGCATCGAGAAGAGCCCCACCATGAACAGCGAGCCGCCCGCGCGCGGAATTCCGCTCGCCGCCGCCACCTGTTCGCAGAAGCGGGCGCGCGTGAGCGAGAGCCGCGCGACTTCGAGCGCCACGCCGCGTTCCCCCTGCCCGCTCACGAGCAGCAGCGACAGCCAGCGATAGAGCGTCTCGCGCCCGAGCAGCCGGATCGCGTGCCCGATCGTGTGGATGTCCTTGCCCCCCATCGATGCCGAGTTCACGAGGCGCAGCAGCTTGTACGACAGCACGACGTCGCGCTTGAATCCCTGCTCGATCTCGTGGTCGCCCTGCCGCGTGTCGCGGATCGCCTTCATGAGCTTGAACGCGTGCAGGTGGTCGATCCCGACGTCGCGCCGCGGCAGCACCTCGGGCCGCGTGAGCTGATAGCCGTGGAAGAGTTCGATCCCCGCGTCGAAGGCGACGTCGCGCAGCGCCCGGTTGTGGACCCCGATGGCCATCACGTGCGCGCCGCGTGAGCGGAGCCCCGCGGTGACCCGCCCGAGCGCCTCCCGCGACACCTGGTCGAGGTCGAGCCGCCAGATGTGGACGAACTCGAGGAGGGCCGGCTGCCGGGCCACGTCCGCCGCGTGCGCGGAGAACCGGTAGCCGTCGCGCGCGAGGCCGAGGCAGGCGCGCACCACGTCCGCATCGGCGATCGCGCCGCGCGGCAGCGAGAGCACCGCGCGCTGGGGATGCACCACGCGCACCGCCTCGCGCACGAGCACCGACGGCGCCACCGGCAGGAAGGCCGCGCGCCCTTCGGCGACGCGATCGAGTCCCTGCGTGAGGCAGGCCTCGAGGATCACGCGCTCCGCCGCGAGCACGCGCTCGGCGTCGTCCGGCCGGTCCTCCCCCGAGTCGAGGTAGGACAAGTCGTACGCGACAAGCTGCTCGCTCGCGTCGAAGATCGGTTGGCGGGAGAGGAAGAGGGTCATCGCAACCATGAGTTTCGGCACGGTGCGGTGGTGATTGACGACGTTCAAGGGCGCGCGGCGAGCCGCCGATACTCGCCCGTCGCGTTCGGGCGGACGCAAACAGCTGGCGCGACATGCGCGTCACGATCGTCGTCGGTAGGGCGGACGCGGACACGCACGCCGACGGGGCGCGCCGTTCGCTAAGCCTGCGCTCTGGCATGATTGGCTGATGGCGGGGCACCTCGGAGGTACGCACGTTGCGTCATCTCCCTGCGGAGGGGCTTGGCATGCGTCGCATCGCGCTACTCGCCGTCCTCCTCGCCGTCGGCCTTCGGGTGGGAGCGCAGTCCGCACGGATCTCGGCCTGGGATTCCGTCGGACGCATCCTGCACGTCGACGGAGAGGTCCGTGGGGACTACGTGCGCCACGCCCTGCCGCGCCGCGACGTCGCCGTGTCGGTGGCCGGCGTGCGACTGGCCACCGCGCTCTCGGGCGACGGATGGGTCGGCCTGCACGGCACCCCGGATCGCGCGACGCTCCTCGGGGACGTCGTCGTGCTCCCGTCGGAACTGTCCGCATTCGAACGCGCGCTTCTGGCCGGCGGCCTCGCGTTCACGTCGGTGCACAGCCGCCTCGTCGGCGAGACGCCGCACCTCGTGTACGTGCACGTGCTCGGGCGCGGCGCCGCCACCACGCTGGCCGCCGGGCTCGATCGGGCGCTCGCCAGCACGGGCATCGTCCGCCCGCCCATCCCGGAGCCGTCGCGGCGCGTCACCGCCGACACCGCGACGGTCTTCCGCGTCCTCGGCGAGCGCGGCGCGGCGAACGGCGACGTCGTCAGCATCGTCACCGAGCTGTTGCCGGGCCACGTGATCGTGCGTGGCGACACGCTGAGCGCCGCCCTCGCGTCCTCGTCGGTGTTCAACCTCCAGTTCCTGTCGGCGGGGCGCGTCCTCGTCGTCGGCGACGTGATGGCCGGCGAGCGACAGCTCGAGCCGGTCATCCGCGCGCTCGTGCAGGGCGGCCTGACGGTGACCGCCGTCCACCTGCAGCTCGCCGAGGACATCCCGCGCGTGGTGTCCACGCACTTCTTCGGCGACGGCCCGCCCGACGCGATGCTCGCGGCCCTTCGTGCCGCCATGGACGCCGCGCGCACCGGCGCGCGACGCCCGTCCCTCTCCCCCCAAGGCCGACGCCCACGATGAACCCGATTCCCCGCAACTGGCAGCCCGAGTGGGGCCTCGTCCCGCTCCGCCTCGTCGTCGGCGCCGTCTTCCTCGCGCACGGCGGGCAGAAGCTCTTCGTCTTCGGCCTCGCCGGCACGTCCGACATCATGGGCAAGATCGGCATCCCGATCCCGATGGTCGCCGCCGCCGTCGTCATCGCGACGGAACTGCTCGGCGGCCTCGCCATCGTGCTCGGCGGCCTCACGCGCGTGGCCGCGACGCTGCTCGCCATCGACATGGCGGTGGCGATCCTCGCGGCCCGCCTGCAGGGCGGCTTCTTCACCCCGTACGGCTACGAGTTCGAGCTCACGCTGTTCGGCGCGTGCCTCTCGCTCGCGGCCCTCGGGGCCGGTGGGGTCTCGCTCGACGCGCTCCGCGACCGCGGGTCGCATGCATAACCGTCCGCTGCGGTGGCCGCTCGCGGTCATCGCGACGCTCGGTCTCGCGACCGCGATCCTCGTGCTCGCGCGCACGACGCCGGCGCATGCCGCGCCGGCCGTGGGCGCCGCGCGGGCACCGCGCCAGGGCGAGGCGCCGCTCGATTCCGCCGCCATCACCCCGGCGATGATCGCCGCGGGCCGCGGCATCTTCCACAACAAGGGCCTCTGCTTCGCGTGCCACGGCGCGGCGCTCGAGGGCACGCAGGTGGCGCCCACGCTCAAGGCCCACGCGTGGCGCGACGCGAAGAACGGCGACCTGCAGGCGATCCTCGGCGTGCTGACCAAGGGGGTGCCATCCACGGCGATGGTCGCCTATCCCGGCGGGATCTCGCCCGCCGACGCGCGCGCCGTCGCCGCATACGTCTGGTCGGTCGGCAAAGGCATGACGAAGCCCTAGGGGCTCGCGCACGATTCCCGTTGGACGGCCGCAGCGAGACCGTCAGGAGGTTCCAGATGCGTCATCCAGCCCTTGTGCTCGCGCTCACGCTCGTGCTCGCTCCATCCGCCCGTGCCGTCGGTCGCACCGACGCGCCGGACGTCCGCCGCTACCTCGCGAAGTCCGGCGCCCGCGCCGTGAACGGACCCACGACCGTCCCGCTGTCGGTCGTCACCCTGCTCGTGCCCGGCTACGCGCGACAGACCGGCATGGCCTGCAGCGCGTGTCACTACCAGTTTCCGCAGCTCACGGCGTTCGGCCGCCAGTTCAAGCTCAATGGCTACGTGCTGAGCACGGTCAAGCACATCGAGCAGGCCGCCGACTCGACCCGCATGCGCCTCAGCCTGCCGTCGCTCCCCCCGATCTCCATGATGCTCGTGGGCTCGGCGACCCAACTCGGCGACGCGCTGCCCGGCACGCAGAACGGCACCGTCGCGCTGCCGCAGCAACTGAGCCTCTTCCTGGCCGGCGCCATCACGCCCCGCATCGGCACCTTCACGCAGGTCACCTACTCGGCCTCGGGCAACACGTTCAGCATCGACAACACCGACATCCGCTACGCCGACAAGGCGACCCTGGGCGAGACGAGCCTGCAATGGGGCGTCACGCTCAACAACAACCCGACGGTGCAGGACCTCTGGAACACCACCCCGGCGTGGGGCGCGCCATTCCTGAGCTCGGCCACCACGCCGGGACAGGCCGCGAATCCGCTCATCAGCGGAGCGCTCGCGCAACAGGTGGTCGGGCTGGGCCTCTACGGCATGTGGAACGACCTCCTCTACACGGAAGTCTCCGCCTACCGCTCGAGCGTTCCGGGGGGCGCGAGTCCGCTCGATTCCTCCGCGCGCGGCGTCCTGAGCGGGCTCGCGCCGTACTGGCGGGTGGCGCTCCAGAAGACCTTCGGCCAGCAGTACCTCATGGTCGGCACGTTCGGCATGTCGGCGCGGCGCTTCCCAGCGGGGGTCTCGGGGCTGACCGACACCTACACCGACATCGCGTTCGACGCGCAGCACGAGATGCCGGTCGGCGACGGGCACCTCGTGACGCGCCTCAGCTTCATCAACGAGAACCAGACGCTGGACGCGTCGTTCGCCTCGACGGCGAGCGCGCACGCCACGAACTCGCTGCAGACGCTGCGCCTCAACTCGTCGTGGTACATCTCCCCGCGCTTCGGCCTCAGCGCCGGCGTGTTCACCACGACGGGCACCGCCGACACGCTCCTCTTCGCGCCGGGTGCCGTCAGCGGCAGCGCCAACGGCAAGCCCGACACGCGGGGCGGCATGCTCGAGCTCAGCGTCAACACGTGGGACAACGCCCGCTTCCTCGTGCAATACACGCTGTACGACACGTTCAACGGCGGCAGCGCCAACTACGACGGGTCGGGCCGCAAGGCGTCGTCGAACAACGCGCTGTACCTGGCCTGGTGGCTCGCCTTCTGAACACGGGCGCCCCCGTCGTGTGCCACGGCGACCGAGGAAGGTCGCCGTGGCGTGCGAGGCGCCGCGCTACAGCAGCGACACCGGGTCGCGATCCCACGTGACGCGCACCCCCGCCGCGTCCGGCTTGAACCGCTCCGCGAAGTAGCGCCCGACGCGCGTGAGCGCGGGCGCGTCGGTGGCCTTCACGAGCAGGTGCCAGCGCCAGCGCCCCTCAACGCGCTCGATCGGGCACGGCGCGGGCCCCACCAGCGCGAGCCCCGCGACCTTCTTCGTCGCCAGCAGCCGCGCGAGCCAGTCCGCCGCCTGCTGCGCCGCGCGCGCGACGTCGTCCTGCCCCTCGCCGCTCAGCAGCACGTTGGCCAGCTGCACCTCGGGCGGGTAGGCCGGCGACGTGCGGGCGGCGAGTTCCTGCCGCACGAACGACGCGTAGTCGTGCGTCATCGCGCAACGCACCGCGTGGTGATCCGGCGCGCGCGTCTGGATGATCACGCGCCCGACCTTGGCCCCGCGCCCGGCGCGGCCCGCCACCTGCGCCAGGAGCTGGAAGGTCCGCTCGCTCGAGCGGAAGTCGGGGAGGTTGATCCCCACGTCGGCGTCGATCACGCCGACGAGGGTCACGTTGGGGAAGTCGAGTCCCTTGGCGATCATCTGCGTGCCGAGCAGGATGTCCACCTCGCCGCGCCCCACGCGGTCGAGGATCTCGACATGCGCCCACTTGCCGCTCGTCGTGTCCACGTCCATGCGCGCCACCGTCGCGCGCGGGAACCGCTCCCCCACGAGCCGCTCCACCTGCTGCGTCCCCAGCCCGCGCATCTGCAGCACCGGCGTCGCGCAGCGCGGACACGCCTCGGCCGGCGCCTCCTGGTGCTGGCAGTAGTGGCACACCCAGCGCGCCGGCGCCTTGTGCGCGGTGAGCGAGATCGAGCAGTTCGGGCACTCGGCCACCCACCCGCAGGCCGGGCACTGCACGAACGACGCGAACCCCCGCCGGTTGAGCAGGAGGATCACCTGCTCGCCGCGCGCGAGCGTGTCGCCGATCGCGCGCTCGAGCGGCTCCGACAGCGCGACGCGCACCGGGTCCACCGTGGGCGCGTGCGGCGCGGCGAGGTTCACCACCTCGACCCTGGGCAGCGCCCCCGCGCCGGCGCGCATCGGCAGGGTGAGCAGCCGCGCACGTCCCTCCTGCGCCGCACGCCACGTCTCGAGCGAGGGCGTGGCGCTGCCGAGCACGACCACCGCGCCCTCATGCCGCCCCCGCGCGATCGCGACATCGCGCGCGTGGTAGCGTGGCGCCTCCCCCTGCTTGTACGAGGCCTCGTGCTCCTCGTCCACGATCACCGCGCCCAGGTCGGCGATCGGCGCGAACACGGCCGAGCGCGCCCCGACCGCGATGCGCCGCTCGCCGCGGCGGAGCGCGCGCCATGCGTCGAGCCGTTCGCCGTCGGAGAGCGCCGAGTGGAGCACCGCCACCTTGTCGCCGAAGGCGGCGCGGAACCGGTCCACCGTCTGCGGCGTGAGCGCGATCTCGGGCACGAGCACGATCGCCCCCTTCCCCTGCACCTCGAGCACGTGCCGCAGCAGCTCGATGTAGACGAGCGTCTTGCCGCTCCCCGTGATGCCGTGCAGCAGCGCGATCTCGCCGGGCTCCGACGCCACGAGCGCGTTGACCGCGGCACGCTGCGCGTCGGTGGGCACGAGCCGCGCCGCGCCGTCAGCGCCACCGTCGTCGCCGCCGCGCGCGCGGTCGCGCACCGCGAACGGGTCGCGCATGCTCGCGTGCCGCGTGATGCGCACGGCGCCGCGCTTCTCCAGCGCCGTGATCACCGTCCGCGCGATCCCGAGCTGCCCCGTGAGGTGCGTGAGCGCGGCGTGCCCGCCCATCCCCTCGAGCGACTCGTAGAGCCCGCGCTGCGCCGGCGACCGCTTGAAGAACGCGTCGCGCTCCATCAGCGTCGGGAACGCGCGCGCGATGGCCACCACCGCCGTCTCGCGCCCGGCCGGCGCCGCACGGCTCGCCTGCGCCAGCGCGGTCGGGAGCATCGCGCGCAGCACGAGCCCCACCGGCGTCGCGTAGCGCTCGGCGATCCACCGTGCGAGCTCGAGCAGGGATGGCGTGAGCGCGGGCTCGGCGTCGGGCGCGTCGGCGATCGGCTTGGCCGCCACCCCCTCGGGCAGCGTGGCGTCGAGCGCCGTGACGATTCCCACCTCGCGACCGCCGCGCAGCGGCACCACCACGCGCGCCCCCGGCACCACGCGCGCCGCGAGCGCCGGCGGCACCGCGTACGTGAACGTGGTGAAGAGCGGCACGGGGAGCGCCACGGCGGCGAGGCGCGGTGCGGTCATCGCGTCGCGCGCCTCGGGCGCCGGGCCGCGGGACGGCGTGCCGCCGCCGCGCCCGCGCGGGCACGGGTCGGCACGCGCATCCGGCCTAGCGCCGCGTCACGCCGAGCCCGGGGCCCGTCGGCAGCGTGGTGACACCGTTGGCGATCGTGGCGCCCACGAACGGGTCGTCCTTGATCAGCGCGGCGCCGTCCATGTCCACCATGTCGAGCAGCGGCGCGAAGTGCGCCGAGGCCGAGATCCCGAGCGACGACTCGATCATGCACCCGGTCATGACCATCATGTCGAACGCGCGGGCGATGTGCACCATCTTGATCGCCTCGCCCAGGCCGCCGCACTTGGCCACCTTGATGTTGATCCCGTCCACGACGCCGACGAGGTTCTTGATGTCGCGGCTCGTGACGCACGACTCGTCGGCGATGATCGGCAGCGCCGAGCGCTCGCGCACGAACTTGAGCCCCGCGAGGTCGTGCCCCGGTAGCGGCTGCTCGACGAACTCGACCCCGAGCTCCTTGAGGTAGGGCACCATCTCGAGCGTGTGCTTCGGGGTCCACGCGCAGTTCGCGTCCACGCGGATCACCTTGTCCGGCGCTTCCTCGCGCACGGCGTGGATGATCTGCCGGTCGCGGTCGCTCCCGAGCTTGACCTTGAGGATCGGGTACTGCGCCGCCTCGCGCACGCGCGCGCGCGTGGTGGCGATGTCGGGCGCGATGCCGATCGTGAAGCTCGACCTGGGCGCCGCCTTGGGGTCCAGCCCCCACAGCTTCCACAGGGGGATCCCGAGCTTCTTGCCGACGATGTCGTGCACCGCCGACGAGATCGCGCTCTTGAGCGCGCCGTTGCCGGCGATGTTCTTGTGCATCGCCGCCTCGAGCGCCTCGATCGACCACCGGTCGGCCTCCTCGACGATGGGCCGCAGCCGCTCGAGCACGGCGATGTTCGAGTCCACCGTCTCGCCGTAGAGCCCGCTCGGCGCGGCCTCGCCCCACCCTTCCACGCCGTCGTCGTCGGTGACCTTCACCATGAGCGTGCGCCAGGTGGACTGGCCGCCCCGCGCGATGATGAACGGGTGCGTGGTCGTCAGCGTCAGGACTTCGTGCGAGAGCTTCATGGACGGGTCGGAGTGGGTGCGAAGGGAGCCCACGCGACGCCGGCATTGCGCCAGGCGTCACCGGGGCCGCCGGCCCCGAGCCAGCGGAGGAGCGCCTCCGCGAGCTCGGCGCCGCGCTGGTAGCGGTCGTCGGGGTTCTTGGCGAGGCACCGCATGATGATCTGCGCGAGCCCCGCCGGGACGCCGGAGTTCACCGTGTCCGGCGCGACCGGCGCCTCGTGCACGTGCTTGTAGCCCACCGAGTACGCGTCGGCGCCGTCGAACGGCGGGAACCCGACCACGCACTCGTACAGCATGACGCCCACGCCGTAGAGGTCGGACCGGCCGTCCACGAGCTTCCCCATCGCCTGCTCGGGACTCATGTAGTGCGGCGTGCCCATCGCGCGCCCGCCGGCGGTGAGCCGCCCGTGGAAGCGCGCGGTGGCGATGCCGAAGTCGGTGAGGCGCGCGTTGCCGTCGTCGTCGAACAGCACGTTGTCGGGCTTGATGTCGCGGTGCACGATGCCGCGCCGGTGCGCGTAGTCGAGTGCCACCGACACCTGCGCCGCCGCGGCCGCCGCCTTGTCGGCCGCCACGGTGCGCGTGGTCATCAGCTTGCCGGCGAGCGACCCGCCGGCCAGGTACGGCATGACGAGGTACACGGTGTTCCCCGCCTCGCCGAACTCCTCGATCGGGCAGATGAATGGGTGCACGAGGCGGCTCGCCGCCTCGGCCTCGCGGCGGAACCGCTCGCGCATCTCCTCCTCGCGCGCGAGCGACTGGTGCAGCACCTTGACCACCAGCGGGCGGCCGAGCACCTCGTGCTCGCCGTAGTACACGTGCGCCATCCCGCCGGAGCCGAGCCGCTTCACGATGCGGTACCGGTTCCCCGTCGCGAGGCGGAGCGCCCCCGTCTCCTCGTCGGGCTTCTCGAGCGGCGGCTCGGCCAGCACGGGGAGGTCCGTGTTGCAGCGCACGCAGTGCGTCGCGCGGGCCCGGTTCCACGTGCCGCAATCAGGACAGAACATCGGCGTCTCCCTTGGAGGCCGTCAGAGCCAGCGGCGCCACTTGAGCAGCGCCACGAGGAGGCCTCCGAGCGCGAGCTGGAGGCCGAGCATGAACCAGAAGCCGTGCGGCGTGTGCGAGAGCGGGATCTGCTCGAAGTTCATCCCCCACATGCCGCTGATCACCACGAACGGGACGCTGAGCGTGGCCACCACCGACAGCCCCGTCGTGATCCGCCCCAGCCGGATCGACACCTGCGACAGGTAGCTGTCGAGCGTGCTCGAGAGCAGGTCGCGGTACGTGTCGAGGCTGTCGTTGATCCGCAGCACGTGGTCGTACACGTCGCGGAAGTACACCTGCATCTCGGGGGTCAGCAGCGCGCACGGCCGGTTGGTGAGCACCGACAGCACCTCGCGCTGCGGCGCGAGGTGCCGGCGCAGCGAGAGCACGAGCCGCTTGAGCGAGAGGATGTCGCTCAGCGCCTTCTCGTCGAACTGCTGCACCACGCGCTCCTCGAGGCCGTCGAGGAGGACGTCGACCTGGTCCATCACCGGGAAGTAGTCGTCCACGGCTGCATCCACGATCGCGTGCAGCATCCGCTCGGCGCCCCGCGCGATCACGTCGGGGCTCCGCGTCACGCGGTCCACCATCTCCTCGATCGGCACGGCCTTGCCGGCGTGCGTCGTCACGAGGAACCCGCGCCCGAGGAAGAAGCAGAGGTTGTACGTCTCGATGTCGTACGGATCCTCGGTGTCGTGGCGGTAGGTCACGCCGCGCACGATCAGGAACAGGTAGTCGGGGAACTCCTCGAGCTTGACGCGCGACTGCGGGTTGAGCGTGTCCTCGACCGAGAGCGGATGGAACCCGAACAGGTTCTCGAGGCACGCCACCTGGTGCTGGTCGGTGACGTCCAGGTCCACCCAGAGCGGCTGGTGCGCCACCATCGCCGCCTTGAGCTCGCGCGGCGGCAGGTCGGTGATCAGCCGGCCGTCGGGACCCACGCTCCACGAGCGGAGCCCGCGCGCGGGCGGGCTCGACGCGCCGTCGGCGCGCTCGGGGGCGAGGGTCGTCTCCATGGGGTCCGGGCGAAAGCTACCGTCCGGCTCCCCTCAGGCCAGCGCCTTGAGGTGCGCCACCACCGCCTGCCCCACCGCGGGCGGCGCGTATCCCCCTTCGAGCGCGCTCACCAGCCGCCCGCCCGCCGTGCGCTCGGCCAGCGCCACCAGCGTGCGCGTGAGCCGCGTGATCTCGGCGTCGGTGAGCGTCATCGCGCCCAGCGGGTCGCCCGCCAGGCAGTCGAACCCGGCCGACAGGATCACCAGCTGCGGGTCCCACCCGCTCGTGGCCGCACGCACGGCCCCCTCGAGCGCCTCGACGTACGCGAGCGGCTGGAGCCCCGGCGCCATCGGCACGTTCCACACCGAGCCGTGCGGCCCCCGATCGTCCACCGCCCCCGTGCCGGGATACCACGGCCACTGGTGCATCGACACGAAGCGGATCCCCGGATCGTCCTGCACCAGCGCCTGCGTCCCGTTGCCGTGGTGCACGTCCCAGTCCACCACGAGCACGCGCCCGAGGCCGTGCCGTTGGCGCGCGTAGTGCGCCGCCACCGCCACGTTGCCGAACAGGCAGAATCCCATGGCCGCGCCCCGCAGCGCGTGGTGGCCGGGCGGACGCACGGCGCAGAATGAGCGGAGCGCCGTGCCCGCCATCGCGAGGTCCACGGCGTCGAGCACGCAGCCCGCGCCGGCCGTCGCTGCGTCCCACGAGCCCTCGCTCACCACCGTGTCGGCGTCGAGCTTCCCGCCGCCGCCCTCGGCCACCGCGCGCACGTGCGCGATGTACGCCGGGTCGTGCGCGAGCGCGAGCTCGTCGGGCGTGGCATGGCGCCCCTCGTGATGCTGGAGCTCGAGAAACAGGCCCGGCTCGTCGCGCAGCGCGCGCGTGATCGCCCGGAGCCGCCCCACGTGCTCCGGGTGGTCCCACCCCGTGTCGTGGCGTCCGCAGTCGGCGTGCGAGATGAAGGCGACGCTCACGACGCGGCGCCGCCTACGTCACCGGGCGCCGGCGGCGATGCGAGAGCGAAAGCGTGGCGTGCGGCGGGATTCCCGCCTGCGCGAGCCCCTGCGATTCGTCGCGGACCTCGACCCCCAGGTGCTTCACCACGAAGTCGTCGTGGAAGTCGGCCGACGGGTCGAGCGCCGCCAGTGCCGCCACCTTCACCGCCACCACCGGCTCGTTGGGCGACGCCTCGATCAGCACCGCGTCCCACGCCTCGAGCAGCTGCACGCGGATCGTCACGCGCTCGCCCAGGCCGTCGCCCACGCTGATCGTGCCGGGGCGGGCGCGGAGCGCGTCGGGAAACGGGCGGCTCATGCGGCCCCCGCGGGCGGCAGCGTGCTCAGGAAGCGCGCCACCTGCTGGTCGAACATGTAGCTCGAGCCCGTCACCTCCGTCGCGCCCTCGTGCGCGCGCGCGGCGATCACCACTTCCTCGCCGCCCTGGCCGCGGAGCGCCACGTGCCCGGGGCCCTCCTTCTCGACGAACGCCACGTACACGCTCTGCGCGCGGGCGAAGAACGCCTTGGCGGCGGCGAGCGCCTCCGCCGGGGCGAGCGAGGTGCGGGCCACCTGCATCGTGCGGCTGGCCTGGAGGTTCGGCTGGGTCATCGGGGGGTCATCGCGAGCGCGCGGGCGCGTCGCGGTTCCTCGTATTCGAGCGGCAGCTCGAGGGTGAAGGTGGTGCCGGCGCCCTCGACCGACTCGAGGGCGATGTCGCCCCCGAGCAGCCGCGCGAGCCGGCGCGCCAGCGCGAGGCCGAGCCCCGAGCCGCCGTAGCGGCGCGTGGCCGAGCCATCCACCTGGCGGAACTCGTCGAACACCATCGCCTGCGCGTCGAGCGGGATCCCGATGCCGGTGTCCTGCACGACGTACCGCCCGCGGCCGTCCACGACCGCGGCCGACACGGTCACTTCGCCGCGCCGGGTGAACTTGTAGGCGTTGCCGAGCAGCTCGGCCAGGATGCGCGCGAGTTTCCCCTTGTCGGAGCGCATCGACGGCATCGCGCCCTCCGGCTCGTCCACGCGCAGCAGCACGTCCGTCGAGCGCCCCGGCGTCATCGCGATCGCGTCGCGCAGCGGCTCGCGCGGGTCGAACTCCTCGACCATCACAGGCAGCGCGCCCTGCTTGAGCGAGGTCAGCTCGAGCAGGTTGTTGATGAGCGCCACCAGCCGCTCGCTCGACGCGCGCACCTGCGCGAGGTCGCTCGCCTGCTCGGTCGTGAGCGGGCCGCTCACCCCCTCCTCGAGGATCGCGAGGTAGCCGAGCACGGCCGTGAGCGGCGTGCGCAGCTCGTGCGAGATGTTGGCGAGAAACTCCTCCTTCACGCGCCGGGCCTCGTGCACCGCCACGTACTGCGCCTCGAGCTCCTCGTTCGCGTCGGCGAGCGCCGCCTTGGTGCGCGCGAGCTCCTCGACGAGCGCCGCCTTTTCCGCGGTGGCCGCGAGCTGGTCGGCCACCACCTTGAGCAGCGCGCGCCGCTCGCCGCCCGGGCTGCCAGGTTCCGCGAAGTAGAAGGTGGCCGTGCCCAGCACCTGGCGGCCAATCGTGAGGGGCAGCGCCACCAGCGCGCGGAAGCCGATCTCCTGCGCCACCTCGGCCCAGTCCTCGAGCGACGGATCGGCGAGGATGTGGGGAATCTCGATCGGGCGCCGCTCGCTCACCGCCTCGCCGGATGGCCCGAATCCCACGCGCACGCGCATCTGGCCGAGCCACGGCTGGTAGGCGTCGGGCCAGTTGCTCGCGGCCACCAGCCGCATCAACTCGCTCGCGCCGTCCACCAGGTAGACCGACGCGAACGAGGCGCCCACCAATGGCAGCACGCGGTCGAGCGCGAACTGGAAGACCTCGCGCGGTTCGTCGGCAGTGAGCACGATCTCGCGCACGGCCCCGAGTTCCTGCTGGGCCGGCACCGGCGCGCCGGCGTTCGGGCGCGCGCGCTCGCTGTGAAGCGCAGAGAGGCGGGGCACGAACCCAAGCTACAGCCTGGGGTGGAGGGCGGCCAGATAAAGCGAGTGGGAATGGCCAGTTACGGGGATTGCAGAAACGTGTGTTTCTCGCGGTGTGTCGGCTGACGGTCGCTTCGCCGTCACGGGAACGTCACCGCGCCACGCGCAGTGTCGCCTCGAAGATCAGCCTGGTCCAGAACGCCAGGCTCGCCAGCGGCACGCGCTCGTCGTGGCCGTGCATCCGCTCCTCGTCGTCCGGCACCATCGGGAACGGCAGCACGCCGAACGCCTGCATTCCCATCCGGCGCAGCCGCGCACTGTCGGTGGCGCCGGTGCTCAGGTACGGCACCGTCACCATCTCGGGCGCGATGGCCCGCGTCGCCTCGCGCAGAGCCACGAACATCGGGGACTCGAAGTCCGACGCCGGCGCGTCCTCGCCGCGCTCGGTGATCGTGAACGCGACAGCCTCGTCGGCCACCGCTCGCTCGAGCCGAGCGATCACGTCCTCGAGCGCCTGGCCGGGCAGCGTGCGCACGTTGAGCGTCGCCGTCGCCTCGGTGGGGATCACGTTGTGCCGGATCCCGCCCGCCACGAGTACCGGCGACACTCCCGCGCGCAGCACCGCGTCGAGCACCGGGGTGGCCGCCAGCACGGCCTCGCCGCGCGCGCGCCGCGCGGCGTCGGCGGCGAGCACGTCGGCCATCGCGGCGGCCTCGCGCGCGTCGGGCCACACCGCGCCGAGCTGCGCGAAGAACTCGCGCGTGGTGGGCGTCAGCACGAGCGGTTCGCGATGCGCCCCCACCGCCGCCAGCGCCCGCCCGAGTCGCGCGATCACGTTGCCCGCGAGCGGCACGGCCGCGTGGCCGCCTGGGCCGCGCGCGGTCATCGTCACCACGTGCGACACCTTCTCCGCGCTCTGCACGGCGACGTACAGCGGCCGCCCCCCCACGATCCGCGTGCGGCCCCCCTCATTCAGCACGATCTCGGCGTCGGCCACCGCGTCGGCGTGGTGCGCCAGCAGCCAGCCCATGCCGTAGTCGCCGCCCGCCTCCTCGTCCGCGTTGGCCACGAACAGCACGTCGCGCGCGAGCGTGCCCCCCGCATCCACCACGTGCCGTTTGAGCAACAGCAGCGTCATCAGGTTCGCCG
>JACQES010000177.1 GCA_016200495.1 Gemmatimonadota bacterium
CCCTGCACCTGCACCTGCGACGGGAGCGACGGGGCTCGAACCCGCGACCTCTCGAGTGACAGTCGAGTGCTCTAACCAAACTGAGCTACGCCCCCTTGAAGCGACCTGCACCAGCACCTGCATAGCCCCAACGGGAATCGAACCCGTCTTCCATCCTTGAAAGGGATGTGTCCTAGCCGATAGACGATGGGGCCGATGGCCCGAGCTGGGGTCCTGCCTGTCCGACCATAGCGGTAACTGGATTCGAACCCGTGTTCCAGCCTTGAGAGGGCTGTGTCCTAGTCCCCTAGACGATACCGCCGTGGACTCCGGGGCCCGACCGCGCCCGCGGGGTACTGCCACCTTCACTTGTAATCCATCCGACCAACAGGCCCGGAGGGAATCGAACCCCCAACCGCCGGTTTTGGAGACCGGTGCTCTACCAATTGAGCTACGGACCTACTCAGTCGAGGGTGGCTGACGGGGATCGAACCCGCAACCCCCGGAACCACAATCCGGTGCTCTGACCAATTGAGCTACAGCCACCATGACCCGGAGATTCCCGAGCCCCTGCGATTGAGAACGGAGAACCTAACCGGGCGGGCGCCGCGCATCAACACCGCCCCGCCCGCCGCCGCTCAGTCCTTCGCGCGATCCATGTACTCGCCGGTGGTCGGGTTCACCCGCACCCGCTCCCCCGTCGAGATGAACTCCGGCACGTTCACCGTCACGCCGTTCTCGAGCTTGGCCGGCTTCGAGCTCGCCGTCTTGGTCGCCGACTTCATCACCGGCGCCGTGTCCACGATCTCGAGCACGAGGTACTGCGGCAGCTGGATGCCGATCGGGCGACCGTCGTAGTACTCGGCGATGATCTTCATTCCCGGCTGCATCCACTGGGCGTTGTCGCCCAGCATCTCGTCGTCCATCTCGAGCTGGTCGTAGTTCTCCGTGTTCATGAAGTGGTAGGTCTCACCACCCTGGTACAGGAACTCCAGCTCGTGCGTTTCCATCGAGGCGCGCTCGATGGTGTCGGCGGCACGGAAGCGGTGCTCGAAGCTCGACCCGGTGCGCAGGTTCTTGAGCTTCGCCTGCACCATCGCGCGCAGGTTGCCCGGCGTGTGGTGCCGGAACTCGATGATGCGGCACGGATCGCCCTCGAAGACGATGACCATGCCACGCCGGATCTGGGTCGCGCTGAAAGCCATGGGAACAACCTTGACGAGCAGGATATGAACGGGCCGGATTTCACGGACAGCCTTTGAACTTAGGCAGTCCCCGCCCCCCGTACAAGTCCCGTAACGCGTTGTCCCGGCGCTACTTCACCGACAGCCCGGGGATCACCATCGGGCCCCACGCCTTGAACAGGTTCTTGGCCACGATCGCCTCCCCCTTGTCGTTCGGGTGGATCCCGTCGGCCTGGTTCAGCTCCGGCTTCCCCGCCACGTCCTGCAGCAGGAACGGCAGCAGCCGCACCTTCGCACTCTGCGCGATCTCGCCGTACATGTCGTGGAACTGCTTCGTGTACTCCGCCCCCATGTTGGGCGGCGCTTCCATCTGCACGAGGAACACCTTGGCCAGCGGCCGCACCTCGCGGATCTTCCGCAGGATCGACTCGATGTTCTTGCGCGTCGAGTCCACGTTGAGCCCGCGCAGCCCGTCGTTGGCGCCCGTCTCGAGGATGATGTACTCGGCCGGCTGCGTCAGCAGCCACTCCATGCGCCGGAGCGTCCCCGCCGACGTCTCCCCGGAGAGCCCCGCGTTCTGCGCGTCGATGCGCCAGTTGATCTCGTCGGCGAGCCGCTCCACGCGCGCCGGGAAGGCCGAGTCGGGGTCGAGCCCCAGGCCCGCCGTGAGGCTCGTGCCCACGAAGAGCACCGGCGACCGGCCGCCCCGGTCGGGGCGCTTCACCCCCTCGAGGTTCCCCACGGGAGCCGAATCTTTCGTCCCAGCATTAGCGTTCTTGTCGGTACCCCCGCAGGCCGCGATCGCCAGCAGCCCAGCCAGCATCAGGCCCGTCACTCCCAAAGACACCGGTCGCATGCTCGTTGCCCGTTCCCTCACCAAGGAATACCCGAGCGGCACCTCGTCGCTCGCCGTCCTCAAGGACGTCTCCTTCTCCGTTCCGCAGGGCGCCTTCCTTTCGATCGTGGGTCCCTCGGGCAGCGGCAAGACGACCCTGCTCGGCCTGCTGGCCGGCCTGGACACCGCGACGCGCGGGACGATCGAGCTGGACGGCACCGACCTGGGGCAGCTGTCGGAAGACCAGCGCGCCCAACTGCGGGGAGAGAAAGTCGGCTTCATCTTCCAGTCGTTTCAACTTATCCCGACGCTCACGGCAATGGAAAATGTCCAGGTGCCGCTGGAGCTGCGGGGTGATCGGGACGCCGAGGAGCGCGCCCGCGCCCTGCTGGAACGCGTGGGGCTGGGGCACCGGCTGGACCACTTCCCCACCCAGCTCTCGGGGGGCGAGCAGCAGCGCGTGGCCATCGCCCGCGCCTTCAGCAACCGCCCGCGGATCCTCTTCGCCGACGAGCCGACCGGCAACCTCGACGTGACCACCGGCGCGACGATCGTCGCCCTGCTGGAGGAGCTCAACCGCGAGAGCGGCTCGACGGTGGTGATCGTCACGCACGACCTGGCGCTCGCGCAGCGGGCCCACCGGATGATCCGCCTCCGCGACGGCGTGGTGGTCGAGGACGTGGCCACCGCCTCCGCTCCGGTGACGGGCGGCGCCGCGGCCGGCGGCGGCGTGAGCGCCCCCGGCGCGCAGCCCGGCGCGGCCGTCACCACCCCGCTCCCCGGCACCACCGCCACGGCGGGCGCGCCGGGAGCGTCGGCATAGCATGGCCGCCACCCTGGGCCAACTGTCGCGCCTCGCATGGCGCGAGAGCCGCACGGCGCGCCGGCGGCTCCTCCTCTACATGTCGAGCATCTCGCTCGGCGTGGCGGCGCTCGTGGCCATCGACTCGTTCGCGTCCAACGTGACGCGCTCGATCCGCGAGCAGTCGCGCGCCCTGCTGGGCGGCGACATCTCGCTCAACAGCAACGCCAAGTGGACGGTCCAGCAGGATTCGATCTTCGGCGCGCTGACGGCCAAGGGAGCGACGCTCGCGAAGCAGGTGCAGTTCGCCTCGATGGCCACGAGCCCCGGCTCGCAGGCGACGCGCCTGGCGCAGGTGCGCGCGGTGGGACGCGGCTTCCCGATCTACGGCGAGATCACGACGAGCCCGCCGGGGCAGTACGAGCGGATCCACGACGCGCCGATCGCGGTGGTGGACGAGCAGCTGCTGCAGGTGCTCAACGTGAAGGTCGGCGACACGCTGGCGGTGGGCCAGGGGCGGTTCCAGATCGCGGGCACGCTGGCCGATGTGCCTGGCGACCCGGGGTTGAGCTCGATCGTGGGCCCGCGCGTGTACATCGGCGACGAGTTCCTGAACACGACGGGGCTCCTCGTGTTCGGCTCACGGGCGCAGTTCGAGGTGCTGGTCAAGGCGCCGCCGGGGATCGCGCCGGCGGTGCTGCTCATTCAGTACAACAAGAAGCTCGAGGAGGCGCGCGTCCGCACGCGCACGGTGGCCGAGAACGAGCGCAACCTGACGAGCGCGATCGGGCAGCTTGGCGACTTCCTCGGGATCGTGGGGCTGGTGGCGCTGCTGCTGGGCGGCGTGGGGGTCGCGAGCGGCGTGAACGCGTTCGTGGCGCGCAAGATGGACACCGTCGCGGTGCTCCGCTGCCTCGGCGCGACGAGCCCGCAGGTGCTGTTCATCTACGTGGTGCAGTCGGTGGCGATGGGGCTCGTGGGCTCGGGGATCGGCGTGCTGATCGGCGTCGTGACCCAGTTCGCGCTCCCGCAGGTGCTGGGCGACTTCCTGCCGGTGAACGTGCGCGTGGCGCTCGAGCCGCGCGCCATCCTGACGGGCCTCGCGATCGGCAGCTGGGTGGCGCTCATCTTCAGCCTGCGGCCGTTGCTCGCCCTCCGGACGGTGAGCCCGCTGCAGGCGCTTCGGCGCGACGCCGACCCCACGGTGCTGCGCGTCAAGCTGGCCGACTGGCCGCGCCTCACGGTGGACGTGGCGATGATCGTGTCGGTGGTGTGGCTCGCGGCGGCGCGCGCGGGGAGCTACGAGCGCGGCTTCGCGCTCGCGGCGGGGATCGCGGTGGCGCTGCTGGTGCTCGCGGCCTCGGCCGCGTCGCTCTCGTGGCTGGCCCGGAAGCTGCTCCGGCAGGGGTGGCCGTACGTGATGCGGCAGGGGGTGGCCAACCTCTACCGCCCCGCGAACCAGACGCGCGCGGTGGTGCTCTCGCTCGGGTTCGGCGCCTTCCTCGTGACGACGCTCTTCCTGGTGCAGGCCAACCTGCTCAAGCAGTTCGATGGCGCGCGCGCGGCGAGCCGGGCCAACCTGCTCCTGTTCGACGTGCAGGACGACCAGGCGCCGGGGATCGACTCGATCCTCGCGGCGCACCAGCAGGTGGCGCTCCAGCGCACGCCGATCGTGACGATGCGCATCGCGGGCATCAACCAGTGGAACATGACGCAGATGCTCGACCCGGCGAACCCCGACTCGGTGATGCGGGCGACGTGGGCGCTCCGGCGCGAGTACCGGTCGAGCTACCGCGCCAAGATGCTCGACGGCGAGAAGCTGGTGGCCGGGCAGTGGTTCGGGCGGCGCGCCGCGCGCGACGGGGAGCCGCAGGCGGAGGTCTCGCTCGACAAGGAGCTGGCCAAGGACCTCGGGGTCAAGCTCGGCGACATCATGACGTGGGACGTGCAGGGGCTCAAGATCAAGACGCGCGTCACCTCGTTCCGCGAGGTCAACTGGGCGCGGTTCGAGCCCAACTTCTTCGCCGTGTTCAGCCCCGACGCGATCGACAAGGCGCCCAAGACGTTCGTGGTGCTGGCGTCGGTCCCCGACGCGAAGACGGTCATGCAGGTGCAGCGCGACGTGGTGGGGCGGTTCTCGAACGTGAGCGCGATCGACCTGACGCTGGTGCAGCGCACGGTGAGCGGGATCGTGGACAAGGTGGCGCTCGCGGTGCGGTTCCTCGCGGTGTTCGCACTGGCGATCGGGATCCCGGTGCTGATCAGCGCCGTGGCCGCCACGCGCCGCGCGCGGCTCCGCGAAGGGGTGCTCCTCAAGGTGCTGGGCGCGACGCAGGCCCAGATCTCGCGCATCCTGCTGGCGGAGTACGCGCTGCTGGGCGTGCTGGGCGCGCTCACCGGCATGGTGCTGAGCTTCGGGGGAGCGTGGGCGGTGATGACCTTCGTCTTCAAGGTGGAGGTCGCGCTCGCCGCCGGGCCGGCGCTGGCGATCGCGGGGCTGATGCTCGCGATCACGATCGGGATCGGGTTGCTCGGGGGGAGAGACGTGTTCCGTGAGACGCCGATGGCTGCTTTGAGAGAGGCGTAGGGTCGAGCGGAAGAGCTATCACCACAGAGCACACCGGGCACACCGAGAACTTCTGGGGCTTTCAACACAGAGCCACGGGGGCACGGAGAAGGCCGAGAACTGCAGATGCTTTTTGGGGGCGCATGCGCGATCACTCGACGCAGGCGCCCCCAAGATTTTGCAGTACCTCGCAGTTCTCCGTGCCCCCGTGCCTCTGTGGTAAATCAGGTGCCGTTCTCGGTGTGCCCGGTGTGCTCGGTGGTATACCGCTCTTTGCCCCCGCTACCGCGACCTCACGAGCGCCCGCTCGATGTCGGCGATGACATCTCCGACGTGCTCCAGCCCCACGCTCACGCGCACCAGGCCGGGCACGATACCGACGGCCTGCCGCTCGGCTTCGGTGAGCTTGGAGTGCGTGGTCGACGTGGGATGCGTGACGATGGTGCGCGTGTCCCCGAGGTTGGGCGAGTGGCTCACCAGATCGAGCGCATCGAGGAAGCGGCGGGCGCGCTCGAGGCCGCCGGTGACGACGAGGACCACGATGCCGCCGCCGGCGGTCATCTGGCGCATGGCGAGCGCGTGCTGCGGGTGGCTCGGGAGCCCGGGGTAGCGCACCGCCTCGAGGTCGGCGCTCCCCTCGAAGTGCGACGCGAGCGCGAGGGCGTTGCGGCAGTGGGCCTCCATGCGCACGTGCAGCGTCTCGAGGCTCTTGCTCAGCACCCACGCGTTGAACGGCGAGAGCGCTTGCAGCACGGGGGTCGAGAAGCAGTTGTCGACGATGAGCACGAGGCCGCGCTCGCGCGCGAGGCGGCCGAGCGCGTCGAGGTCGCCGACGGCGAGGCCCGGGTTGCTCGGCGTCTCGATGAAGATGGCCTTGGTGTTCGGCTTGACGAGCGCCGCGAACTGCGCGCTGTCGCCCAGGTCGGCGTAGTCGCTGGTGATCCCCCACCTGGGGAGGACCTTGGTGAAGAGCTGGTGCGTGGAGCCGAAGAGGGCGCGCGAGGCGACGACGTGGTCGCCGTGCGAGAGGATGGCGGCGAGCGACGCGAAGACGGCGGCCATGCCGCTCGCGGTGGCGATGCCGTCGGCCGCGCCCTCGAGGGCGCAGAGCTTGGCGATGAACTCGTCGGTGTTGGGGTTCGAGTAGCGCGAGTAGATGTTGCCCGGCAGCTCGTCGGCGAAGAGGGCGCGGGCCTGCTCGGCCGAGTCGAAGACGAAGCTCGACGTGAGGTAGAGCGGGACGGCGTGCTCGCGCTGCGCGGTGACGGGGGCCTGAAGGCGGATGGCGAGCGTCTCGGGGCGCGGCGCGGGCGCGGCGGCCGCATCAGGCGCCGAGGCGCCGGCGGGCGGCGCGGATGCGGGTGACCCGCCGGCGGGCGGCGCGAATGCGGGCGACCCGCCGGCGCTCTTCGCGGCGGCGTTGGCGTCGGCGCTCACGCGGGCACCGAGCTGACGGCGTGGCTCCAGGTGATGTTGGCGCTCTTCTCGAGGATGCGGGCGGCCGAGCAGTACTTGGCCATGCTCAGCTCGACGGCGCGGGCGACGTTGGCGGCGCTCACGGGGCCGGCGATCTCGAAGTGGCAGTGGATGTGGGTGAAGAGCGACGGGACGACGTCGGGCTCGCGGTCGGCCTCGACGGTGACGGTCATGGCGGTGATGGCCTCGCGCTGCTTGCCGAGGATGCTCACGACGTCGATGGCGCTGCAGCCGCCGAGGCCGGCGAGGAGGAGCTCCATGGGGCGGGCGCCCAGCCCCTGGCCGCCGACCACGTGGCTGCCGTCGATGGGCACGA
>JACQES010000160.1 GCA_016200495.1 Gemmatimonadota bacterium
GGATCGCCTCGGTTGCCGACATGCGACAGATGGCCAGCGTGCCTGGCCGGTGCCCGAGCGTGAGCGGCACGTTCAGCCCGTGAGCGGGGCGAAGTCGAGCGCGCCAACCCCCGTCGCGTCGCCCGTGACCGCGCGCCGGTGGTAGTCCATCTGGCCGATGTGGTAGGTGAGGTGCGTCATCAGGTGCAGCAGCGCCATCGGCATCGTGAGCTGCGCGCCGTTGGGCATCGTCACGGGGGGCGCGGCGTCGAGCGCGCTGGCGGGCGCCTTCGCGAAGGCCGCGGCCACCTCGGCCGCCGCCGCGTCGAGCAGCGCGGCGACCTCCGCGCGCGTCGTGCCGCGCGTCGCGAACTCGGCCTTCCGGTCGCGCACGTAGCCCGTGCCCCCCAGCCCCGCGCCGATGAAGTGGCGCAGGTTCCCCGCGAGGTGGAGCGCCAAGGTGCCCCCCGTGTTGGGCAGCCCTGGCAGTGCCCGCCAGAGCGACGCGTCGTCGGGATAGGCCAGCACCTCGGCCTTCACCGTCGCGATGTCGCGCGCGAAGACGCGCGCGCAGTGGGCCAGCGAGATCCCGCTCACGAGAGGGTGCCCTCGCGCTTCATCCGCTCGCGGTCCACGAGGAACCGCCGCAGGATCTTGCCGGAGGGCGACTTGGGGATCGCGTCGGTGATCTCCACCGCGCGGATCTTCTTGTAGGGCGAGACGCGCTCGGCGATGAACGCCATGATGTCCTCGGGCGAGATGGCGGCGCGCGTGACCACGTACGCCTTGGGCACCTCCCCCGCCTCCTCGTCGGGAATGGGAATCACCGCCGCATCGGCGATCGCGGGGTGCGAGAGCAGGTGCGCCTCGAGCTCGGCCGGCGCCACCTGCATCCCCTTGTACTTGATCAGTTCCTTCACGCGATCCACGATCTCGAACCAGCCGTGCTCGTCGACGACCGCCACGTCGCCCGTCTTGAACCAGCCGTCGGGGGTCATGCAGGCGGCCGTCGCCTCGGGCTTGTTGAAGTAGCCCTTCATCACCTGCGGCCCACGCAGCCACAGTTCGCCCTTCTCGCCGACCCCCACGTCCTCGCCCGAGTCGGTGCTCACGATGCGCGCTTCCGTGTTGGGGACCATCGGGCCGATCGAGCCGTAGGTGACGCGCGGCCCGTCGAGCGGGTGGAAGTGCGTCACCGGGCTCGTCTCCGTGAGCCCGTAGCCCTGGCGCACCGCGACCTTGAGCCGCGTCTCCGCCGCCAGGGCCAGCGGCTCGCCCAAGGGCGCGGCGCCGGAGCCGAGGAAGCGGAGCGACGACAGGTCGTAATCGGAGACGATCGGGTGCTTCGCCAATGCGAGCAGGATCGGCGGCACGACGTTGGCCACCGTGATCCTGAACTTCTGGATCGTCTCGAGGAAGAGCGGCAGCTCGAACTTCGGCAGCGTGACGATCGGGCGCCCCTGGCTGATCGCGCCGTTCATGATCACGACCATGCCGTAGATGTGGAAGAAGGGCAGCAGGCCGAGGGCGATGTCGGTCGGCTCCATCTGCTGCCCGCTCCGGATGAACTGCTCCATGTTCGCCACGAGGTTCCGGTGCGTGAGCATCACCCCCTTCGGCACGCCCGAGGTGCCGCTCGAGTACGGCAGCACGCACAGGTCGTTCGCGAGGTCGATCGGCACGTCGGGCACGGGGAGGTCGGGGCGGAGCAGTGACGCGAACGGCGTCGCGTCCGGCGCCTCGCCGAACACCACCACCTCCGGGTTCCCGCACTTGGCGGCCGCCTCCCGGCACTTCTCGAGCATCAGCGGGATCGTCACGATCATCTTCGCCCGCGAGTCGCGGAACTGCGTCGCGATCTCGTCGGCGGTGGCGATCGGGTTGACCGTGCTCGCGAGCGCGCCGATCAGCGTCGGGCCCATGAACGCGATCGCGTACTCGGGCACGTTGGGGCTCACGATCCCGATCACGTCGCCCTTGGCGTAGCCCTTCGCGTGCAGCCCCGCCGCGAAGGCGCGGATGGCGCCGTACAGCTGGCCGAAGGTGTACGAGCGGCCCGTCACGCCGCACGTGATGGCGGTCCGGTCCGGGTACTGCGCCACGTCGCGGAACACGTACGGCACGAGGGCCAGGTCCGGGATCGCGATGTCGGGATGCGGGCTGCGGATGATCATGGCGGTGGATGGGGCGAAGCCCGCACGCGGGCGGCGCGTCAGGGGTGCTCGACGAGCCAGAGGTGGTGGCGCTGGTGCGCGGTGAGGATGCACAGCGCCGCCCACGCATTGTACGACATGCGCGCGTCGAACGGCGAGACGATGCGCGGCGTGTTCAGGTCGAGGCCGTTGAGCGTGCGGGCACGTTCCCCGAGGTCGTGCTGCATGGCCTCGAACGCGGCCATCCCCTGCGCCCGCGGCAGCTGCCCGTCGGGCACGAAGGCGGCCACCGTCTTGGTGCGGATCCGCACCGGCGGTTCGAGCATCCACGAGAGGAGCGTCCCCTTGAGGTCGCGTCGGTAGCGGCGCCGCTCGTCGCGCGGGCCGGTGCCCTGCGCGAGGCGGATCGCCTCGAACTCGGGGAGGTAGTGCGCTGTCGTCAGGTTCAGGTGCGCGAGGTGCTCGCCCAGGCTCCACTTGCCGCTCGGCGGACGGCGCGTGAAGCCGTCGTCCCCCGCGCGCTCCGCCAGGCGGCGGGCGTGCGCGGTGCAGGCGTCGAGTTCCGAGAGCCAGGCGTCGAGTTGCGGGTGCATGCGCGGGGAAGGGTACCTGCCGTGACCGGGGGGGCGCCAGAGCGCGGCCCGCCCGGTCGCGCCTAAGGACTGCCGGGGGATCCCCGTCTGGAGGGCAGCCCCCCCTCACCCGACGCACGCCATGCGCCTCGCCCTCGCCCCGCTCGTCCTCGCGCTCGCCGGCTGCGGCGCCGCCGCGACGACCGCGTCGAGCACCGTGAACCCGGCCGACCTCCCGGCGGGCTTCGTGCAGTTCAGCTCGACCGTGTCCATGCGCCTCGAGGGGAACTACGTCGTCGTCTCGACCTCCGACCTGCCCAATCACAAGAGCCCGTACTGGGGAGCCGGCAGCGCGAACTACGAGGCGCCGCAGGCCGGCATGGCGCCCAACCCGAGCTCGATCGCGGCGCAGACGTACGTGCTGCGCATTCCGCGCACCCCCACGCCGTCGGCGAGCCCGGCCGACACCCCGATGGACGCGATCGGCGTCGCGCTCAACGGCGTCGTCTTCTTCAACCAGTACGCGGCCGGGCGCGTCGCCCTCGGTCCCGAGATCGTCTCGTTCGACCGCTACAACGGCCATCCCGCGCCGCGCAACAACTACCACTACCACTTCGAGCCCGTGTACCTCACGCAGGCGTCGCAGTCGGCGCTCATGGGGTTCATCCTCGACGGCTACCCGATCTACGGGCCGAAGGAAACGAACGGGAGCACCGCGAGCGGACTGGACGCCTGCAACGGTCACGCCCACGCCACCGCGGAGTATCCAGGGGGCACCTATCACTACCATGCCGTCGGCGCGCCGCCCTACCTCGTGGGCTGCTTCCACGGCGTCGCGGGCACCGTGACCAACTGACCATGCGCCTCCATCGCCTGCTGGTCCTCGTCGCGCCCGCCGCGCTGGGCGCCGCCGCGTGGTCGTCGGCGCCGGCGCATGCGGTCGCCGTCGGCGCCAGCGGCGGGCCCGTGGGCTCCGTGGTCGCCGCGGTGCGCGAGGCACTTGGGTGGCCCGCCCGAGTCGTGTCGGCGGGCGATGCACGCCTCGGCAGTGCCTCAGGACGAGTCACGCTCTCGGGCGCTCCGTTCACCGGCGAACTCGTGATGCGCGACGATTCCGGCCGCGTGCGCGAGCGCGCCGGCTTCCGCGACGGCCTGCTCGACGGCCTCCAGCGCCGCTGGCATGCCGACGGCGTGCTCGCCGAGCGGCGCACGTGGCGCGCAGGGAACAAGGTGGGAACGCACGAGGGCTGGTGGCCCAACGGGCAGCGGCAATTCACCTGCACGTACGAGGGCGGCCTGGCCGAGGGCACCTGCACGGACTGGCACGCGAACGGACAGGTCGCCACCGTTCACGCCTATGTCCACGGCGAGGAGTCGGGCCCGCAGCAGGGATGGTCGGCCGACGGCAACCTCCAGTTCAACTACGTGCGCCGCGACGGTCACCGCTACGGCGTGCTCGGCCAGGTGCGCTGCAAGCAGCTGCCGGTGTATCGTGACTCCACCCTCACCCCCGAGTGGACGCGCGATCCCGCGGGCATCCACCAGGTGGGCGACTTCGCGCTCACCGACCAGGCCGGCGCGACCGTCACCCCCGCCGACCTCGAGGGGAAGGTCACCGTCGTCACCTTCTTCTATGCCACCTGCCGCGACCTCTGCCCCAAGCTGCGCAGCCGGTTGGCGGAGCTGCGCCGGCAGTTCGCCGGAGACGACCGCGTCCAGCTCGTGTCCATCTAGGTGACCCCCGAGCACGACACCGCCCCGGTTCTCGCGGCCTATGCCGCGGCCAACGGCATCGCCGCCCCGGGCTGGCGGCTGCTCACCGGCAGGCGCATCGACGTCGCGCGCGTGGCGCGCGAGCAGTTCTTCGCCGACACGCCCATGCTCAAGGCGCGCCGCGCGCCGCACGGCGAGACGATCTGGCTCCTCGACGGCGACCGCCGCGTGCGCGGCGTCTACAACGGCACGCAGCCCGTGGACGCGGCGAGCCTCTCGCGCGACGTCGCCCTCCTCGTCGCCGCCGGCACCGGGTGAGCTAGGCCTCCGATGCCGACCTGGTCCTTGCGAGCCGCGCCGGCGATGCCGGCGCGTTCGAGCTGCTCGTGCGCCGGCACCTGCGCGCCGCGCTCGTCGTCGCGCAGCAGGCCATGCGCGACCCGCTCGACGCGGAGGACGTGCTGCAGGACGCGCTGGTCCGCGCCCTCGAGCGGCTCGAGCAGTGCCGCGACCCCGCGCGCTTCGGGCCGTGGCTCCACCAGATCGTGCGCAACGTCGCGCACGACCTCCGCGACAAGCAGCGCGTCCGAAAAGCGGAATCGATCGACGACGTCGAACCCGCGGGCACCGCGAACCCCGCCCGGGACGCCGAGAACAGCGAACTCCGACGACGCCTCTCCGAAGCCCTCGACCAACTGACCCCGATGCAGCGCAACGTCCTCCTCCTCTTCGACCGCGACGGCTTCTCGCACGCCGAGATCGCCGCGCAGGTCGGCTGCTCGGTGGGGATGTCGCAGCAGCACCTCTTCGCGGCGCGCAAGGCCATGCGCCGCCTCCTCGGGAGCGCCGATGCTGCCTGACGAACCGACCCCCGACCCGGTGGACCTCTCGATGCTCACGCCCCGCCTCGATGCGGCGCGCTTCGAGTCGCTCGTCGCGACCGCGATGCAGACACCTCGGTGGCCGCGCTCCTCGGCGTCCCCGCCGACTACGCGCCGCTCGTCGAGGGCACGCGCGCCGCCACCGCGAGGACCGCGCCATGAGCGAGCCCGTCAAGGCGGTCGGTCGCATCGAGTGGCAGGCGTTCTTCATCCTCGCGCTGGTCTTCGGCGTCGGCACCGCGCTCGGCGTCGCCGTCGAGCGCGCGCGCCCCCACGGCCCGCCCCCGCGCGAGGACGACCGCCCGCCGCGACCAGGCGATGGGCAGCGTCCCGGTGATCCGGGGCGCAACCCCGGTGGTCCGGACGGCGCGCAGGTGCCCGAGTCGCAGCGGCGCCTGCCCCCCTTCCTCGAGCAGCTCGCCATCAGCGACTCGCAGCGCGCGCAGATCCACCGCATCCTGGCCGCCACGCGCCCGCGCGTGGACTCGGTCATGGCCACCGTCGTGCCGCGCCTGCAGGCCATCACCGACTCCACGTACGCCGACATCGGGCGCGTGCTCACGCCGGCGCAGCGCAAGACGTTCGAAGCCACGCGCCCGCGGCGCGGCTTCATTCCGGGCATGCCCGGTGGCGGCCGCCCCGGCATGGGCCCCGGGCCCGATGGACGGCGTGGGCCGCCCGACGGCTTCGATCGCGGTGGCCCGCCGCCCGACATGCGCGACCGCCGCGGCCCGCCGCCCGATGGTCGCTTCTTTCCGCCCGACGGGCGCGGCCCGCCGCCGGATGGTCGCGGCCCGCCGCCCGACGGCGGTCGCCCGCCGGGCCCGAAACCGCCGTCGCCGTAGCCGAGGTCCACCATCGCGCGGCGCGATCGCCCAGCGCTGCGCCCGCGCGAACCGACCCCGTTTGCTCCATCTTGGGGGCGTGACCAGCCCCGCCCCCCTCGTCTCGCGCCGCGCGCGCGCCGCCCGCATCGCGCGCGTGGCACTCGGAGCGCTCGCGCTCCTGTACGTCGGCACCTGCACCTGGTTCGATCGCAAGCGACCGTCGGTCACGTGGAGCGACGAGGCGACCACCGCCTTCGATCCGCACTGGCCCGCCGGCTTCCTGTGGGGCACCGCCACCGCCGCGCACCAGGTCGAGGGCGGCAACACGCACAACGACTGGTCGCGCTTCGAGCGGGGCGCGGGCCACGTCGCCAACGGCGACGTGAGCGGCCGCGCCGCCGACCACTGGAATCGCGTCGCCGAGGACGTCGCGCTGATGCAGGCGCTCGGCGCCAACGCGTACCGGTTCTCGCTCGAGTGGAGCCGGCTCGAGCCGATCGAGGGCGGGTGGGACGACGCCGCGTGGAACCACTACGCCGCCGAACTCACCGCCCTCCGCGCCGCGCACATCGAACCCGTGGTCACGCTGCTCCACTTCACGCTGCCGCTCTGGCTCGCCGATCGCGGCGGGCTCACGGCCCCCGACTTCCCCGCACAGTTCGCGCGCTTCGCCGCCGAGGCCGCGCGTCGGCTCGGCGGGCAGGTCACGTGGTGGTGCACGATAAACGAACCGCAGGTGGCGATGTACTTCGGCTACGTCGAGGGCACGTGGCCCCCCGCCCGCAAGGACAACGCCCAGGCGGTCGCCGCGTTCGACGGCATGCTGCGCGCGCACGCGCAGGCCGCCGCCGCGCTCCGCACCATCGATCGCGACGCGAAGATCGGCCTCGCGTCCAACATGATCGCCTTCGAGCCGGCGCACCGGTGGAACCTGCTCGAGCAGGCCATCACGTCGATCGTCACCGACAACTTCAACTGGGCGTTCTACGATTCGATCCGCGACGGGCGCCGCCAGTTCGCGATGCCCGGCTTCCCGACGCTCGACGAGCCCGCGCCCGAGCTCAAGGGCACCATCGACTGGATCGGCATCAACTACTACCGCCGCAACCTCGTACGCTTCGCGCCAGGCGCGCCGGGGATGGTCAGCATCGGCAACGGTCCCGGACCGCTCAGCGACGCCGGCGTCGAGATCTATCCGCAGGGGCTCCTCTCGCTGCTCCGCGAAGGGGCGCGGCGCTACCACCTGCCCGTGGTGGTGACCGAGAACGGCGTCGCCGACTCGAGCGGCCGGCATCGCCCCGCGTACGTGCGCACGCACGCGTGGGCCGCGCGCCAGGCGATCGCCGACGGCGTGGACCTCCGCGGCTTCTTCCACTGGTCGCTCATGGACAACTTCGAGTGGGCGGAGGGCTACCGCGCGCGCTTCGGCCTCTACGCGCTCGACCGCGCCACCATGGCCCGCACCCCGGCCGCCGGCGCCGAGGAGTTTCGCCGGCTCGCGCCCGCGCGGTAGCTTCCCGCGCCATGTCCACACCGTTCGTTCCCGCCGATCGTCCCGTCTTCCCCCGCGGCTTCCGCTGCGCGAGCCGCCTGGTCGGCCTCAAGGCCGAAGGGCGCGACCTCTCGCTCTTCGCCAGTGACGTGGACGCCGCGGCCGCGGCGGTCTTCACGCGCAACCAGTTCCCCGGCGCGCCGATCGTGCTCGGCCGCGAGGTCATCCGTCACGGCGTGCTCCGTGCGGTGGTCGTGAACTCCAAGGTCTCGAACGTCGCCACGGGCGAGGCCGGCCTGGTCAACGCGCGGCGCATGGCGGCCGCCGCGGCCGCGGAACTGGGCACGTCCCCCGATCGCGTGCTCGTGAGCTCCACCGGCGTGATCGGCGTGCCGCTCCCGATCGAGAAGATCGAGGCCGGCGTGGTCGGCATGGCGGCCGAGCTGCAGGACGACCCGCTCGTGGGCGCGCAGGGGATCATGACCACCGACACGCATCCCAAGGCGCTCTCGACGCGCGTGGGGGACGCGACCATCACCTGGGTCGCCAAGGGCTCGGGGATGATCGAGCCGAACATGGCGACGATGCTCGCGTACGTCTTCACCGACGCGCGCCTCGCCGCCGCCACGCTCGACCGCCTGCTCCGCCGCGCCGTCGACGACTCGTTCAACATGCTCTCGGTGGACTCCGACACGAGCACGAGCGACACCTGCGCCATCCTCGCCAACGGGCATGCGGGCGCGGTGGACGAGGGCCGCTTCTTCGACGCGCTCCGCGCGGGCTCGATCCGCATGGCCGAGACGCTCGCGCGCGACGGCGAGGGGGCCGAGCACCTGCTCCGCGTGCGCGTGCGCGGCGCGCGCGACGACCGCGAGGCGCGCCGCATCGCCAAGGCGATCGTCAACTCGCCGCTCATCAAGACCATGGTCCACGGCGCCGACCCCAACGTGGGCCGCATCCTCATGGCGGTGGGCA
>JACQES010000161.1 GCA_016200495.1 Gemmatimonadota bacterium
CGCGAGCAGCGCCAGCGCCAAGCAGAGGGAGACGCGAGCGGAAGTCAGAGGACGCATGGAAGTTCTCCGGCGCACGGGGCGCCGTGGAAGGACGGAAGCAATGGACCGGGCGCGCGACGCATCGCGCCGTCGCCCCGCGTTCGGGACGACCGCTACTGCGGCAGCGCCGCCACCAGCTCGATCTCGACCAGGACGTCGCGCGGCAGCCCGGCCACCGCGACCGTCGAGCGCGCGGGGCGCGCGTCGCCGAGCACGGCGGCGTAGACCTCGTTCATCGCGGCGAAGTCGCCCATCGAGCGCAGGAAGACGGTGGTCTTGGCCACGTGGCGCCACTCGACGCCCGCCGCGGCCAGGACGGCCGACAGGTTCTGCAGCACGCGACGCGTCTGCGCGGCGACGTCGCCCTCGACCACGGTCATGGTCACGGGATCGAGCGCGATCTGGCCGGCCGTGAAGAGGAAGCCGTGCGAGATCGTGGCCTGGGCATACGGGCCGATCGCCTTCGGGGCGCCATCGGTGGCAACGGGGGCAACGCTCATCGGGAAGCTCCGGGGGACGTGGTGGACAGTGCAGCCGGCAACCCGAAGAGGCGCGCGGCGTTCTCGATCGTCAAGTCGCCAAGATGCCCGGCATCGGTGCCGCGCACCTCGGCCAGTCGCGCCACGGTGTGCGCGACCCAGTGCGGTTCGTTGCGCTTCCCGCGGTTGGGCACGGGCGCGAGGTACGGAGAATCCGACTCGGCCAGCAGCCGGTCGTCGGGCACGAGGCGCAGCAGCGCGAAGTCGTCGAACTTCCTGAACGTGACGATCCCGCTGAAGGAGACATACCAGCCGACGGCGAGCGCGGCCTCGGCGAGTGCATGCGTGCCGGTGTAGCAGTGCAGCACGCCGCGGATCCCCGCACGCCCGGCCTCGACCACCATCGCCCGCGTGTCGTCCTCGGCCAGTCGCGTGTGCACGACCACGGGCCGGCCGGTCTCCTGCGCGAGGGCGAGCTGGGCGGCGAAGGCCCGCCGCTGCCGCTCGCGCGGGCTGTGGTCGTAGTGGTAGTCGAGGCCGCACTCGCCGATGGCGACGGCGCCGCGCTCGACGTGCTCGCGGATGCGCGCGACGTCGCGCCCGGGCTCGAAGTCCGCGGCGTCGTGCGGGTGCACGCCGGCGGTGTGGAACAGGAAGCCCGGATGCGACTCGGCGAGCCGCTCCGCGCGTCCTGCCGCGTGGAGCGACTCGCCGATCACCACCACCGCCGCCGCCCCCGCCGCGCGGGCGCGCTCGATCACGTCCTCGCGGTCGGCGTCGAACGCCGGGTCGGCGAGGTGGGCGTGGGAATCGAGGAACCGCACCCCGCCCGACCCGGCGAGCGCGTCAGCGCCCGGCGCCTGCGGGCTGGCGCGAGGGGCGCTGAGCCCCGCTCGCGGCGGGATTCCGGCTCGCCTGCGTGGTCGGGCGGCCCGCCCCGTCGGTGCGCGGCCACTTGTTCTCGATCCACATGAGCAGCGGCGACGCCACGTAGATGGACGAGAAGGTGGCGATGAAGATGCCGAAGAACATGACCCACGCGAACGGCCGGATGACCTCGCCCGCGAAGATGAGCAGGGCGAGCGTGGCGGCCAGCGTCGTGGTGTGGGTCAGGATCGAGCGCGGCAGCGTCTCGTTGACCGACTCGTTGAGCAGGTCGTAGAAGTTCGACTTCCGCCCCTTCTTCACGTTCTCGCGGACGCGATCGAAGATGATGATCGTGTCGTTCATCGAGTAGCCGAGCAGCGTGAGAATGGCCGCGACGACGGTGAGCGACACCTCGAAGTGGAACAGCTTGATGAACGCGAGCGTGACGAGGATGTCGTGCGCCGTCGAGAGCACGGCCGCGAGGCCGAAGCGCCACTCGAACCGGATGGCGAGGTACACGAGCGTGATGAGCGAGCCGAGGAGCATGGCGATGAAGGCGCCGCGCGAGAGCTCGGCGCCGACCTTGGGGCCGACGGAGCCCGAGCGCACGACCTTCACGCCGTCGCCGTACTTGGCCTTGAGCGCGCGCTCGACCCCCTCGCGCACCGCCCCGCCCGCGACCCCCGTCCTGGCGTCGGCCGCGTTCTCGCCCCGCGCGCGCACCGTGAACTCGGTGTTCGACCCGAACTGCTGGATCTCCGCGCCGCCGATCCCGGCGCCGTCAACGACGGCGCGGATCTCGGCCGCGTCGGCCGGCTTGGCGAACTTGAGCTGGATCAGCGTTCCGCCCGTGAACTCGATGCTCCAGTTCACGCCGCCCGTCACGGCGAAGGAGCCGAGGCCGATGACGATGAAGGCGATCGTGAGCGCGGCGGCGGTGCGCCACCAGCGGATGAAGTCGTACGTGGTGTTGTGGAAGATGCGCAGCATCAGATGCTCAGCGTCTGGGCGGTGCCGGCGGACCGGTTGAGCCACAGGAGGTAGAAGGTCCGCGTCACGAAGATGGCCGTGAACACCGAGGCGACGATGCCCGCGATCAGCGTGACCGCGAAGCCCCGCACCGGGCCGGTGCCGTACTGGTAGAGGACGGCGGCCGTCAGGATCGTGACGGCGCTGGTGTCCACGATGGCACTGATGGCGTGGTTGAACCCCTCGTCGATCGCCATGCGCACCGTCTTGCCGCGGTCGAGCTCCTCGCGGATGCGCTCGAAGATCAGCACGTTGGCGTCCACCGCGATGCCGAGCGAGAGCACCATGCCGGCGATGCCGGGGAGGGTGAGGACGGCGCTGAAGCCCGCGAGCACCGCCATCGTGTAGATGATGTAGAGCACCAGCGCCGCGACGGCCAGCGCGCCGGAGAAGCGGTAGTAACCGATCATGATCGTCACGATCAGCACCACCGCGATGACCCCGGCGGTGATGCCGGCGTGGATCGAGTCGGCGCCCAGCGAGGCGCCGATCTCGCGCGTCTCGACGATCTTGAGCGGCACGGGGAGGGCGCCGGCCCGCAGCACGAGCGCAAGGTCCTGCGCCGCCTGGAGGTCGCGGTTGCCCATCGTGATCTGTCCGCGCGTGCCGATCGCGCTCTGGATGATCGGTGGGCGCCCCATGACCTTGTCGTCGAGGACGATGGCCATGTAGTCGCGGATGTGCTTGGAGGTCTCGGACTTGAACTTGCGGCCGCCCTCGTTGTCGAGCGTGAACTCGACGACCGTGCCCTCGACGGGCACCGTGTTGGGCTTCGCGTCCTTGAGGTACTCGCCCGTGATGATCGGGCGGGCGTCCACGAGGTAGAAGAGGCGGTACGCCTCGGTGCCGAGCGAGGTGGTGTCGGCGCCCCAGCGGATCATCTTGCCCGGCGGGAGCGCGTTGACGATCTCGGGCAGCTCGAGGTAGCGCTGCACCGTGGGTGCGTCGGCGGCCTTCACGTAGAACTCGCCCGGCATCTGCCCCGGCGCGAGCAGCTTGGAGAGCGGCCCGCCCTGCGTGCCGGTGAGGGCCGCGTTGGTCGTGTCCTTCGTGCCGGTGTCGCCCTTCGCGAGCTTCCTGGCCGAGTCGGCGCCCTTCTTGCTCGTGTCCTTGCCGAACAGCCCGGCGATCGGCGACGAGGTGCCGGCGCCGCTGTCGGTCTTGGCCCCGGGCACGATCGCGGCGAGCGCGGCGCCCTTCTCCTTGAGGATCTGGTCGAGGCGCGGGAGCGCCTTCTCGAGCGCCTGCGTCTTGTCGGTGATCTGGAACTGCAGGAAGGCCGACTTCTGCACGACGTCCTGGGCCCGCTGGCGGTCATCGATGCCCGGCAGCTCGACGATGATCCGGTCCGTGCCCTCCTTCTGCACCACCGGCTCGGACACGCCGAACTCGTCGATGCGCGTGCGCACGACCTTGAGCGCGCGATCCAGGGCCTCGCTCTTGTTGGCGACGGTGCCCTTCGACTCGTCGATCTCCATGGCGAGGTGCATCCCGCCCTGCAGGTCGAGGCCGAGCTTGATGGGCACCTTGCGCGTGGTGTCGAGCACGAAGCCGTCGCCGCGCTTCACGCGCTCGACTACCGTGCGCGGAAAGAGCGCAAAGGCCGAGGCCAGAAGCAGGCCGACGATGAGCAGGATGCGCGAACGCAGGTTCGTCATGCGATTGTCCGCAAAGCGGTTACGTCCCTTCCGGGGACTGGTCCGGGGAGCCTTGCAACGTAGCCGGGCGCCCGGGGGGGGTCAACGCGGCCCGCGCCTGGACCTCGTCCTCGCGGAGTTGCGCGACGAGGGCGGCCGGCCCGTCGAACTGGCGCGTCCCGCGCAGCCACTTGATCACGTCCACGCGCACCGGCATCCCGTAGAAGTCGCCGTCCACGTCGAACAGGTGGGCCTCGAGGGTCGTGGCATCGTCGCCGAAGGTCGGGCGGGGCCCGAGGTTCATCATGCCGCCGTACGGCCCCCGCGGGGTCTGCACGCGCACCGCATAGACCCCGGCCGGCGGCAGGAGTTTCCGGCTCGACGGAAGCGCCACGTTCAGGGTCCGGAACCCGAGGGCGCGCCCGCGCTGGTCGCCGTGCACGACGATCCCCGAGATGGCGTACGGCCGACCCAGCCCCTCGGCGGCATGGTCCAGGTCGCCGCCCGCGATGGCGCGCCGGATGGCCGTGCTGGAGACGGGACGGCCCGACGGCGTCGCGACGGGCGCGATGACCTCGACGGCGAAGCCGCGCGTGGCGCCCAGGGCCTGCATCGTGCCCAGGTCGCCCGACCGGTTGCGGCCGAAGCCATGGTCGTGCCCCATGAGGAGCGCGCGCATGCGGAACCGCTCGCGCAGCACCTGGTCCACGAACTCGTCGGCCGCGAGGCGCTGCAGGTCCGCAGTGAACGGCAGCACGGCGACGTAGTCGATGCCGCTCTCGGCCAGCACCTCGAGACGCTCGTTCCCCACCGTGAGCAGGGGAGGCGCCGCGGCGGGATTCACGACCTCGAGCGGGTGCGGATCGAAGGTGACGAGCAGGCTCGCGAGGTCGTGTGCGCGCGCGTACGCCACGAGCTGCGCGAGCACCACGAGGTGCCCCCGGTGCACGCCGTCGAACGAGCCCACGGTCACGGCGGTGCCGAGTACGTCGTCGGGGAGACCGCTCGGTCCGGACAGCACGCGCTCCTCAGTCATGCGCCAGCACCACGGTCGGCTGCCAGAGGGCGCCACGGCGCTCGGCGATCGCGAGCAGCGCGCCCTCGGGGTCGAGGAGCGCGGCCCGGTCGCCCGTGGCGACGGCAGGCACGCCGCGTCCATGGCGCACGTCGGCCGCGCGCGCGGCGTCGAGCGGTTCGCGGGCGATCACCCGGGCGAGGCCGGTGGCCGCCGGCACGAGAGCGGCCAGCGCGCGCTCGCGGAACTCGAGCGCGCTGACCGCATCTTCGATGCGAAACGCGCCGATGCGCGTGCGACGGAGCTCGGCGCAATGCGCGGCACTCCCGGTGGCGCGCCCCAGGTCGCGGGCGAGGGCGCGGATGTAGGTGCC
>JACQES010000162.1 GCA_016200495.1 Gemmatimonadota bacterium
CGTCGTCCGGGCGGCGGCGGCCCTGGCGCTCGCGAAGCGCGATCCGGCCGACGCGATCCGCGCCGCGCAATACGCCCAGCAACTCGACGCGCTCGACCCGGTGCCGTGGGTCATCGAGGCCGAAGCGCGCGCGCTCCGCGAGGAGTGGCATGCCGTGCGCACCCTCGCCGAGCGCGCGCTCGCGCTCGACCCGTCGCAGGAGCGGGCCGGCATGCTCCGCGCGCTGGCCTCGGAGCTCGAACCGTCGCTCGGCGCGCGCGACGCGGAGTGGCGCGCGCAGGCCGAGCGGTTCCCGCACAACCCGCACGCGCGGACCGGTGCGGGGTGGAGCCGCCTCCGTGCGGGCGACATCACCGGCGCCCGGACCGAGTTCGACCATGCCGCGCTGCTCGGCCGGGCCTCGAGCTGGGCGCGCGAGGGGATGCTGCTCGCCGGGAAGACGCGCCTGCCGCTCTATCCGGCCTACCTGCGCTACCGCCTCTGGATGAACGGCCAGCCACCCGCGACCCGCACCTGGCTCGTGCTCGGCGTCTTCCTCGTCGTGCAGCCGCTTGCGCTCGTGGCGCGCAACGGACCGTCGGCCCACCCGCTGCTCACGCTGCTCCCGGCGCTCTACCTGCTCGCGGTCGCCTTCTCGTGGCTCGCCGACCCGGCGGCCAACCTCGCCGTGCTCTGGCGGCCGCGCGCGCGCGACCTGCTGGCGTTGCGAGACCGGCAGCAGGCGGTGGCGGTGGGCGCCTGCCTCGCGGTCGGCGTCGCGTTCACGCTGCTGCACGTGGCGACGCCGTGGGACGGGGCGTTGCGCGCGGCCGCCGGCATCGCGTCGGCCAGCCTGCCGGCCGCCGCGGCGTTCGCGCTGCCGAATGGCGCGCGTCGCACCGCGCTGCTGGTCGTCACGACGCTCGTCATCACGAGTGGCCTGCTGGCCGGCTTCGTGGACGCCGGCGTGAGCGACGCCTGGCTCACGCTCGGCGTGGCCGCGGCGATGCTCTCGACCTGGTACGCGACGGCGGCGGGCGCTCGCTAGCGCCCGGGTCGCGACGCGGCGACGCGCTCGAGCGCGCGCTCAAGCCGCGCCACCATCTCCAGCAGCTCCGCGTCGCTCACGACGAACGGCGGCGCGAGGCACACCACGTCACCGTTCACGCCGTCGGCCCCCCCGGCGTGCGGCCAGCAGACGAGTCCCTCGGCGAGGGCGGCATCGGCGACCCGGTCGGCCACGCCCTGCGCGCGCGGAAACGGGGCGCGCGTGGCGCGGTCGGCCACGAGCTCGATGCCCGCCAGCAGGCCGCGCCCACGCACGTCGCCCACCAGCGGGTGATCGCGCAGCGGCGCGAGCGCCGCGTGCAGCCGCGCGCCCATCGCACGGCAGCGCGCGAGGAGGTCGTGTTCGCGCACGTAGCGTACGGTGGCCACGCCGGCGGCACACATCATCGGCGTGTGCGCGTAGGTCTGCGCGTGCAGCACGCCGCCGCCCTGCTCCGCGATCGGCGCGAGCACGCGCTCCGCGGTCACGACGGCGGCGAGGGGGGCGTAACGCGCGCTGATCCCCTTGCCCATCGTCATGATGTCGGGCACGGCGCCGTACGGCTCGACGGCGGTCCACGTGCCGGTGCGCCCGGCGCCCACCAGCACCTCGTCGGCCACCCAGAGGATGTCGTGGCGCGTGCAGATCTCGCGCACGGTGCGCCAGTACGCGTCGCGCGGCACCGAGGCTCCGGTCGAGGACCCGCCGACCGTCTCGCCGATGAACACGGCGATGGAGTCGGCGCCCTCGCGCGCGATCACCTCCTCGAGGATCGTGCCCGTGCAGCGCGGGCAGTCGGCGGCGCCGTCGCACGCGCAGCGATAGGCGTACGGCGCCGGCACCTGCACCACCGGCACCATCCACTCGCCGAACATCGCGCGGTACGCGGGGCGCGCCCCCGCCGACAGCGCCAGCATGGTGTGCCCATGGTAGGCCGGCGCGAGCGCGAGGATCTTGTGCTTCGACGGTCGCCCGCGCGCCACCCAGTGCTGGCGCGCGAGCTTGAGCGCCGCCTCGGTCGCGTCGGCGCCGCTCGTGAGGAAGAGGAACTTGTCGAGGTCGCCGACCGACAGCGCCGCCATCTCGGCGGCGAGCGCCTCCACGGCGGGGTTGGTGAACTGCATGCCGGTCACGTACGCGACCTCGCGCATCTGCGCGCTCACCGCGTCGGCGATCGCCGTCACGCCGTGCCCGAGGTTGCACACGTACGCGCCCCCCGAGCCGTCGAGGTAGGCCTTGCCGGTGTCATCCCAGAGCGTGCACCCTTTGCCGCGGACGATGACGGGAAAGTGCCGGTTGAACTTCCGGTAGAGGACGTGCGACTCGGGGTAGCGATGCGCCATGCCCAACGCTAGCGCGTCCATGCGCGCGCGGCCATTGCCGCGCTTGCCCCCGCCCGTGCGGCGTGGGAAGTTGCGGGCGACGCGCGCCGCACGCCCCCCCGGAGGCGCCCGTCCCCCGCCCCGCCGCCCCGCGCGCCATGAAGAACTTCCGCCGCCTGTTCGAGAACAACGAGGCCTGGGCAAATGCCGTCCTCGCCGAGGACCCCGGCTTCTTCAAGCGCGGCGAACGGAAGCAGGAGCCGCACTTCCTCTGGATCGGGTGTGCCGACAGCCGCGTGCCGGCGGAGCAGGTCACCGGGGCCGTGCCCGGCGACATCTTCGTCCACCGCAACATCGGCAACCAGGTGTGGGAGACGGACATCAACCTGTTGTCCGTGCTGCACTACGCGCTCGAGGTGCTGAAGGTGAAGCACCTGATCGTGTGCGGGCACACCAACTGCGGCGCGATCAAGGCGGCCTACGGTGGTGGCGGCTTCGGCGTCGTGGATCACTGGCTGTCCGACATCCGCAACGTCATGCGCTGGAACCGGGCCGAACTCGCCGCGATTCCCAACGTGCGCGATCGCCTCGACCGGCTGACCGAACTCAACGTGCTGCGGCAGGTCGGCGTGCTCGCGCGCACCCCGACCGTGCGCGACGAATGGGCGAAGGGGCGCCGGCCGCTGCTGCACGGCCTCGTGTACGACGTCAAGAACGGCCACCTCCGGTCGATCGTGGACGGCATCGACAGCGCGGAGAAGGCCGAGGCGCTGCTTCCGCGCACGTAGGACGGATCGGGCCGCGCGACCCGCGGAGTCGGCGCGTCGCGTGAGCATCCGCCTGACGCGCGCGACGGACCCCTCCTGACGCCGCGGCACGGCCGGCGAGGCGATCATCGGGAAGCGCGCCGCCCCCGCGGCGGCGCCTGCGATCACCCGCTTCCCCCGAGGACGCCATGTCCGCCCGCAGTTGGGCCGAGCCCTGGAAGATCAAGGTCGTCGAGCCGATCCACATGACGAGCCGCCGCGAGCGCGAGGCGCACCTCCGCGCCGCCGGCTACAACACCTTCCTTCTCCGTTCCGAGCACACCTACATCGACCTGCTCACCGACTCTGGCACGAGCGCGATGAGCGACCGGCAGTGGGCCGGCATGATGATGGGGGACGAGGCCTACGCCGGCTCGCGCAACTACTACCACCTCGAGGAGGTGGTGCGCGACGTGTACGGCTACCCCGAGCTGATCCCGACGCACCAGGGGCGCGGTGCCGAGCACCTGCTCTCCAAGCTCCTCATCAGGCCGGGCGACCACGTGCCGGGCAACATGTACTTCACCACCACGCGCCTCCACCAGGAGCTGGCGGGGGGCACCTTCCATGACGTCATCATCGACGAGGCGCACGATCCCGCGTCGGCGCACCCGTTCAAGGGCAACGTGGACCTCGCCAAGCTCGATGCCCTCGTGAAGCAGGTGGGCGCCGACAGGGTGCCGTACGTCTGCGTCGCGGCCACCGTGAACCTCGCCGGTGGCCAGCCGATCAGCCTCGCCAACCTCGCCGCCGTGGCGGCCTACTGCGCCCCGCGCGGCATCCGCGTCATCCTCGACGCCACCCGCGCGGTCGAGAACGCCTGGTTCATCCAGCAGCGCGAGCCCGGACAGCGCGGCCGCACGGTGGCCGAGATCCTGCGCGCCCTCTGCGACCTCACCGACGGCGCGACGATGTCGGGCAAGAAGGATTCGCTCGTCAACATCGGCGGCTGGCTCGGCCTGCGCGATGCCGGCCTCGCGGCGAAGGCGCGCAACCTCGTGGTCGTGTACGAGGGCCTCCACACGTATGGCGGACTCGCCGGGCGCGACCTCGAGGCCATGGCCATCGGCATTCGCGAGTCGGTCGAGGAGGATCACATCCGGAGCCGCATCGGACAGGTCATGTACCTCGGCGAGCGGCTCACGCAGGCCGGCGTCCCGATCGTGCGGCCGGTCGGCGGGCACGCGGTGTTCCTCGATGCGGCGGCGATGCTGCCGCACATCCCGCGCACCGAGTACCCGGCGCAGGCGCTGGCCGCGGCGCTGTATGCCGAGAGCGGCGTCCGCGCGATGGAGCGCGGCGCGGTGAGCGCCGGGCGCGACCCGAAGACGGGCGAGGACCGGTTCCCCCGGCTCGAGCTCGTGCGACTGACCATCCCGCGGCGGGTCTACACGCAGGCCCACATGGACGTGGTGGCCGAGAGCGTGGCGACGCTCTTCGAGCGGCGCGAGCACGTGCACGGGCTCCGGTTCACCTACGAGCCCGAGTACCTGCGCTTCTTCCAGGCGACCTTCGCGCCGGTGGGGGCGGACGTCGTGCTCGACGCCGAGGACGCCGCGGACGAGCGCGCCCCCGCGTTCGCGACGCCCTAGCGCGCGGACCGGCGACGTCGCGGGACGCAGAACGGGCGGGCGGCCTTGTCGGCCACCCGCCCGTTCGTCCAACCGTACTCGCCTGAGCCGGCCACCCGTCGGTGACCGGCCGCGACGAC
>JACQES010000163.1 GCA_016200495.1 Gemmatimonadota bacterium
CATGTCGAGCACCACCGCGCCGGCCCGCCGCATCCGCTCGAGCGCCTCCGCGCGCGCCTGCACCAGCTCCTCCGCCGCCGCGCGCGTGTAGAGCGGCGTGCGCGGGTCCGGCGCGCCCTCGGTCGCGTCGTACGTGAACGCCTGCCCGTCGGCCGCGGCGAACATCGCGTCGTTGCGGAGCGCGACCACGAGCGCGAGGTGCCGCGACGTGCTCCGCGCCACGTGGGCCAGCAGCGCGCGCGACGACCGCACGTCGAGCACGTCGGTGAAGAGCACCACGAGCGCGCGCTTCCGCTGGTGCGCCGCGAGGAAGCGGAACGCCTGCGCGTAGTCGGGCTCGGCCAGCGACGGCTGGAGCGGCGTGAACGCGTCGCGCACGGCCATCAGCGCCCCGCGCGCCCGGTCGGCGGGAATGAAGCGGCGCACCGCGTCGTCGAACACCAGCGTCCCCACGCGGTCCCCCGCCGTGGCCGCCACGTCGGTCAGGATGAGCGCCGAGGTGAGCGCGTGCTCGAACCGCGTGAGCTTGCCCGCCACCTGCGTCATGCCGCGCCCGGCGTCGATCACCGTCAGCACGCTCTGCGAGCGCTCGATCGTGAACTCCCGCACGATCGGCTTGCCGTGCCGCCCCGTCGCCTTCCAGTCCATGTGCCGCGGGTCGTCGCCCAGCGCGTAGTCGCGGAGCCCCGCGAAGCTCTGTCCCTCGCCGCGCCGCTTGAGCGCGCGCACGCCGATCGCGTCGAGCCGGTGCTGCATGGCCAGCCAGCGGAACCGCTTGACCCCGCGCACCGACGGCAGCACGTCCACGTGGTCGCCGGGCTCCACCACCACGCGCGCCCCCATGAGCGCGAGCGACGTCGTCACCTTGGCGCCCACGGGCCCGAGCGCGAACCGCCCGCGCTTGAGGCCGAGCACCTGGAACGGCACCTCCGCATGGCCAAGCGCCGCGAGCGAGAACGTCGTGCGTCCCACGCCCCCCTCGATCACCTCGGGCAGGCGGTCGGCGAGCGTCACGGTGAGCGCGCGCGTCGTGCCCGACTGCACCCGGTACGCGCCCGTTTCGTCGTCCCCCGCGCCCAGCGTGGCGGGCACCTGCCGCGTGATCGTGAGCGCCGCGGCCGGCGGCAGCAGCAGCCAGTCCACCAGCGCCGCGAGCACGAGCGCCAGTAGCACGCCGAGCGCGAGCATCCGCCCCGCGTCGCCGGGAATGAACCAGAGCAGCGACGCCGCCGCCACAGCGCGCACGAGCCGGGGCTCGGGCGCGACGCGCGTGAGCGCCGCCCAGGCGACGCGCAGCAGCCGACGGACGCTGACCGGACTCACTTGGGCGCGTCGATGCGGAGCAGGATGGCCGCCAGCACGTCGTCCGCCGTGCGCCCCTCGACCTCGAGTTCGGGCGCGAGCGTGATCCGGTGGCGCAACGCCGGCGCCACGCGCTCCTTCACGTCATCGGGAGTCACGTAGTCGCGCCCGGCGAGCACCGCCGCCGCGCGCGCCGTGCGCAGCAGCGCCACCGACGCACGCGGGCTCGCGCCGAGCGCCAGCGACGACTCCTCGCGCGTCGCCCGCGTGATCGCCGCGATGTAGCCCTGCACCTCGGGCGCCACGCGCACGCCGTCGCCCAGCTCGCGGAGCGCGAGCGCCTGCGCGCGGTCCATCATCGCGGTGATTCCCGTCGCCGCGAGCCGCTCGGCGTCGAACCCCCGTTCGTGCGCGGCCAGCATCGCGAGCTCGGCCCCCTGGTCCGGATAGCCGACGATCGTCTTGAGGAGGAACCGGTCGAGCTGCGCCTCGGGCAGCGGGTAGGTGCCTTCCTGCTCCACCGGGTTCTGCGTCGCGAACACCGTGAACAGCGTGTCGAGCGGGCGCGTCACGCCGTCGGTGGTCACCTGCCGCTCCCCCATCGCCTCGAGCAGCGCCGCCTGCGTCTTGGCGGGGGCGCGGTTGATCTCGTCGCCCAGCAGGATGTCGGTGAAGATCGGGCCCGCCTGGAACTCGAACCCGCGCGCCGGGTCGCGCAGCAGCGACACCCCCGTGACGTCCGACGGCATCAGGTCGGGGGTGAACTGCACGCGCGCGAACTTGAGGCCGAGCGTGGTCGCGAGCGCGCGCACGAGCAGCGTCTTGCCCGTGCCCGGCACCCCCTCGATCAGCAGGTGGCCGCGCGCGAGGAAGGCGACCAGTGCGTCGTTGACCGCGTCGTCCTGCCCCACGACGACCTGCGACACGGCGGTGCGGACCTGGGCGAGCAGCGCGGCGCCGCTCTCGGCGGTGAGCGTCATCGGGAATCCTGGCGGAGGGTGTGTTCGATGGTGGCGATCGCGTCGCCGACGGCGGTGAATTCGCGCGGCGGATGCCCCTGCGCGAGCGCGCGCTTGACGAGCGTCGCGCTCGCGGCCGCGGCCGGGGCGCGCGCTGCGGCGCGGTCGAGGAACGCCTCGTCCGACAGCGAGGTCGCCCCGCGCGCGGCACTCCGCTCGGTGCGTCGCCGGAGTCCGCGCACGAGGCGCTGCGTGGCGGTCTTCGTGGCGCCCACCTGCACGTAGGCGCGCGCCAGCGCATCCACGTGCTCGATGGGCGAGCGGCGTTCGTCGGTCTGGTCGGGGGCCGGCGGCACGAGGCGCGGCGCGCGGAACGCGAGCAGCAGCAGCCCCGCGAACGCGAGCTGCGCCACCACGTGCCCGCTCGCCGTGTCGGCGAAGAAGTGCGTCACGGCGCGCACCGTGCCGGGCTGCGCGCCGTACCCCTGGTGGTACTCGTCGAACAGGAGCCACGAACGTGGCGCCACCGTGCCCGAGTCGCGCAGGTACTCGAGCGCGCGCAGGTACGGCACGCCGAGCCCCGGTTCGCACTGGCGCAGTTCGTCGTTGCGGAAGATGTCGGCGTCCGCGCTCGCGACGATTCGCCCGCGCCCGTACGCGAACCCCGCGAGCACCGGCCCCGCCACCGTGTCGGCCGCGTCGAGGCGCAGCAGCGTGTCCACGCGCGCCGGTGGCGGCCCGCGGAAGCGCACCGAGGCATACCGCGCCGATCCGTTGCGCAGCCACGGCAGCCGCGGCACCGCCGACTTGGGGCAGTGGTCGGTCACGTCGGGCAGCTCTTCGAGCTCCCCGATCGCGCCCACGCCCAGGTGCAGCGAGTCGGCGAGCAGGTCGTGCTCGCGCGTGATCATCACGAGGAGCCCGGCCCCCGCCCGCACCCGCTCGAGCAGCTGGTGCACTTCGACGGGGCGCATCGGCTCGGGCGCGCCGAGCACCACGTGCACCATGTCGGTGCGCTCGGGATAGCGATCGGTCGTGTTCTCGCCCACGCGCCAGCCCAGCGCACGCGGCAGCTCCGCCGCGAGCGACGCGGCCGCCGGCGTGGACTCGCGCGTGGTAAGCCGCGCGTCGCCGAAGTTCTGGTTCGCCGCCTCCGGCGTGAGCAGCGCCGCCAGCACGAGGAAGCCGAGCAGGAGAGGCAGCAGTGTGCGCGGCCGCCCGTACCACGGCGTGGGGCGTGGCGCGTCGGTCGCGGTCATGCCGCGCGTGCCGCGGCAACCGGGTGCTGGCCGGTCGCGTTCACGAGCCGCGCTCCGGGCGAATCAGCGGCTTCGCGTCGTCGAGGAGCGCCCGGTAGCCTTCCGCGCTCACCTCGCCGTCGCCGTAGATCGCGCGATCATACCGCCCGCGGAACGACTGGAAGCGTGGCGCACTTGGCGCGTTCCGCCGCTTGAGTTCGCGCGCGTAGTCGCCGGCCGTCTTGGAGGCGTGCACGCGCAGCTCGCCGCGCGCGCCGAGCGCCCCCAGCAATGCGCCAAAGAGCGCGTGCGCGGCGTCCGTGTAGCGCCCCGCCTGCGCAAGGCGCTCGGCCTCGCCCCACGGGTCGCTCACGCGCGCGCCCGTGCGCCGGCTGCGCGCGAGCGACTGTCCGTCGAACTCGGCCCGCAGGTCGAGCACCAGCCGGATGAGGAGCAGCACCGCCAGCACGAGCAGGATGCCGTACACCACCTCGCGCGTGCCCAGCGCGTTCGCCGCGCCCTCGATCATCCGGTCGAGCTGGTGGAAGAACCACCGCACGAGGCGCCCCAGCAGCGTTTCGCCCAGGTCGCGCTGGTACGCCCCGCGGGCGACGATGCGGTTGATCGTGTCCTGCACCTGGGCGGGCGGCCACCCCGCCGCCTGCAGGGCGACCATCACGCGGGGCGCGGCGTGCCCGGCGTGGCCTCGGGAACGGCGAGCGCCTGCGCCATGCGCTCGAGGTCGTAACCCTCGCCGCGGATGCGCGCGTCGTAGTAGAGCACCGTCTCCGTCAGGCCGATCACCGGGTAGAGCAGGATCGTCACCAGCGTCGTGAGCAGCGTGGCCAGCACGGGGCTCCCGAACGACAGCAGGATGAACACGATGCCGAGTCCCATCCCCACGATCCAGAACAGCAGCCACGCGAGCCCGAGCGTGTTGAAGATGTGGCGCTTGCGCCCCGCGCTCAGCGCGCTCGATCGCGTGAAGGCCGCGCCCAGCCCGCGCCCCTCGATCGTGATCACCGGGATGATCGCGAACCAGCGCGCGAACAGGTACAGCCCGGGCACGAGCAGGAACACCGCGCCCATCGCCACGAGCACCGAGCGGATGAGTCCGGCCACGATCAGCGTCACGCTCTTGGGCATCGCCTGGCGGAACGCCTGCGCGAGGTCGGGCTGCTCGCCCAGGTACGCGGCCGAGCCCAGCTGCGTGACCACCGCGCTCATCAGGCCGTAGCTCACGGTGGAGATGAGGAGCAGCACGATCCCCGTGCCGCTCGCCAGCGCGCGTGCCGACGTGTCCCCCTGCTGCAGGAACATCGCCGCCAGCAGGTAGGGCGCGTAGCCTGCCGTGGCCGCGAGCACGTACATCAGCGGCTGCTGGCGGTACAGCGTGAAGGCGGCATCCACGATTTCGGTCGTGGTGCGGGCGCGCAGGCGGGCAGCTGGCATGGCAGGCTGGCGGTTCGGGGAAAGAACGGCGAGCAAGGGTCGCGGGCGCCAGCGTCGGCTCCGGCGGCCAATCTGAGGTGCGGGGCGACGCGTTGGCTAGCCCGTGGCAGGCGGGCGCAGCCAGCGGTACGCGAGCGGCCCGAGTCCCGCCCCCACCGCCGTGCCGACGATCGCGGCCGGTTCGTACTCGCCGCCCAGCAGCGACAGGCCGATCACCCCCGCGAGGATCGTCACCGGCAGCGCCGCCAGCACCGTCACCCCCACCGTCCCGAGCGGGATGCGGAAGGGCCCGCGCAGCGCGGGCTCCCGCCGGCGGAGCGCCACCAGCGCGCCGAACTCGAGCGTGAGCGCGAGCGCGTAGAAGACCACGTCCGCGATCACGAGCCCGCTGAACGGCAGCAGGACGGCCACGGAATAGACCACCGCCGACGCCAGCACGCTTCCCTTCGGCGTTCCCCGCTCGTCGGTGTCCGCGAGCCGCGCCGGCAGGAGCCCGTCGTCGGCCATCGCCGCCGGGATCCGCGAATACGCCAGCAGCGACGCGTTGAACATCCCGAGCGCGCTCACCATCCCGCCGATCGCGAGCCACGGCGCGAACAGCCCGCCGAGCGGCCCCGCCGCCTGGAGCGCGATCGCCGGCCACCCGCCCTCGCGCCACGTCGTCCAGTCGGTCGCGGCGAGCCCCGCCCCCACCGGTAATAAGTATCCAAGTGTCACCAATGGAACGGCGATCGCCAGCGCCCGCGGGTACGTGCGCTCCGCGTCCACGATCTCGCCCCCCACCGTGCTCGCGTTGTCCCAGCCGATGAAGTTCCACAGCGTGATCGACAGCCCGAGCCCCGCCACCTTGAGTGGGTCGCTCCCCGGCGGCACCACCGGGTGCCACGGCGCGTGCCCCCACTGCGGCAGCGCCGCCAGCGCGAAGGCGAAGAACCCCGCCGTGATGAACAGCCCCGCCGCGAGCGACGCGCGCCCCACCGGCCGCGCCCCGCGCAGGTTGAGCGCCGTCGAGCCCCAGATGATCGCCAGCGCCACCGCCCACTGCCCGCGCGCCCCGAGTCCCGGCACGAACCACGCCAGGTACGTCGTGAACAGCTTCTGGAAGATCGCCATGTCCACCAGCGAGTAGCACCACGTCAGCCACCCGTTCTGGAACGCCCAGAACGGCCCGAACGCGCGGCGCACCCACCGGTAGTAGCCGCCTTCCTCCGGCAGCATGCTCGCCAGCTCGCCGATCAGGAGCGACTCCGGCAGCGCCCAGCACACCGGCACCAGCACGAGCAGCAGCAGCGCCACCCCCGGCCCCGTGGTCGCCACCAGCGCCTCCATCGTGAACGCGCCGCCGCTCACGGTGAAGAACATCACGAACACGAGCCCGGCGGTGCCGAGCGATCGCTGGAGGCGCATGGGTCGCGGCCGGCCCCGCTACGGCGACACGGGACGATCGGGGTCGACGCCCTTCCCCTTGAAGTCCCCGGCGCGCACGATCGCCAGGTTCTCCGGCGCGATCAGCTTCCGGAACGCGTTGCTCACGTCGGCCACGCTCACCGCCTTGAGCTTCGCCTCGAGCTCGGCGTCGAACGCGGCCGTCCGCCCGAGGTACGCCTGCGTCCCCAGCGCCGACACCAGCTCGCCGTCGTTCGCGCGCGACTGGAGCTGCTGCTGCAGGATCGCCTGACGCGCCTTCTCCACCTCGTCGGCGGTGAAGCCGTCGGCGCGCGCCTTCGCCAGCTCGTCCTTGAACGCCTGCTCGAGCCGCACGACGTTGGTCGGGTTGTAGATCGCGAACGTGATCCACACCCCCGAGCGATCGAGCTGCCGCACCACCATCTGCGACCCCACGCCGTACGAGAGTCCCTCCTTCTGGCGGATGCGCGTCGCGAACCGCGAGTTGAGGAAGCCGCCCCCCATGATGTGCGTGGCGAGCAGCATCGCCGGGTAGTCGGGATCGTCGTCGCGCAGCGGCACGTTGGTCGCCGCCACGAAGAAGGCGTTCGCCTTGTCCGGCGTCTCGAGCGTGATCGCCGTGTCGCGGAGCCCCACGTACGGCGTGGGCACGCGCGCGAAGGCCTGTGGCGCCGCCCACCCGCCGATCGCCTTGGTCACCGCCGCCTTCACCTCCGCGGGGTCGAAGTCGCCGACCACCGCGAGCGTCGCCGCCTGCGCCCCGTAGAACCGCGCGTGAAACGCCTTGAGTCCGTCGAGCGTCGCCGCCTTCAGGTCCGCGATCTGCTCGTCGATCGTCGGCGTGTAGGTCGGCGCCCCCCTGGGCACCGGGTTGAGCCGGCGCTGCACCGCCACCACCGCCTGCGTCTGCGGCTCCGAGCGCCCCGCCTCGATCTGCGTCACGCTCGAGCGCACCAGCTCCTCGAACTCCTTCGCGTCGAACGCCGGCTGCCGGAGCACCTCGCCCAGCAGCGCGATCGCGGCCGTCAGGTTCGGTCGCGTCGTCTCGAGGCGCGCCTGCACCTGGTTCCCCCCGCCCGTCACGCTCCACTGCACCTTGAGCTGGTCGAACGCCTCCTTGAGCTGCTGCCGCGTCTTCGTGGTCGTGCCGCGCGAGAGCATGCTTGCCGTCAGCTGCGACGTCGTGGCCAGGTTGGTCAGCGTGGCCGGCGTGCCGTAGCGGAGCGTCAGGTTCGCCACCACCGAGTTGCCGCGCGTCTGCTTGGCCAGCAGCGCCGCCTTGATCCCCCCCGGCCACGTCTCGCGCACCGTCCGCTTGTCGATGTTCGCGGGCGACGGATCGAACGCCTCGGCCTCCGCCAGCTTCTGCTGCCCCTTGTAGTCCTTCACCATCGCCGCCACGTCGCCGGCCTCCGGCACCTCGGCGCGATCGGGCGCCCGGTCGGGCACGAACAGGCCGAGCGTGCGGTTCGAGGGCTTGAGGTACGCCTTCGCCACGCGGTTCACGTCGGCCGCGCTCACCGCCTTGAGCCGGTCGCGCGTGAGGAACAGCAGCCGCCAGTCGCCCGCCGCGATGAATTCCGACAGCGTGAGCCCCACGCGCTCCGCGTTGTTGAGCTCGAGGTCGATGTTCTTGAGCGCGGTCGCCTTCACGCGTTCCACTTCGGCCGCCGTCACCGGCTGGTCCCCCGTGATGCGCGCGACCACCTGGTTGATCGCCGTCACCGCGCTGTCGAGCGAGCCGTCCCCGCGCACCGTCGCGAACGCCAGCAGCAGGCTGGGCTCCGCCGTCGCCAGCGCGAACGATCCGACCGACGCGGCCAGCTTGGTGCTCACCAGCGCCTGGTAGAGCCGTCCCGCCGGCGCCTCGCCCAGCACGCGCCCCAGAACCTCGACCGCCGCGAAGTCCGGATGCGGCCCCGCCACCACGTGGAACGCCTGCATCGCCACCTGCACGTCGCCCGTGCGGCGGAGCGTGACCGTGCGCTCGCCGTCCTGCACCGGTTCGCGCGTGTAGGTGGGGAACAGCATGTTCCCCTTGTCGAGCGCCCGCACCGGCTTCGGGATCACCCCGAACAGCCGGTTCACCTGCGCGAGCATCGCCGCGGGCTCGAACTTCCCCGCCACCGCGAGCACCGCGTTGTCCGGCTGGTAGTAGCGGTGGTAGAACGCCTGCAGCCGCTCGATCGGCACCCCCTCGATGTCCGACCGCGCGCCGATCGTGCTCTTCCCGTAGTTGTGCCACAGGTACGCCGTCGAGGCCGTGCGCTCGAGCAGCACGTTGAAGGGCGAGTTCTCGCCGCTCTCGAACTCGTTGCGCACCACCGTGAACTCGGTCTCGAGGTCCTTCTTCGCGATGTGCGAGTGCACCATCCGGTCCGCCTCGAGGTCCAGCGCCCACTCGACGTTGGCCGGCGTCGCGGGCACCGTCTCGAAGTAGTTGGTGCGGTCGTCCCACGTCGTGCCATTGGGGCGCGCGCCGTGGTCGGTCAACTCCTGCGGGATGTTCGGGTGCCGGGGCGTCCCCTTGAACACCATGTGCTCGAGCAGGTGCGCCATGCCGGTCTCGCCGTACCCCTCGTGCCGCGAGCCCACGAGGTACGTGATGTTCACCGTCACCGTCGGCTTTGACGCGTCCGGAAAGAGCAGCACGCGGAGCCCGTTCCCCAACCGGTACTCCGTGATCCCCTCCACCTCGGTCACCTTCTCGGGCGCGCTCGGCGCCGGCGCCGCCACGGCGCGCGCCTTGGGAGGCGGGGCAGGCTTCGTGGTCCGCGCGCCCTGGGCGCCGAGCGGCAACGCCACCGTCACCGCGAGCAGCGCGCCGAGGGCGCGTCGCGCGCCGCCCTGCTGAAGGGTGTTCCGATTCACCACGAGAGTCCTCGAGCGTTGAGAGTGCACGTGCCGGGCGCGGACGGCGGCGTCCGCGCTTGGGCGTCCCATCAGGCGATCGCGACCGCCGGTGCGGCGCCGGGCGCCGGCGCCCCGCGCCACAGCTCCCACTGCATCGCGAGCCACGCCAGCGTGCACGGCACCGTCTTGATCCGGTAGCGCCCGAAAAACTCCGACCGCCAGCTCCCCGGCACGATGTCGCTGTACGCCACCGACACGAACAGCACCGTCAGCACCATCACCGTCGTCTGCCACCGCGTCCGCGCCGACTGCGCCCACCAGATCGTCACGCCGAGCATCGCGATCACGAACGACGGCGACTCCGACTGGTGGTTGAAGATGACCACGTACACCAGCAGCGAGCAGAGGAACACCCGCCGGAACGCCGCGTCGTCGCGGTCCTTCCACCGCCACGCGAGCGGCAGCAGGAGCAGCAGCGTGCCCACCACCTGCACCGGCCAGTTGGGCACCGGCGACCCCGTCCAGAACCGCAGCTGCTGCATCACGCCGCCGTAGAGCCCCGCGCCGTCCACGCGCTTCACGCACTCGAGGCAGTCGTACTGCAGTTCGTCCGCGTCGTGCGCCTCCGTCGCGCGCCAGCTCGCGTACTGGGCCACGAGCCGTGCCGGCGATGTCACCGCGAGCGGCAGCGCCAGGAACCCCGCGAGCACCACCGCCATCGCCAGCGCGAACCGCCACGTCCGTCGCTGCCAGACGCCGAACGCCACCGCCGCCAGCGGAAAGAGCTTCACGAACGTTCCCGTCGCGATCGCCACCGCCGCGCGCCACACCTGGCCGCGCTCGAGCGCCACGAACGCGAAGGTCCTGTCCCAGCCGCAGGTGCGTCGGCGCCCAGCGGAAGATCGCGAAGTTGTTCTCGACGCCGAGGATCCCGCGCTGCACCGTCGCGACGGCCACCGCGATCGCATAGAGCGCGAGCATCCAGAGCAGCAGCCGGCGCTCCTGGGCCGTCGCCGCGTTCGTGCGCGTGGCGCCGTCCGCGCTCGCGACGCCGTCCCTCGCGGGTCCGCCGGTGGTCCCGTTCGGTGCCGCAGTGTGGCCGGCCGTGCGGTGGTCCGCCGCTCCCTCGCCTGCCGCGCTCACGCCCGCTCAAGCGCCGACCCGCGCGGCGCATCTCGCGCCGGTACCACGCCGCGGGACGCGCCGTCCCGATCGGCAGGTCGCCCTCGAGCTCGTCCTCCTTCGCGAACAGCTCCAGGTACGCCAGCCCGCCCGAGCGCTCGGCGATCAGCCGGATCCCGCGACGGAACTGCGCCTCGGACAGGTAGTAGAGCATCCCCACGCAGCACACGAGGTCGTACGAGGGCGCGAGCGGCAGCGCGTCGAGCGTCTCGATGCCCCCCAGCAGGATGTGCCGCTTCGCGCCGAACCGTGCCACCGCGTGCGTGCTCGGATCCACGCCGGTGTAGCGCAACGCGGGCCTGAGTCGGGCCAGCACCGGCTGCCAGTGCCCCTCGCCCGCTCCCACGTCGAGCACCGTGCGGACGGGACGCTCCAGCAGCAGCTCCGCGGCCGCCAGCGCGAACGCCACCTGCCGCGCGCGTTCCACGTCGGTGCGCACCCGGTGCGCCGGGTCGCGGTACCACTTGTCGAAGTACGCGCGATCGAAGCGTTCGGCGCTGGCCGGCGTGGCGCGCGGCTCGGACGTGATCGCGCCGTTCGCCGCCCCCATCGGGTGGGCCGCGGGCCGCGCACGCGCGTCGGCCCCCCGGCTGCGGGCCGCGCTCATGCCTCCACGATCGGCCAGGCCGGCGTCGTCTGCCACTTCCCGCGCGAGTAGTCGGGAATCGCGACGGGGGCGCTGCGCCGCCCCACCGACTGCTCCGTCGCCCACGTGATCGATGCCAGCGAAGCCGCGTCGTACACGTTCATGTCGGTCGCGATCCCCTGCCGCAGGCACTGGATCAGCCGGTAGTCCTCGAGGTAGTCCATGCCGCCGTGCCCCGTGCGCACCTGCTGGATCTTCTCCGAGCGCCAGAGCGGATGCTCGTATTGCGCGCGCCACGCGGTCACGTCGTCCCACGCATGCGGGCGTTGCGCGCGCCCCTCCACGTACACGCGATCGGGGTAGCCCATGAAGATCCCCTTGGTCCCCTGCACCAGGTGCACCCGGCTGTACGGGCGCGGCAGGTTCACGTCGTGCGTCACCACGATCGTCTTGCCCGTGGCCGTCTTCACGAGCGTGATGTTCACGTCGCCCTGCACGTACGCTTCCTGCAGGCGCGGGTCGGTGGCCGCGAGGTGCTCGCGCTGCCACGCCTTGAGTCCGCGCGCGGGGCCGCTCATCGACACCACGTAGTCGAACCGGTCGCCGCGGTTGATGTCGAGGCAGTTGGCGACGGGTCCCAGCCCGTGCGTCGGGTACTGATTGCCGTTGCGCCCGATCTGGTGCGCGCGTCGCCACAGTCCCTCGCCGGTGTCGTGCTGGACCTCGCGCAGGTCGTGCAGGTACGCCCCTTCCGCGTGCAGCACCTCGCCCAGCACCCGCTGCCGCACGAGGTTGAGCACCAGCAACTCCGACCGGCCGTAGTTGCAGTTCTCCATCATCACGCAGTGCTTGCGCTCGCGCTCGGCCGTCTCCACCAGCTGCCAGCACCCCTCCGGCGTGTACGCCGCCGGCACCTCGGTGGCCGCGTGCTTCCCGTGCGTCATCGCCGCCACGCACACGGGCACGTGCCATTCCCACGGCGTGGCCGTGAGCACGAGGTCGAGCGTTTCCTCCGCGCACAGCCGCTCGAAGTCGCGCGGACCGCGCGTGTAGAGCGTCGGCCGCGGCCGCCCGGCCGCCGCGCACAGCTGCGCCGCGCGGTCGGCGTGCGCCTGGTTAATGTC
>JACQES010000159.1 GCA_016200495.1 Gemmatimonadota bacterium
CCCGCCATGCCGGGCGCGCCGCCGACGATGAGGACCTTGCCGCGGATCCCCTTGTGCGCCGAGACCGGCATCGGCGGCAGCTGCGCGCGCACCCGCCGGCCGTCGGCGAGCATCGTGTCGGGCCCGTCGAGCGGGCCGAGACCGATGTCGAGCACGGCGATCGCGCCCGACTGTCCGCGCGCGACCAGCAACCCGCGCTTGAGCGTGCCGAGCGTCAGGGTGCAGTGCGCCTGCACGCAGCGTTCGCCGTAGCCCTCGCCGGTGTCGGCGTTGACACCGCTCGGGACGTCAATCGAGACGATGGTCGCGCCCTGCGCGCGACGTGCGCGGATCTCGGCGATCGCGTCGGCGATCGCGCCGCGCGCGGGCCCGGTTGCGCCGACGCCGAGGAGGCCGTCCACGACGATCTCCTCGCCGCCGTGCGGCGTCGCGAAGCCATGCCGCACCGCCTCGTCGCGTTCGGCGCGCGCGTCGGCGGTCTTCGGTTCGCCGAGCGAGCGCACGCCGACCGGCACGCCGCTCGCCGCGAGGGCGGCGGCGACCACCCACGCGTCACCACCGTTGTTGCCGTAGCCGGCGTACACCGCGACACCGCGCGCGAGGCGGTGCGCGTAGCGGCGGGCGATCTCGGTGGCGATGGCGTGGCCAGCGACGCGCATGAGGGCGCGTGGGGGAATTCCGCGCGCGGCGGCCGCGTCGTCGAGCGCGCGGGCCTCGGCCGCGGTGGTGACGCGCACGCCCGTCCAGGCCGCCGGAAAGGCAGGGTGCGATCCGGCGGCGAACGGGGTCGCGCCGTTCGCGGGGACGGTCATGGACGGTCGCGCGTGGCGCGACTCAGGCGAGCACGTCGCTCGGCCACGGGTAGGCCGTGTCGAACGCGTGCTCGAGGTCCACCGCGTCCACGAAATCCTCGCGCGAATCGCTCGGGAGGGCCATCAGCAGTCCCGTGTCGACCATCGCGAAGACGACGTCGCCGATGTCGGCGGAACTGCGCACCCACCAATGCTCGAGCACGAGCCGACCGGTGAGCCCGAACCGCTCGATCGCGAGGTCGCGCACCGCCTCGGCGAGTTCGCGCCCGCCCAGGTGGCGGCGCTCGGGGAGTCCCTGCTGCGCGAACTCGAGGGCCGCGAGCACGAACAGGTAGGCACGTTCGTGGTACCGCTTTTCGCGCAGGCGAATGCGGTCCATGATGCCGTCCCGGAAGGTGATCTCGCTCACGTCGTGCGGGGCCAGGGTGCGTGGTGCGCCGAGGGAGGTGCTGCTGCGAAGATGCGCTTCGGTGGCGCGTGACGCAACAGAAAGTCTCGCCCACGCACGCGCAAGGTTGACGAGACGGTTCCGGCGCGCATCATTGCGCGGATGCGCCTACTTGTCGTCGCCGCCGCCTTCGCCCTCGCCCTCGCCGCCGCCCCGCTGGGCGCGCAGACCGAGACCTTCAAGACGCGGGGCCTCAAGGCGCCGGTCACGCTCGCCCGCGATTCGGCGGGGATCGTGCACATCAGCGCGCAGAACGAGCATGACCTGTTCTTCGCGCAGGGATGGAGCGTGGCGCGCGACCGGTTGTGGCAGCTGGAGACCTGGCGCCGGCGCGCGACGGGCACGGTGAGCGAGTGGATCGGCGCGCGCGGCCTGGCCATGGACGAGGCGTCGCGCCAGTTCCGCTTCCGCGGCGACCTGCAGAAGGAGATGGCGATCTACCATTCGCACGGACCGGCGATCATCCAGGCCTTCGTGGATGGGATCAACGCCTACATCGACCTGACGGCCAAGGAACCCGACCGGCTGCCGCCCGAGTTCGGCTGGATCGGCGCGAAGCCCGGCAAGTGGACGCCGGCCGTCGTGATCTCGCGGCACAACGGACTGTTCCTCGGCGGGCTGCCGGGCGAGGACGCGCTCGCGCAGGTGGTCGCCCGCATCGGCGCGGCCGCGGCGCGCCCCCTCTATGACTTCGGGCCCGCGGAGCCGCGGCTCGAGGGCGACCCGCAGGTGGACTACGCGAAGCTGCCGCACGACGCGATCGTGGCGCCCGTCAACGCGCTCCGCGGCGCGCTCCGCTTCCAGCCCGAGGACCTCGCGCCGCGCAAGCGCGCCGACGCCGGGGCGCGGCAGTGGCTCGCGCGCGCGAACGCGGAGGCCGAGCAGATCGCGCGCGCACGGCGGTCGGGCGACGTGCAGCAGGAAGGGAGCAACAACTGGGTGGTGAGCGCCACGCACACGGCCACCGGCAAGCCGATCCTCGCCAACGACCCGCACCGCGTGATCGCCTCGCCGTCGCTCCGCTATTACGTGCACCTCAAGGCGCCGGGATGGAACGTGATCGGCGGCGGCGAGCCGTCGCTGCCGGGCGTGGCGATCGGTCACAACGAGGCCGGCGCGTGGGGCCTCACGATCTTCGCCATCGACGGCGAGGACCTGCTCGAGTACGAGACGGACCCGGCGAACCCGCTGCGCTACCGGTACAAGGGCGCGTGGGAGACGATGAAGGTCGTGAGCGAGACCTTCGCGGTGAAGGGCGGCGACGCGGTCACACGACAGCTGCGCTTCACGCGTCACGGGCCGGTGATCGCGGAGGACGCGGCCCGCCACCGCGCGTGGGCGTATCGCACGACGATGCTCGAGGCCGGCACCGCGCCCTACCTGGGCTCGCTGCGCATGGACCAGGCCAGGTCGTGGAAGGAGTTCCGCGACGCCTGCTCGTTTACAATGGCGCCGCCCGAGAACATGGTCTGGGCCGACACGTCGGGCGCGATCGGCTGGCAGGTGGTGGGCAAGGCGCCGGTGCGCACGAGCTATTCGGGGCTCCTCCCCGTGCGCGGCGACGGCACGCACGAGTGGCAGGGGTTCGTGCCCGTCCTCGAGTTGCCCAGCGCCGCGAGCCCGGCCAAGGGGTTCCTGCACAGCGCGAACGAGATGAACGTGCCCGCCGGCTACGCCCACGTGGACGCCGTGGGCCACGACTGGGGCGACAGCTGGCGCGCCGACCGGATCGCCGAGGTGCTGGCGCCGTCGCGGCGCCTGACGGTGGACAGCATGAAGGTGCTCCAGTTCGACGTGATGACGATTCCGGCGCGCTCGCTCGTGCCGCCGCTCCGCGCGCTCCGGCTGGCCGACCCGGTGCTGGCGGCGGCGCGCGACTCGGTGGTGGCGTGGGACCAGCGCATGGCGGCGACGTCGGTGGGCGCCGGGATCTACGGCGCGTACGAGCGCGCGATGCGTCGTCGCGTCGGCGAGCTGCTCATTCCCCCTGCGGCCCGCGCGACGCTCACCAGCCTCGAGCTCGTGGTCGTGACGCGCTGGGTGGACGGCGCCGCGCGCGCCGACGAGGGCACGGTGGCGACGCGCGATTCGATTGCCGCGCTCGCCTTGGGCGACGCCGTGGCCGAGCTCACGAATCAGCGCGGCCCCGCCATGAGCGCCTGGACCTTGGGCGGTCCCAAGGGCCATCGCGCCGAGCTGCGCTCGTCGCTGGCCGCCTTGCGCGACTCGGCCCAGCGCGCGCAGCTCACCATGGGACCCATCTCGATGGGTGGCTACTCGAGCACGATCTGGGCGTCCGGCAACGGCGACCTCGTGACCGACGGCCCCAGCTTCCGCCTGATCGCGGACCTCGCCGACTGGGAGCGGTCGGTGGGGACCAACACGCCCGGGCAGTCCGCCGACCCGCGGAGCAAGTACTACCGCAACCTCTTCGAGGGGTGGGCCACGGGACGGTACTTCCCGCTCCCGTTCAGCGCCGCGCGCGTGAAGGACGCGACGCGCGAGCTGGTGGAGTTGCGGCCGAGCCGGCGGTAGGCCGCGCCGCACGCGGTCATGCGCGTTCGGCCACGCCGCCGGGCGTCGGCGCATTCGCACAACAAGTCGCGCTCAAGTTCTTGCACTGTCACGCCCGCGACGAGCTTCGTCACACCGCGCTGAATGACTCACATCCGCCATGGGGCCGCCGATACTGGCCTCACGGCGCGACAGACCGTGACGCTCACGGTTCACCCAACTGTCCACGCCGCCTGGCTCTCGCAGGAGGGGTGGCATGCGCGGACACGCTCGGATGGTGCTGGCCGGACTCGCGACGACGGTGCTCGCGGGGTGTGCCCTGCCCTCGGCGATGCCCGCGCCGGAGCACCCGACGCCGCGCCGCCTGGCCTTCGCGCGGCGCGTGACGTTGCCCAGTTTCCGCTACGACGACGCCCGCGAGACTCCCGAGGCCACGATCGCTGGACGCGTGCTCGACGACTCGACGGGCCTCCCCGTCCGTGGGCGTGCGGCCGCGTGGCTCACCGAGCGCGCCGATTCGAGCGCGAGCGATGCGTGGGGCCAGTTCGAGCTGGCCGGCGTCGCGCCGGGACGCTACACGCTGGTGACGTGGGCCGAGGGCTACGAGCCGCGGCTCGACGTGCTCGACCTGCGCGCGTCGGCCGGCGCCGCCGTCGAGGTTCGCCTGCGGCGCGCAGGCGCGCTCTCGGCCGCCCGCGCGCTCCCGGCGCGCGGAAGCCAGGTGCGCGTGATCGCGGCAGGCGGGTCCGGGAGCTGACGCCCCGCGCGAGCGAGTGGACGACGACGTCCCGC
>JACQES010000009.1 GCA_016200495.1 Gemmatimonadota bacterium
TGTAGTGAAGTCTGGCTGGCAACCGAAATCCAACACAACACAGCGGCAGTGACGAGCAGACACGCGGGACAGTAACGTGACAGTAGCATGAGATTCTCCGAGTCAAAACGAACTCCGACCGCATGGAACCGGTGATGCGGTCGGCGTAGAAGATCGCGAGCCCGTTCACGTGCCGCGCCGCGCGCCCGATGGTCTGGATGAGCGACCGGTCGGAGCGGAGGAACCCCTCCTGGTCCGCGTCGAGGATCGCGACCAGCGACACCTCCGGCATGTCGAGCCCCTCGCGGAGCAGGTTGATCCCGATCAGCACGTCGAACTCGCCCAGCCGGAGCCCGCGGACGATCTCCATCCGCTCGATCGCGTCGATGTCGGAGTGCATGTAGCGCACGCGCACCCCCACCTGCCGCAGGTAGTCGGTCAGGTCTTCCGCCATCCGCTTGGTGAGCGTCGTGACGAGCACGCGCTCCCCCTTCCGCTCGCGCAGCCGGATCTCGCCCAGCAGGTCGTCCACCTGCCCCTTCACCGAGCGGATCTCGATCACCGGGTCGATGAGCCCCGTGGGGCGGATCACCTGCTCGACGACGACCCCCTCCGACAGCTGGAGCTCGAGCTCGCCCGGCGTCGCCGACACGTTCACGGCCCGCGGCGTGAGCGACAGGAACTCCTCGAACACGAGCGGTCGGTTGTCGAGCGCGCTCGGCAACCGGAAGCCGTAGTCCACGAGCGTGAGCTTCCGCGCGCGGTCGCCGTTGTACATGCCGCGGATCTGCGGCAGCGACACGTGCGACTCGTCGATCACGACGAGGAAGTCCTCCGGGAAGTAGTCGAACAGGCAGGCCGGGCGCTCCCCCGCCTGCCGCCCCGAGAGGTGGCGCGAGTAGTTCTCGATCCCGGCGCAGGTCCCCACCTCGAGCATCATCTCGATGTCGAAGTTGGTGCGGCTCTCGAGCCGTTGCGCCTCGAGGAGCTTGTTCTCCGACCGCAGGAACTCCAGTCGCTCGGCGAGCTCGATCCGGATCGCCTTGACCGCGCGCTCGAGCGTGGGCCGCGTCGTGATGAAGTGCTTGGCCGGGTAGATCGCCGCCCGCTGCAGCTCGGTGATCACGTGCCCGGTGAGCGGGTCGATCTTGCTGATCTTCTCGATCTCGTCGCCCCAGAGCTCGAGGCGCACCGCCTGCTCCTCGTAGGCGGGAAAGATCTCCACCGTGTCGCCGCGCACGCGGAAGGTGCCGCGCTCGAACGTCACGTCGTTGCGCCCGTACTGGATCCGCACCAGCGACCGGAGGATGTCGTCGCGCGCGATCGTCTGCCCGCGCGTGAGCGTCACCATCTGCTCGCGGTACTGCACCGGGTCGCCCAGGCCGTAGATCGCGCTCACCGTCGCGACGATCACCACGTCGTCGCGCTCCATGAGCGACGACGTCGCGCGCAACCGCAGCCGGTCGATGTCCTCGTTGATCGACGCGTCCTTCTCGATGTACGTGTCCGTCGTCGGCACGTACGCCTCGGGCTGGTAGTAGTCGTAGTACGAGATGAAGTACTCGACCGCGTTCGTCGGGAAGAACGACTTGAGCTCGCCGTAGAGCTGCGCCGCGAGCGTCTTGTTGTGCGAGAGGACCAGCGTCGGCCTGCCCCAGGCCTGGATGACGTTCGCCATCGTCATCGTCTTTCCCGAGCCGGTGACGCCGAGGAGCGTCTGGAACCGGTCGCCGCGCTCGAGCCCCGCGATCAGCTCGGCAATCGCCTTGGGCTGGTCGCCCGCCGGCTGGAACGGCGACTCGAGCTTGAAGGGGGCCTTCGGGGGGGCGCTCATGGCTGCAATATAACACCCCCTGCCGGGATTTGTTCGGGTTCGTTACGTGGGCCCCGTCGGCTGGCCCACCGCCCCTCAATCCACCTTCGTCCAGACCACCACGGCGCCGCACCCGGTCTGCCGCGAGAACTGGGGCGGCGTCTGGTTCGGGCTCGGGTAGATCTCGATCGCCTTCACCCACGCCGGCGGCATGTGGCGCGTGAGGTCGAAGTCGCGTCCCATCGGCGCCCCGTCCACGTAGATCTCCATGCACCGCTGCCCGCGTCCGTACACGTGGTACTCGGTCCCGTCCTTGGAAACCGTGATGTTGGGCACTCCGCGCAGCACGTCCGTCGTGGCCACCATCGTGCGCTTCTCGAACACCTCGGGGTCGATGAAGTAGCCCGCCAGCCCCTGCCGCTGCCGGTCGTAGAACCCGGTCTTGGCCAGCGCGGGCGACACGCGCTTGCCCTCGACCACCACGGGCTTGAGCTCGAGCGAGGCCGGCAGGAGCTTGAGCTGCACGTTCACCGTCGCCCCCGGCGGCATCTCCATCTCGAACGCGAGCGGCTGGTACCCGATCCGCCGGATCAGGAACCCGTGGGGCCCCGGCGCGAGGGGCGCGAGCCGGAAGCTCCCATCGGCCTGCGCGAGGGTCCCGCTCCCCGTGTCCGGCAGGATGCTCGCGAAGGGCACGGGCCGCCCCGTGCTGTCGGTCACCGTCCCCGCGAGCACCGCGAGCTGATCGGCCCGCCATGTCGGTCCCTGCGCCGTGTCCCGCTTCGCGTTCCCGCCCACCGGCGCCACGCGCTGCGCCATGGCCGGCGTCGCGAAGAGCGCGAGCGCCGCCATCCAGGTCGTCGTCCTCATTCCTCTCCCTGCAACCGTTCGCGCCGCGCGACCGTCGCGATCCCCTTCACGCGCCGCATCGCCTTCATGATGCGCTCGAGGTGCGCGAGGTTCTCGACGTCCACCACCACCGCCCCCACCGCGCGTCCGTCGCTCGCCTTGAGTTCCATCGCCTTGATGTCCGTCCCCGTGCTCGTGACCGCGGTCGCGACGTCGGCATAGAGACCGCGACGGTCCGTGCCGTCGAGCGCGAGCCGCACCACGAACCGCTCCCCTTCCGCCACCTGCCAGTCGATGTCCACGCGCCGCTCGGGCTCGTGCCCCAGCACCAGCAGGTTCGGGCAGTCCTCGCGGTGGATGCTCACCCCGCGGCCGCGCGTCACGTAGCCCACCACGTGGTCGCCGGGCACCGGCTGGCAGCACTGCGCGTAGCGCACCATCAGCCCGTCCACGCCCTGGATGCGGATCCCCTTCGACCCGCCGCGCATGCGGTCGACGAGCCGCTCGATCACGCTCGGGCGCTGCGGCTGCTGCGGCGCGTCCTCGAGGTGCGGGAAGAGCGTCTTGAGCGCGGCCGTCGCGCTCACGTCCCCCTGGCCGAGCTGCGCGAACAGGTGCGTGATGTCCTTGAGGCCGAGCGCCTTCGCGGCGCGCAGCAGGTCGCCGTCCTCCACCTTGCCGAGCCGGCGGCGCCGGATCTCGCGGTCGAGGATCTCGCGGCCGAGCTTGGCCGACGTCTGGTGCTCCTCGTGGCGCAGCCACTGGCGGATCTTGTGCCGCGCGCGCCCCGTGCGCACGTGCGCCAGCCAGTCGCGGCTCGGCTTGGCCAGCGCCGAGGTCAGGATCTCGACGGTCTCCGAGTTCTTGAGCTCGCGCGAGAGCGGCACGATCTTGCCGTTCACCTTGGCGCCCATGCAGCGCTGGCCCACCTCGGTGTGCACGGCGTACGCGAAGTCGATCGGCGTCGCGCCCCGCGGCAGCTGGATCACGTCGCCCGTGGGCGTGAAGACGAAGATCTCGTCCTGGTACAGGTCGAGCTTGAGGAACTCGAGGAACTCGTCCGGCGTCTTCGCGTCGAGCTGGAGCTCGAGCACCTGCCGGAACCAGTGGAGCGCCCGGTCGAGCTCGTCCGACGCCTGCACCTCCGACGTCTTGTACCGCCAGTGCGCCGCGATGCCGAACTCCGCCGTGCGGTGCATGTCGCGCGTGCGGATCTGGATCTCGAACAGCTGGCGCCCCGGCCCGAAGATCGTGGTGTGGAGCGACTGGTAGCCGTTCGACTTGGGCTGCGCGATGTAGTCCTTGATGCGCTCCTGCACCGGCGTCCAGCCGTCGTGGATGACGCCGAGGGCGTGGTAGCACTCGGGCACCGTCTCCACGAGCACGCGCACCGCGAGCAGGTCGTAGATCTCGTCGTACGGCTTCTCGCGCTGCACCATCTTCTTGTGGATCGACCACAGGTGCTTGGGCCGCCCCGAGATGTCGTGCACCGTGATGCGCGCCTTCTTGAGCTCCTCGGTGAGCGGCCCCACCAGCTGCGCGATGAGCGCCTCGCGCTCCCCCCGCCGCTGCTGCACCAGCTTGGCCAGCTGCTTGTATTCCTCGCTCTCGATGTGCTTGAACGCCAGGTCCTCGAGCTCCCAGCGCATCTTGGCCATGCCGAACCGGTGCGCGAGCGGCGCGTACAGGTCGCGCGTCTCCTGCGCGATCTGCTTCCGCTTCTCGGGAGGCATCCACTCGAGCGTCCGCATGTTGTGCAGCCGGTCGGCGAGCTTGATCAGGATGACGCGCGCGTCCTTCGCGATCGACAGCAGCAGCTTGCGGTAGTTTTCCACCTGCCGCTCGGCGGCCGACGTCAGCGTCAGGCCGCCGATCTTGGTCACGCCGTCCACGATCGCCGCGACTTCCTTCCCGAACTCGGCCTCGATGTCCTGGACCGTGATGTCGGTGTCCTCGACGACGTCATGCATCAGGCCGCTCGCCACCGTCACCGTGTCGAGCTGGAGCTCGGCGAGGATCTTGGCCACCTCGACGCAGTGCGTGACGTACGGCTCGCCGCTCCGGCGCACCTGGCCCGTATGCGCACGCTCCGAGTAGTGGTACGCGCGCACGAGCAATTCCTGGTCGAGCCGCTCGCCCACCCCCTCGGGCAGCTCCCAGCCGGGGATGACGTCGCGCAGCGCCGTGGCGGTCACAGGAGCCCCGACTCGCGGAACGAGGCGTACCGGCCGCGCCCGACGATCACGTGGTCGAGCACGGGAATGCCGAGGAGCTCCCCCGCGCCCGCGAGCTGCGCCGTGACGAGACGGTCCTCGGCGCTCGGGCTCGGGTCGCCGGACGGATGGTTGTGCACCAGCACCACGCCGGCCGCGCGCTCCGCGACCGCGGCGCGGAAGACCTCGCGCGGATGCACGAGCGAGCTGTTGAGCAGCCCGCGCGTCACCAGGATGTCTCGCTCCAACCGGTGCTGCACGTCCAGAACCGCCACGTGGAACTCCTCGACTGCCAGGTCCTCGAGCCGCGGCGCATACGCCGCGACCACGTCACTGGGAGACCGCAGTGGCACTCCCATGTCCCGCCCCTCGGTTGCCAGGCGGCGTCCGAGTTCCAACGCCGCAACGATGGCCGTCGCCCGCGCCGGTCCGACGCCCGCCACCTGCGCCAGCTGCGCGACCGGTTGCGCGGCAAGGCGCCGGAACGAGCCATCCGCTCGCGTCAGCACCTCATGCGCCACCAGCAGCGCCGACCGGCCCGCGCCTCCAGTACCGAGCAGGAGGGCGAGCAGTTCCGGCGCCGACAGCGCCTCGGGTCCCAGCCGTCGCAAGCGTTCGCGTGGCCGGTCCCGCTCGGGCAACTCCTGTATGCGTAATGTGTTTGCGCGATCCGGGCTAGGGGGCATGGCGAGGTCCACGGCGTGGGGAGTTCCCCCAACGTCGCGGGCCCGCGTGGCCGGGCGGTAATCCGCTCCTTGCGACACGGTCCCGGAGCCCGCCAACCGTGGATGCGTGAGGGGAGCGACCCTCCGCCCGCGGTCCTACCGACGCTTCTCAGCGCCCGGCGGCGACCAGGGCGCCTTCCCGTGAAAGCGCATCGCGCCTTGCGGCGGATGCCGCGCCGGGCGTGATCGCCACGGTTACCGCGCGATCTGAGGTTCGGTGCGAGGCTTCCACCAGGACCGACGCGACGTCCACCGTCGTGTTGGCGCCGGGGCTCCGGACGAGGGCGACGATCGCGTCGATGTCCCCCTGCTCACCGGCGAACACCGCGGGAGAGCGGATGCCGGTGATCCGCGAGGCCAGCATGGCCAGCGTCACGTTCGGAGCGTCCACGCGAATGGGCTGGTCCGAGGCGAGGAGTACGTACCGGTGGGGCCGCGGAAATGCGCGCCGCCCCTGCCCCGGCACGGCCGGGCCCGGACCCGCCGACACCATGGCGACCCCGCGAGCGCTCAGGCGCCTGGCCATCGCGGTCTGCGCGGAACCCAGGGTCATCAGCCCTTCCTTCACCACCTCGTGCCCCTGAGCCGTCGATAGCGGCCACAACTGCGCGACCCCCGTGAACGGAATCACCTCGAAGAGCGCGAGGTACGACGGCGTGCGGACCGTGATCTGCGGATCACCCAGTGCCGTGGCGGAGATCTCCGCGCGCGGCTCCGCGTCGGGTTCGCCTGCCGCTCGCTTGAGGCCACTGTCCTGGGCCACCAACGGGGCGCCCGACAGCACGCCGAACAGCGCCACGCTTGCCATCCATCGCGTCCTCTTCATCTCACGACTCCTTGCCGCAGCACAAGCGTGCGAGCGACGCGCCCGTCATCGGACACCGTCCCGCTGGTCGCAACACGTAGAACCCCGAAACGCGCCAAAAGATCAGGGCACGAGGCGCTCGCGCGAGGCGCCGGAGGTCGGGCGGGACGCTGACACCGGTGCGGACGAGGGCCCCGGTGGCGCCTGACGCGTCCCCTCCTCCCGCGGCGGAGCCGCCGGCGCTGTCGGCCGCGGCGCGATCGCCGGCGACCGCGACGGCGCGTCGGCGCCGGCATGCGCCGGAACGAGCTCCCGCCCGCCCACGATGCGCGTCTCGGCCGGATCGCGGGCCGTGGACGGACCGCCCCCTCGCGCGGGACCGGCGCCGTCACCCGCGCGCACGACCGTCGTGATCGTCGCTGCGACGGGCCGGATCGCGAGCGAGTCGCTTGCGCGCGTGAGGGCAACAGTCGTCGGCGTTGGCGCGGGCGCGCACAACCCATCCGCCAGGTACCAGACCGGCACGCGCATCACCATGCCGAGGCACCTGGCGTAGATCTCGCTCAAGTCGTAGTCGGGCGACGCCGGGCTCGTGAGGGCCCACGCCTGCGGCGAGTACAGGACCATCGTGTAGATCGGCGTCGGCACCGTCAGCATGGAGACGGACACCCGTCGCGATGCCGGAGCGACGGCATTCACCAGCGCCTCGAGGTCATCCGTGGTGGCCTCGAACTCCCCGGGCGACCAGAGCGTCGGCACCTCGAGGTGCAGGCGGGACATCGTCCGATCGGGGGTGCCCACGCGAAGCGGCTGCGTCGCGGCGATCGCGACGACGTGGCGGTACGGCAGCAAGCCGAGCCCGCGCGGCTGGAATGCCGGCGTCGGTGCGGTGACCGACGTCAGCACGCCGGGCGTGAACGCGCGCACCGCCACGCTCGCTTGCCAGCTCACGCGGCGCGCCATGTCGGCACGCGCGGCACCCAGCTGACGCAGTCCGGGTTCGAGGAGGTTCGTCACCTCGTGCTTCGTGAGCGGATACAGCTGCACGATGCCCCGCCCCGGCACGATTTCGAACACGGCCAGGTAGCCGGGACCATCCATGTAGATCTGGGGCTCCGCGCCGAGCGTCCGCTCGAGGCGGACGTTGATGTCGGGGTCAGACGACTGTGCGGCGAGCGGCATCGCCCGCATCATGCACGCGATCACCGCCAGGCCAAGCCAGAAGCGTCGCATGGTGGATCTCCCAAGGTCCTGATTCAGGAACCGCACGCCCGGCTCGCAGGCGCAACGATCCAACACCCTACCCGAAGACGGACCCATGGGTCAAGTCAATCGTTTTCTGCGGGAGACCTAGGGCAGGCGGCTCAGCCCGGAGGCAACTCCATCGAATCGCTCGCCACTTCGGCCCCTGCATCCTGAGGCTTCACCGCCTCGATTACCGCGAGGAGATCCTCGAGCAGGATCCGCCCGGACCGCAGCGTGCGAAGTCGCTCGATGCGCCGCAACGTCTGGGCCGTTGCCGCCGGCGCCCCGACGCGCAGCGGACGATCGGAGGCAATCACGAGGATCGTGCGCCCCGTGCGGAGCTGGTCGGTGCCGAAGGACGATGTCGGGGCGTAGTTGAACTGTGCGCGGCTCACCTGGCGGTTGTAGTGCGCGCGCCCGGCCTGCAGGTACGTGCGTCCCCGGGCCGACGTGGTCCGCGAGCCATCGGTGTTGTCCGGATAGAGTTGCGCGACACCGTCGCCCGGGCGCAGCTCGAACACCGCCACGTACGCCGGCCGGTTGAGTTCGAATCCCGGCTCGTCGCCCGGGACGCGAAACGCCTTCACCTCGAGCGCGGTCGTGTCCTTCTCCTGGGCGTGCACGGTGCTCGGCGCGCCCCCGAGTGCGACGCCGGCACACGACAGCAACACGAACCGGAGGAGGCGGTGTGGAGCCAGGATCATTGCTTCTTTACCGTGACGGGCGCCGGGGCGGCGCCGGGCTTGGGAGCACCCGCGGGCGCTGGACCGCGCGACGCGGGAGCGCCCGTGACAGGATGCGCGCCCGCGGGCGCCGCGAGGACCGGCGCGCTCGTGGCAACCGGGCCGGCATGCGCTGGCGGTGGTGCCCCGGGCGGAAGCGACGGCATGATGGCACCAATGATCGGCGCGAAGCCGCTCGTTCCGCCGGCACGAGTCGCCGGTCCGCCACCGCCGCCGCCTGCGCCAAGTGCGGGACCGCTACCCACCGCCGGACCGCCCGTCATTGGAGCACCCGCGATGCCGCCGTTCCACCGCACGATGCGCGCCTGCGGAATCTCCTCGACGGGCGGTTCGGCGACGCGCGTGATGCGCGGGTTGGCCGAGCCGCCAAAGGGGCCGGTGGGCGTCACGCGCTGTCCGGGCAGGACGCCCACGGTGGTGTTCGGGCGCGAGCCAGGATTCGCCGTCGTGCGCGTCGGCACGAAGAAGATCGGGAAGTACGGCACGTAGCCGGCGCCAAAGCTGTACGACCATCCACCGCCCATCCACACGGGCTGGTAGGCCCCGCAGGCGAGTTCCTGCGAGTACGTCGTCAGCACGCCGATGTTGTAGCCACCGCACCCGCCGGCGATGCCATTCGACGGGAGCGGGTCACCGGACGCGATGGACGCCGCCGCCCCGCGAAACTCGCGGTAGTCGGTGAGCCACATCGTCGTCAGCTCGGTGGCCACGTCGGCCGCGCCCTCGGGCCGCACGAGCTCCGCGATGGTCGCGACCGTCCGGTCGTCTCGGGACCTGGTCGAATCCGACTTCTCGAAGGCGCCACGGAAGAGCGCCGGAAACTCGGCCGACGGCCCCACGCGCAGCGGCGACGTGCTCGCCACCAGCACGAGCGTCCGCGCGGCGGGAGCGCTGCCGTACGCGACGGGCCGCGTGCCGTACCGTCCACCGCTCCAGAACACGGTGCGTGACCCCGGCGCCTCCGTCACGCGACCCAGCGGAATGTCGAGGTCGCTCAGCAACGACTCGCCGGCCGGAAGTGCGAAGCGCGCCTGTGCCTCGACCCGCGGGAAGCGCTGCACGACCCGCCCGCCGTCGAGCACCTCGAAGACCGCGACGTAGGCGGACCGGCTGACCACGAAGGTCGGCTCGCGCAGCTGGCTCTCCGAGAACCGGGCCACGAGCGAACCCTGCGCGCCCAGCGGCAGCGCGACGGTCACGGCGAAGGCGAATGAGACAACGCGACGCATGGGCCCCTCCCGGGATCCTCTCCCGAATATACCACGCGCCCCGGAATGCGTTCCGGGGCGCGCGACCTTCCGTCCGCAGTATCGGCCGCTCAGGCGTTGGCGCCGTGACACTTCTTGAACTTCTTGCCCGATCCGCAGGGACAGGGGTCGTTGCGTCCCACGTTCGACCAGTCGCCGCCCCCGTTGCCGCCGGTCGTCCCGCCGACCACCGCCGCGGGCGGCGGCGCCGTGAGCGAGCGGGCGCGCCCCGCCCCGACCACCGTCGGGTCGCTGCGCACCGCGACCTCGCCCGCTTCCGGGGCTTCGCTCGGGCCGACGTCGAGCACGGGCGCCGACTCGAGCATGCCGAACTCGTTGTACTTCCGCGCCACGGTCGGCACCTCGGGCAAGGTCTGCACGGGGGCCACCGGCGTCGGTTCCTCGAACACGAGCTGCGCCTTGAGGAACCGCTCGGCGAACGTGTGGTGGATGTCGTTGACGAGGTCCACGAACATCGTGTAGGCCTCCTGCTTGTATTCCAGCAGGGGGTCCTTCTGCCCCCACGAGCGGTAGTGGATCGCGTTGCGGAGCTGGTCGAGGTCGTAGAGGTGGTCCTTCCACTTCTCATCCAGGACCTGGAGCATGATGTACGCCAGCAACCGCTGCCCGTACCCGTGTCCCTGCTCGTCGCGCACGCTGTCGAGCTGGTCCACCTTCGCCGCGAACGCGGCGCGCGCCAGCTCCTGTGCCTCGGCCACGAGCACGGGAATCGACGTCGGGCGGTCCGCCCCCTCGGCCAGCGCGCCGACGGGGAGCATGTACTGCATCAGCAGGTCCTGGCGCAGCAGCTCGAGGTCCCAGTGGAGCGGATCCTCGGCTTCGCCGAGCGCGGCCTCGATGCGGCGCGCGACCGCCTTCTCGACCATGCCGACCGCCTCGCCGCGCAGCTCCTCCCCCCCCTCGAGGGCGAAGGCGCGCTGCGAGTAGATGACCTCGCGCTGCTGGTTCATCACGTCGTCGTAGTCGAGCAGCCGCTTGCGGGCCTGGAAGTTCTGCAGCTCGACGCGCTTCTGCGCCTGCTCGATGGACCGCGTGATGAGCGGGTGCGTGAGCACTTCCCCTTCCTGCGCGCCCATCGCGTCCATGAGGCGCGCGATCCGGTCGGAGCCGAACAGGCGCATCAGGTCGTCTTCGAGCGACAGGAAGAACTGCGTCGCGCCCGGGTCGCCCTGGCGGCCGGCGCGGCCGCGCAGCTGCCGGTCGATGCGCCGCGACTCGTGCCGCTCGGAGCCGATGATGTGCAGCCCCCCGCACTCCTGCACGTCCTGCTCCTTGCCGTCCCAGTCCTTCACCTTCGACGGCTTGGACGTGCGCACCCCCTCGCCGAGCTTGATGTCGGTGCCGCGGCCGGCCATGTTCGTCGCGATCGTGATCGCGCCCTGCTGGCCGGCGAGCGACACGATCTCCGCCTCGCGCTGGTGGTACTTGGCGTTGAGCACGTTGTGCTTGAGCCCCGCGCGCTGGAAGAGCTTCGAGATCGTCTCCGACTCGTCCACGCTCACCGTGCCCACGAGCACGGGGAACCCGAGGTCGTGGAGCCGGCGCGTCTCCTCGGTGATCGCGGCGAGCTTCTCCTTGCGCGTCTTGTAGACGAGGTCGTGCCGGTCGTCGCGGATCGCGGGCCGGTTGGTGGGGATGACCGCCACCTCGAGCGCGTAGATCTGGAAGAACTCGTTCTCCTCGGTCTCGGCGGTGCCGGTCATGCCGCCGAGCTTGTCGTACATGCGGAAGTAGTTCTGGATGGTGATGGTCGCGAGCGTCTGCGTCTCGCCCTTGACCTGCACCCCTTCCTTGGCCTCGACCGCCTGGTGGAGTCCCTCCGACCAGCGGCGCCCCGGCATCGTGCGGCCGGTGAACTCGTCCACGATCAGCACCTGGCCGTCCTGCACGACGTAGTTGACGTCGCGCTCGAACAGCGCGTAGGCGCGGAGCAGCTGGTGCACGATGTTGAGCCGCTCGGCCTTGAGCGCGTACTCGGCGTCGATCTGCTGCCGGCGGCGGAGCCGCTCCTCGGGGGCGAGGTCGTGCTCCTTCTCGAGCGCGCCGACGGAGAGGGCGAGGTCGGGGAGGACGAAGGCTTCCTTGTCATCCGCCGGCGACATCGCGTCCACGCCGCGATCGGTCAGGTGCACGGTGTTGCCGCGCTCGTCGAGCACGTACAGCAGGTCCTCCTCGATGTCGCGCATCGCCTGCTTGGCCGCGGGCAGCTTGCGGTCGGCGATGTGGTCGAGCTCGGTGCGCTGCACCAGCTGCTGCACCCCCGTCTCCTGCATCACCTTGAGCAGGCGGCGGTTCTTGGGGGCGCCCAGCCGCGCGGTGTAGAGCTTGAGCCCGGCGAGCGCCTCGTCGCCCGCGGCGAGGGCGCGCTCGCCCTCGCCCACGAGCGCGTTCACGCGCTCCGTCTGCAGCCGCACGAGGCGCGCCACCGACTGGTTGTGCTCACCGTACTGCGCGTCCGAGTCGTTCCCCACCGGGCCCGAGATGATGAGCGGGGTGCGCGCCTCGTCGATCAGGACCGAGTCCACCTCGTCCACGATCGCGTACGCATGGCCGCGTTGCACGCGCTGGTCGAGCGCGGTGACCATGTTGTCGCGCAGGTAGTCGAAGCCGAACTCGTTGTTCGTGCCGTACGTGATGTCGCACTGGTACGCGCGGCGCCGGTCCGGCGTGCCCGGCTCCGTGTCGTCGATGCACCCGACGCTGAGTCCGAGCCAGGTGTAGAGGTGCCCCATCCACTGCGAGTCGCGGCGGGCGAGGTACGAGTTGACCGTCACGAGATGGGCCCCGCGACCGGGCAGCGCGTTCAGGTAGAGGGGCAGCGTCGCGACGAGCGTCTTGCCCTCGCCGGTCGCCATTTCGGCGATGCGCCCCAGGTGGAGCTGGATGCCGCCGATCAGCTGGACGTCGTAGTGCACCATGTCCCAGCCGATCGGCTGGCCGGTGACCTGCACCGTGGTGCCCACGAGCCGGCGCGCGGCCTCGCGCACCGTGGCGAACGCCTCGGGCAGGATCGCGTCCAACACCTCGGCCGTCGCGGCGCGCAGTTCGCCCTCGAGCCCGCCGCGGCCGTCGGCCCCCGACAGCTCCTTGTCCACCGACTCGCGCACGTCCGCGTCGCGCGCCTCGTGCTTGCGCTGCTTGAGCTCGGCGATGCGCGCCTCGAGCGCGCTCGTGCGCTCGGCCAGCCGGGCCCGGAACTTGGCGGTCTGCGCCTGGATCTCGGCGTCCGGCAGCCCCTTGAGGCGCTCGCCGATCGCGTTGATCTCGTCCACGATCGGCTGCACGCGCTTGCGCTCGCGCTCGTGGCGCGTGCCGAACAACCCGGTGAGCAGTGCCTTCAGCATCGCCGTCCCCTATCGGTACAGCCCGTGCGCGGCGATGTACGCCGCCACCGGCTCCGTGACAAAGCCCTGCACGGAGCGCCCTGCGCGCACTCGCGCGCGCACCTCCGTGCTCGACACGTCCACCCGCCGGACGGGGACCTCGACCGCCCCCGGCACCGCCGCGAGGGCGTCCGGGTCGGCCCCGGTCCCCGCGCGCGCCAGCACGGCCACGGTGGCCATGGCGGCGATCGCCGCCGGCTCGCGCCACCGCGGGAAGTCGCGGAAGGCGTCCGCGCCCACGCACAGGACCCAGTCGAGGCCGGGCTCCCGGGCGCGCAGCGTGCGCAGGGTGTCAACCGTGTAAGATAACCCCCCGCGCTCGATTTCCACGGCGTCGAGGGTGAAGCGCGGGTCGGTCGCGACCACCAGCGCCGTCATCGCCTGCCGGTGCGCCGCGTCGGTCACCGCGGCGTCCGCCTTGAAGGGCTGGACGGCCGCCGGCACCCAGACCAGGCGATCGAGCCCCAGCTGGTCCGCCGCGTCGAGGGCCACGAGCAGGTGGCCGACGTGCGGCGGGTCGAATGTCCCGCCGAACACGCCCGCGCGCATCGGGATCAGCGCGCGGCGGTCGCCGCGGGAGGGGCGCAGGCGGTCTTCACGTCACCGTCCTGCGGATACGACTTGTTGAGCGTCTCGCAGAGCTCCTTCGCCTCCTCGCCGTACTTGATCGCGCGGTAGGCGGACAGGAGGCGCAGCCCCGACAGGCGCGCATGCGGCGTCGCCGGGTACGTCTTCATGACGTCCTTGAAGTAGATGATCGCCGAGTCGTACGCCTTCCGGCGCAGGTAGTGCTGCCCCGTTTCGTAGTCCTTGGTGGCGAGCTTGTCCTCGATGCGGCCGATCGCCTTGGTCACGCTGTCGCGCAGCGAGGTCTCGGGATAGTTGGCGAGCAGCCCGCGCCACGTGCCCTGGGCGAGGAGTGCGTACTGGGGATCGAGTTCCGGGGTGCGCCACATCGCGGCGTACGACTTGCCGGCCGCGAACAGCGCGTCATCGGCGAGCGAATCGTCCGGAAAGGTCTCGGCCAGGCGCTGGTAGTTCTGCGCCGCGAACAGGTAGTCCTCGCGCCGGTCGTACGTCACCGCGAGGTACCAGAACGCCACCGGCAGCAGCGGGTCGCGCGCCGGCAGGTCGAGGGTCAGCTTCTCGAACCCCTTGGTGGCGTTCTCGAGCCGGCCGCGCTTGAGCTGGTCCATGCTGGCACCGAACAGCGACTCGCTCGTCCGGAAGACGCGCGGGTCGAATCCCTTGAAGCACCCGGCCGCGGCGAGCGCCGTGGCGAGGAGGACGAGGGCGAGCGGCGCCCGACGGGGGCGCACCGGGCGGAAGCGCGGCGTCATGCCGTGCGTCCCACGACGCCGCGGAAGTACGCGATCGTGCGCGACACGCCCTCGCGGAGCTGCACGGTCGGCTCCCAGCCGAGCACCGTGCGGGCGCGGGTGATGTCGGGCTTGCGCACCTTGGGATCGTCCTCGGGGAGCGGCCGCTGGACGATCGGCGACTTGGAGCCGGTGAGCTCCAGCACCACCTCGGCGAGCTCGCGGACCGTGAACTCGTTCGGGTTCCCGATGTTCATCGGCATGGCGTCGCCGCGCAGGAACAGCTGGTAGATCCCCTCGACCTCGTCGTCCACGAAGGTGAACGAGCGCGTCTGCTGCCCGTCGCCGTAGAGCGTGAGCGGCTCGCCCTTGATGGCCTGGACGATGAAGTTCGAGACCACCCGCCCGTCGTGCGGGCGCATGCGGGGACCATAGGTGTTGAAGATGCGGACGATCCGGGTGTCGAGGCCGTGAAACCGGTGGTAGGCCATGGTCATGGCCTCGGCGAAGCGCTTGGCCTCATCATAGACACCGCGGGGGCCGATCGGGTTCACGTTCCCCCAATATCCCTCGGGCTGCGGGTGGACGAGGGGGTCGCCGTAGACCTCGCTCGTCGACGCGAGGAAGAACCGCGCCGACTTGGCCTTGGCGATCCCGAGCGCGTTGTGCGTCCCCAGCGCACCGACCTTCAGCGTCGGAATCGGGTGCTCGAGGTAGTCGATCGGCGACGCCGGGGAGGCGAAGTGGAGGACGCCGTCGAGCGGGCCGGCCACGTACGTGAAGTTGGAGATGTTGTGCCGGACGAACTCGAAGTTCGGGTTGCCCGTCAGGTGCGCGATGTTGTCCGGGCTGCCCGTCACGAAGTTGTCGAGCCCCACCACCTGGTGGCCGTCCCGGAGGAAGCGGTCGACGAGGTTGGAGCCGAGGAAGCCGGCGGCGCCGGTGATGAGCACTCTCATGCGGCAGGCCGTCCGATCGAGCGGTAGGTGAAGCCCGTGCGCGCCATGCGCTCGGGATCGTACAGGTTGCGCCCGTCGACGATCACGGGACGCGCGAGCGCGGCGCGCATCCGGTCGAAGTTCGGGTGGCGGTACTCGTTCCAGTCGGTGACGATCACGAGGGCGTCGGCGCCCTCGAGCGCGTCGTACGCCGTCGGGGCGAACGTGACGCTCGTGCCTAGGCGCCGGCGCGCCTCGTCCATCGCCGCCGGGTCGTGTGCCACCACCGTGGCCCCGGCCCCCAGCAGCGCCTCGATCAGCACCAGCGCGGGTGACTCGCGCATGTCGTCGGTCTGGGCCTTGAAGGCCAGCCCCCAGATCGCGACCCGGCGCCCGGCCAGCTGCCCGCCCAGCGCATCGCGCACGATCGCGAAGAGGCGCCCCTTCTGGTGCTCGTTGGCCGCGTGCACGGCGGCCACCACCCGGAGCGGGCTGTCGACCGCGGCCGCGAGGCGCTCGAGCGCCTGCACGTCCTTCGGGAAGCACGAGCCGCCATACCCCGGCCCGGGGAACAGGAACGACGAGCCGATCCGTGCGTCCGAGCCGATCCCGCGACGCACCTGGTCCACGTTCGCGCCCACGCGCTCGCACAGGTTCGCGATCTCGTTCATGAACGTGATGCGCGTCGCGAGCATGGCGTTCGCCGCGTACTTGGTCAGCTCCGCCGACGGAACGTCCATGAACAGGATCGGCTTGCCCGTGCGCACGAAGGGGGCGTAGAGCTCGCTCATCACGTCCCGCGCCCGCGCGCTGTCCGCGCCGACGACCACGCGGTCAGGCCGCATCGAGTCCTCGACGGCGGCGCCCTCCTTGAGGAACTCGGGATTGGAGCAGACGTGGAACGGCACCGTGGCGGTCGAGGCGACCGCCTCGCGGACGCGCGCGCCGGTCCCCACAGGCACGGTGCTCTTGGTCACGACCACGGCGTCCGGCGCCAGGTGCGGCCCGAGGTCGCGCGCGACCCCCAGCACATGCCGCAGGTCGGCCGATCCGTCCTCATCGGGCGGCGTGCCAACCGCGATGAACACCGCCTCGGCCCCGGTCACGGCCTCGGCCAGCACCGTGGTGAAGTGCAGCCGCCCGACGCGCTGGTTCCGCTCGACGAGTTCGCCGAGGCCGGGCTCGTAGATCGGGATCACGTTCTTGCGGAGGCCGGCGATCTTCGCGGGATCGACGTCCACGCACGTGACGTCGTTGCCCGTCTCGGCGAAGCACGCGCCGACGACCAGCCCGACATAACCCGTGCCGACGACCGCGACCTTCACGCGCGCGCCTCGGCGGCCGGGGCGAGGACCACGCTCACGCGGCGCCGGCGGCCGCGATCACCGCATGCTGCGAGAGCGACACCACGCGCGCCCTGGCGGCGGGGACCTTGGCGAGCGCGTTCCGGGTGTCCACGACGAGGTGCGCGTGCGCCACCACGAACCCGTAGTCGACCGCCCGGTGGTCCGTGATGATGACCACGGCATCCGCGGCGGCCAGCGCGTCCGCGGTCAGCGCGATCCCGTGCTTCACGTGGCCGTCCTCGCGGAACGACGCGACGTGCGGATCGTGGTACTCCACGCGGGCCCCGCGCTCCTCGAGGAGCTTGATCACGTCGAGGGCGGGCGATTCGCGCATGTCGTCGATGTCGCGCTTGTAGCTGATCCCCAGCACGAGGACGCGGCTGCCGTTGACGGCCTTCTTCTCCTGGTTGAGCGCGCTCGTCACCTTCTCGACCACGAAGAGCGGCATCTCGGAGTTGATCTCGCTCGCCACGTCGATGAAGCGCGTGCGGTAGTTGAGCGTGCGCATCTTCCACGCGAGGTAGTGCGGGTCGAGCGGAATGCAGTGCCCGCCGATCCCCGGCCCCGGCGTGAACTTCATGAAGCCGAACGGCTTGGTCGCCGCCGCGTCGATGACCTCCCAGACGTTGACGCCGAGCTTGTCGCAGACGATCGCCATCTCGTTGACGAGCCCGATGTTGACCGCGCGGAAGGTGTTCTCGAGCAGCTTCACCAGCTCGGCCGACTCCGTCGAGGTGACCGGCACGACCGTGTCGATGCACGACTGGTAGAGTTGCATCGCCAGCGCCGTGCAGTTGGCCGTGATCCCGCCGACGACCTTGGGGGTGTTCTTGGTGTGCCACGTCGGGTTGCCGGGGTCCACGCGCTCGGGGCTGAACGCGAGGAACACGTCCGTGCCCACCGTGAGCCCCACGGCCTCGAGGCGCGGCTGCATGAGCTCGCGCGTCGTCCCGGGATACGTCGTGCTCTCGAGCACGATCAGGAGCCCCGGGTGCGCGTTGCGCGCGATCGTGTCGGAGGCGCTGATCACGAACGACAGGTCGGGGTCGCGCGTCTTGCTGAGCGGCGTCGGCACCGCGATCGAGATCGCGTCGCACCGCTTGAGCTGCGCCTCGTCCGTGGTGGCGATGAACGTCCCCGCCTTGACCGTGGACGCCACTTCGGATGCGGGGACGTCCTGGATGTGCGATTCGCCGCGCATGAGCAGCTCCGTGACGCGCGCGCTCACGTCGAAGCCGATGACGTGGAACCCCGCCTTCGCGAACTCCATCGCGAGCGGGAGTCCCACGTAGCCGAGACCCACGACGCCGACGACGGCCTTCCGCGACGCGATCTTCTGCTGGAGCGCTGTGCTGGACATGAACGACTCTTCGGGTGGGGGACTCAGCGGCCGTAGAAGCCGCGGACGGCGGACGCGACCTCGGCGAGCTGCGCCTCGGTGAGCTCGGGGTAGACCGGGAGCGAGAGCACCTCCTGCGCGGCCCGCTCGGCCTCGGGGCACTGCCCCGCGCGGTAGCCGAGGTAGGCGAAGCAGGGCTGCAGGTGCAGCGGCAGCGGATAGTAGATCGAGGTGCCGATCCCCTTCGCCTTGAGGTGCGCCTGGAGCGCGTCGCGCCGGTCGGCGCGCAGCGTGTACTGGTTGTAGATGGACTCGTTGGCCGGGTCGATGGCGGGGCGCACGATCTCCGGCACCCCGGCGAGGGCCTGGTCGTACCACGCCGCGTTGCGCCGCCGCGCGGCGCTCCACTGCGCGAGGTGCGGCAGCTTGGCGTCGAGCACCGCCGCCTGCAGCGCGTCGAGGCGGCTGTTGTAGCCGACCTCGTCGTGGAAGTACTGCTTGGCGCCGCCGTGCACGCGCAGCCGCTTGAGCCGCGTGGCCAGCGCGTCGTCCTGTGTCACGATCATCCCGCCGTCCCCGTAGCCGCCGAGGTTCTTCGAGGGGAAGAAGCTGAAGGTGCCGATGGTGGCGAGTTCGCCGGCCATCCGCCACGTGCCGCCCACCTGCCGGCGCGCGCCGATCGACTGCGCGGCGTCCTCGATCACCGGCAGCCCCCTGGCGGCGGTCATCACCTGTTCGATCGGCGCCATCTGCCCGAACAGGTCCACGGCCGTGACCGCCTTCGTCCGCGGCGTGATCGCCACGCCGACCGCGTCCGGCCGGATGTTGAAGGTGGCCGGATCGATGTCGACGAACACCGCGCGCGCGCCGACGTTGTGGATCGTCCCGGCCGTCGCGAAGAAGGTGAACGGGGTGGTGATCACCTCGTCGTCACGCCCGACGTCGAGCGCGCGGAGCGCGAGCAGCAGCGCATCGGTCCCGTTCGCGCAGCCGATCGCGTGCGCGGTGTGCGACAGGGCGCCGACGGCACGCTCGAGGCGCTCCACCGGCTCGCCCAGGATGAACGCCTGATCGTCGACGACCTTGAGCATCGCGGCGACCACGGAGTCCCGGATCGTCGCGTGTTGCGCCTTGAGGTCCAGCAGGGGGACGGGCATGTCAGCTTTGTGATGTGGCGGGACGGGTTTCGCCCCAGTTTTGAAAATTGGAAGGGGGCGCAAGTGAAATCAACTCAACGCCATTCCCTTGCCGTCGCGAAGCGACACGACGGCACCCGTCACGGGGCAACTTGCGTACCGAAACCGCTCAGCTCGTCTTGAGCGGGAGCGACACCTCCCGCCCCGCCTTGGCGGAGGCGTAGATCCCCAGAATCAGTTCGAGCGACTTCCGCCCGGCGCGCCCGTCCGTGTCAGGACGAGACTGTCCGCGCAACACGGCCAGCACGTTCCGGTAGTAGCCCTCGTGGCCGAACCCGTACACGTTGGGCGGGTTGGTCGCGGCGAGTTCGACGGCTTTGTCATCGTCGTCATAGTCGGCGAACTGCCAGGTTTCCACCTTGTTCACCGCCGTCCCGCCGATCTTCACGCTCCCGTGCTCGCCGAGCAGCGTGATGGAGCCCTCGAGGTTGCGCGGGTACGTGAGCATCGTGACCTCGATCGTCCCGAGCGCGCCGTTCCGGAAGCGCAGGATCGCCACTCCCGAGTCCTCGGCCTCGATCCGCCGCGCCAGCGTGGCCGTGCGGGCCATGACGCTCTCGACCGGCCCCACGAGCCACTGGATCAGGTCGACGTAGTGCGAGGCCTGTGCCGCGCCACGGGGCCTGGTCGTAGTACGACTGCGGGCGCGCCCACCGCACGGTGGCGTTGGCCATGTAGATCCGGCCGAAGCGCCCCTTGTCCACCGCCTTCCGGAGGAGCTGGATGGCCGGGTTGAGGCGGTTTTGCTTGACGACGAACAGGCTCACGCCGGCGTCGTCGCACGCCTGCACCAGCTGGTCCGCCCCCTCGAGCGTGATCGCCATCGGCTTCTCGCAGATCACGTGCTTGCCGGCGCGCGCGGCCAGGATGCCATGCCGGGGGTGCAGCCCGCTCGGGGTGCAGATCGCCACCGCGTCGCAGTGCGACTCGGCCAGCATCGTCTCGAACGAGGTGAACCACGGGATGCCCGCGGCCGTCCCGGTCTCGCGGGCGCGCTCCTCGACCGTGTCGCAGCACGCCACGAGGTGCAGCCCATCCACCTTCGCGATCGCCTGCACGTGGTTGCCGCTGATGCGGCCGCAGCCGACCAGCGCGATCCGCACGTCCGTGTGGCTCATCGGTCCTCCACGATGGCGAGTCCGTCGTCCTCGGCGCGGTAGCGGGTGCCGCACGCGGCACACGGCCGCGCCGCGGCGTCATCCAGCCGTTCGCCGCACCGGCACATCCAGCCCAGGCGTCGCGCCGGGACGCCGGCCACGAGCGCGAACGCCGGCACGTCGCGCGTGATGACGGCGCCCGCCGCCACGAAGGCGTACGTCCCCAGCGTCACGCCACACAGCACGGTGGCGTTCGCCCCGATCGTCGCGCCCTTCCGCACGAGCGTGGGCCGGTACTCGTGCTTCCGGGAGACGTGGCTCCGCGGGTTGATCACGTTGGTGAAGACCATGGACGGTCCGCAGAACACGTCGTCCTCGAGGGTGACCCCCTCGTAGACCGAGACGTTGTTCTGGATCTTCACGTTGTTCCCGATCCGCACCCCCGGCATCACGACCACGTTCTGGCCCAGCGAACACCGCTCGCCGATCACGGCGCCCGGGTTCACGTGGCAGAAGTGCCAGATGCGCGTGCCGGCGCCGATCTCGGCGCCGGCGTCAACGTACGCGGATTCGTGGACGAAGGGATCGCTCATCGGGTGGCCTGCAGGGCAGCGTGCCACTCCTGCAGCGACTGGACGCCCGGCGTGCCCTCCCGCAACGCGGCGATCGCGTCGCACGCCGCGGCGGCGGCCGAGAGCGTGGTCGTGTACGGGATCTTCAGGGCGATCGCGGCCTGGCGCATCGAGTAGTCGTCGCGCTGCGACGTCTTGCCGAGCGGCGTGTTCACCAGCAGCTGGACCTCGCCGTTCTTGAGCTTGTCCATCAGGTTCGGCCGTCCCTCGTGCACCTTGTGCACGTGCTCCACCTCGAGTCCCCGCGCCTCGAGGTACCGCCCCGTGCCGTTGGTGGCCATGATCCGGTAGCCCATCGCCGCGAAGCGCACCGCGATGTCGGCCGCCGCGGGCTTGTCGTGCTCGTTGACCGTGAACAGCACCGCCCCCTCGGGCGGAAGCCCGTTCCCCGCCCCGAGCTGCGCCTTGGCGAACGCCACCCCGAACGACTCCGCGATGCCCATCACCTCGCCCGTCGAGCGCATCTCGGGGCCGAGGATCGGGTCGAATTCGCGGAACTTGTTGAACGGGAAGACGGCTTCCTTGACCGAGTGGAACGAGGGCACGATCTCCTCGGTGAACCCCACCTGCGCCAGCGTCTCGCCCGTCATCACGCGCGCCGCGAGCGATGCCAGCGGCACGCCGATGGCCTTCGAGATGAACGGGATCGTGCGGCTCGCGCGCGGGTTGACCTCGATCACGTACACGACGCCGTCCTTGACGGCGAACTGCACGTTGATGAGCCCCTTCACCCCGAGCGCCTTCGCGAACGCGGCCGTGTGGCTCCGCATCACCGCCTGCTCGGCCGGCCCGATCTTGTACGGGGGGAGCACGCAAGCCGAGTCGCCGGAATGGATCCCGGCATCCTCGATGTGCTGCATCACGCCGCCGATCACCACGGTCTCGCCGTCGCAGATGGCGTCCACGTCCGCCTCGAACGCGTCCTCGAGGAACCGGTCGATCAGCACCGGACGGTCCTCCGAGACGATGACCGCGCGCTGGAAGTAGTCGCGCATCTGCCCCGCGTCGTAC
>JACQES010000165.1 GCA_016200495.1 Gemmatimonadota bacterium
GCGACCGTTTGCCGCGATCCAGACATCGAAGCCAAGCGCACGGCCGAGGTCTCGAAGCCAGCCGTGGATTTCGGTGTGCGTTCGATCACCCTCCACGCCAGCCTCGAGCGCCTCGGCCTCGCGCGCGGCCTTGCGACGAACCCGGCCCAGCTCCGAAGTCCCCGCCGCGCGGGCTGCCTCGCCGCTCACCGTAGACGACGTGCTGTGGCGCCCAGTCCCGAGGTCGAAGAGCAGACCCGCGATGGCGCCAAGGTCGTTGGACAGCAGGTCGCGATAGCGCGCGTTCAGTTCCAGCATGCCCGCGCGCATTGCGAGATAGTGCGTCCACTTGCCAAGTCGAATGCGCGCCCCGCTCACAGCGTTGAAGCCGTCCACCATGGCCGTGTTGAACGGCGGCACGAGCGTCGGATGGAGAAAGTACATCAGGTTGGCCGCGGTCGGTCCGAGCCCGCGAATGCCAAGTGCATCCAGCCGTCGTATTGCATCGAGGAGCGACTCCTCCGTGCGGCAGCAGAGGCACGCGTCAAGGAACCGGCCAAAGGCGAGCTGGTTCTCCCGCGATTCGTAGATGTCCGGTATCCGGAGCTTGGGTTTCCAGATCCACGCATGGTCCGCGCCCCGAAACATCTGGCGCTGTTCCGCCACCGACTTCACGACGGTCTCCAAGGCCGAACCACGAAACGCGTTCCCGAACTCGTCCGCCTCGATCCGCCGCGCCACTTCCTGGATGCCACGCCGGATCGATCGGAAGTTCTTGACCCGTTGGTCCCAGAGGAACCACGAGCAGTACGTGGCGCCCGGATCCGCTCGCCAACTCGCGATGGTAGCTCGAAGGGGATCTGGCTCGTCGGACACTGGAGGGCAGGACTGGGGACACAGGGAGGCCCGAACGCGGCTCGCACGCCTCGTGCCGCTTCCGCGCTCAGGAAGCATTCAGGCTGTCATCAGGAGCCGCGAGCATCGTGTATTCGACGAGAAGAGACGGTATGCTTCTGTTGGGTGCTCCGCAAGGGAAGCGGCGCCTGCCGGGCAGACGCCTCGACTCCGCACGTCGATCTACGAGGAGCGCCGCCATGGATGAGTCTCGAGACAGGGCCCGGGCCGGTCAGCTTGCCGCCTTTCGCGCACAGCTCGCGGAGAGCGTCACGGCGGCGCAGGACGCTGGTGCCCGCGAGCGCGCCGCGCTGGACGAGGCGATGCGCGCGCGCACGGACATGCATCGACAGTTCGAGCGCGTCGCCACATCGCTCATGGAGGCCGAGATCATCCCGCGCGTCCAGATGATCGCGGAGCAGTTTCCGAACGCCACGGTCGAACGGGGCCGAACGGCCGCTGGTGCGCACGTCCGGTGCCGATTCGCCTCGTCGGCACGGTTTCCCGCGACCGCGCAGTTCACCGTCGGTGTCCTGCTTGACACCGATCGAGGCACCGCGACCATCAACTTTCGCCTCGAGGTCGTGCCGCTGCTGATGCGGATCGACCCCGCCGAGCACCTCGACGTCTCGCTCGACGATGCCATCGCGGCCCCCATCGTCGAGTGGATCGAGCATCGGCTCTTCGCCTTCGTCCGGTTCTATCTGGGATTGGAAACGGACGCCCGCTACCAGCATGCGGATGCCGGCGTCGATCCGGTCTGTGGCATGGCCCTGACATCGGCGACGGCGGCGGAGCGCATCGTCGAGCGAGCGCATACCTGGTACTTCTGCTCGGCGACCTGCCGAGCACGGTTCGAAGCCGATCGCGCCGTCTACGTGGGGGCGCACGGGGAGTGGCGGGCCGCCCCCGCGACGGATGTCCCTAGCAGACCGGATCCGGCTGACGCCGGCGCTTGTCCCGAGTGATGCGCGTGCATCGGTGGTCGGGCTCCCCTTGTGCTCCGGTGCCCCTCAGGTGGCACGGGAGCGATCCGCGCAATTTCGCGCGGCGCTGCCGACGCACGACCATTGACCTCGCGCCCAAGGCTGGACATGCGGCCACCCCCCTCACCGTGCCAAGACGATGACCGAGTCCTCCCTTCCCGCTCCCGAACCCGGACCGTCCTCCCCTGATGGTGCCAGTGTGCAGTCGCATGCACGGCGTCGCTTCCTCGGCACCGCAAGCGCCGTCGGTGCCGTGACCATCGGTGGGCTCGTCGGCGTCCCGGTGCTTCGTGCGCTCGTTTCCCCGGGATTCGACCGAACGGCGCCAGCGGCGTGGATCAAGGTGGCGGATGACATCAACACGCTCGACCTGGGCGTGCCGATCAAGGTGGATTTCGTCGAGGTGGTCAACGACGTCTGGGTCGAGAGTCGCTTGCTCCGGAGCGTGTGGCTCTACACGGAGGACGCGCAGGCGTTCACCGCCTTCAGCGGCGTGTGTCCTCACCTGGGGTGCAGCTTCTTCTTCGAGGCGGACAAGAAGGTGTTTCACTGTCCGTGTCATCATGGCCTCTTCGACGGCAAGTCGGGCGCCGTGCTGGGCGGACCACCACCGCGAGGGCTCGACACGCTCGAGGTGCGGGTGGAGGATGGTGCACTCTTCGTCAAGCATCGGCTCTTCCGCCCCGGCATCTCGACGAAGGAGGTGCTGGCGTGACGGAGCCGGAGGATCGTCTCGACGGATCGTCCGGGCCGAAGCCGTCTTCCTGGCTTGATGCGCGACTCGACCTGGCCGGCCTGCGCCGGGCCCTGCTCGACCGGGCGGTTCCAGATCGCCTCACATGGTGGCACACGCTGGGCAGCGCGACGCTGACGGTGTTCCTGGTGCAGATCGTGACCGGCGTTGCGCTTGCCACGGTGTACTCAGCGAGTCCGGACCATGCCTACGAGAGCGTCCAGTATCTCCAACGGCATGTGCTCAGCGGCGCAACGCTCCGGGGCATCCATCATTGGGGTTCGAGCGCCATGGTGCTGCTCGTGCTTGCGCACATGACGCGGGTCTTCGCGATGGGGGCATACAAGTATCCGCGCGAGCCAAACTGGATCCTCGGGACCGCAATCTTCGTCCTGGTCATGGCATTCGGGTTCACGGGCTATCTGCTGCCGTGGGATCAGCGCGCGTACTGGGCGACGCAGGTCGGCACGAGCATGGCGGGCACCGTGCCCTGGGTGGGTTCCTTCGTCGCGAGCCTGCTGAAGGGCGGCGCCCAGCTCGGGGCCGGCACGCTCGCGCGCTTCTACGCCTTCCACGTGCTGCTGCTGCCGCTGTCGCTCCTCCTGCTCGTGGCCGTGCACCTGATCCTCGTCGTTCGCCAAGGCATCGCGCCCCTCCCGGGGGCGCTCGAACCGGACGCGCCGGCGCGCACCGACGATGCCGCGTATCCCGCCTTCTACGAGCGCGCGTCTGCCGCTGCGAAGCGCGGAGGCGTCCGTTTCTGGCCGGATGTCATCGCGAAGGACGTTGCGACCGCCGCGGTGGTCGTGACGATCCTCGTGGTCCTCGGCGCCTGGGCAGGTGCCGGGCTCGAGGCGCCGGCGGACCCGACCGACACCTCGTACGTGCCGCGCCCGGAATGGTACTTCCTGCCGCTGTACCAGCTGCTGAAGCTGGTCCCCGGCTCCGCCGAAGGTGCCGTGATCGTCGGGGTGCCGTCCATCTTCCTGCTGGCGTTGCTCGCCCTGCCGCTCTTCGATCGAGGTAGCCGGCGGCACCTGCTCCGGCGACCGGTCGCGATGGGCGCCCTGGTGCTGGTGCTTGGGGGGGCGGGGACCCTGTTGGGTGCGGCCCTGCGTGACGTTCCCCCCGGCAGCGAACCCGATGAGTCGTCCAAGGCACTCACGGGTCCCGACCGGGCAGGCCGGGCCCTGTTCCAGCGCCAGTGCGCCTCGTGTCATGTCGTGCTGGGCAAGGGTGGCGATCAGGGTCCCGACCTCTCGGAAGTCGGCCTTCGTCACTCGTCGGCATGGCTCCACAGCTTCGTCGAGAATCCGGCGCGCTTTCGGCCCGACTCGAAGATGGCGGGGTTCGGTCCGCCGGTGCTGTCGCATCAGGAGATCGAGGAAGTGGCGCGCTACCTCGCGACGCTGCGAGGAAAGCCGGGCTCGTCCGCGACGCCGGACATCCGCGACACGTTCCCTGACTTGATCAAGGCCGGCTTGGCCAACTCCGACGCACCAGCCCAGGGCGCTCCTCCCGCGCAGAAGGCCAATCGGTCGCCCCGGTGACGACCGGGCGGGTCCGCGCCGATGCCGACCAGCGGTCGCATGATCCCGTACACCCAAGAGCGAGACACAGAGCATGAGCATGCCACTTCACATCCCACGTGCGAGCCGTCCCTTCTGCGACGCACAACGCGCATCGACACGGGCCCCTCGGCGAACGCCCCGCGCGCTCGCCGGCCTCCTGCTCCTGGCGGCTGTGTGCTGGCCGGCGCGCGACGCGGCCGCCATTCCCGCATGGGCACGCAAGTACAACATGAACTGCAGCGGCTGTCACTACCCCGTGGTACCCCGCCTGAACGCCACTGGGCTCGCCTTCAAGTGGGCCGGCTATCGCATGCCGAGCGAGATCGGCGAAAAGGCGGAGGTCCGCAAGATCGAGGAGTACCTGGCGGCGCAGGCGATCGCGCAACACAACTATGCGAAGACGAGCGGCCAGCCCACGGAGGTGAACGCGATCAGTGTTCCGAGCGCCAGCCTCTACGTCGGCGGGGCGCTGGGCAGCAACTACGGCGCGTTCCTGCAGTTCGAGCGGGGCACCGAAGGCAGCATCGACCTGGTGGCCCAATTCGCCGGAGCCTGGGGTGACGAGTCGCGGTTCGTCGGCGTGCGCGTCGGCACCGGGCACGCCCTCGCCGGCGGCATGGTCGCCGGATTCGACCGTGCCACCGGCATCCTGCAACCCCTCGCGATCAGCAGCCCGGTGACGGGCGCCGTTCCCTTCGCGTATGGAGGGGACGCGACGGAACTGGAAGCCTCCATCGTCTTTGATGGCCGCAGCCGGACCAGCATCCAGCTGCTCAATGGACTCGCCTCGCCGACCTCTCCGGCCGGCTCGGCGACGACGCAGTTCGTGGGTGGCTACGTGTACGGCAGGGACTCGAAACTGCCGGTCGGCGGGGGGGCGCCGTTCGCGTCATCCCGTCTCATCGGAACCGGGGCCTGGGCGTCGGCCCTGTACGCCTTCCCGGTGTCGCTGGCGAGCGTGTATGGGCGGTATGAGCAACTCGATCCCGATCACGACGTCTCGAACGCCGGACTGCGGCGCTACGTGCTGGGTGGCATCCTGCCGCTGAACGGCCCCCCGTACCTGCGGCTTGGCATCGAACTATTCCTCGACACGCCACTGGCGCCGGGAGCTCCAAAGCGACAGGGGATCTCCACGCAGCTGCAGTTCAATTTCTAGTCACTGACTCCCCATTCCCCCTTCCGGAGGGGCTCCATGCACGTATCATCGCTGCTGCTCGCGCCCGTGCTCGCGTCGTTCGTCGTGCTCTCCGCACCGGCCTCGCCGGCACGAGCGCACGCGCGAAGCACGCGACACACGCTCGTGCGGCCGTTTTCCGCACAGGACGCGGACGGAAAGGCCCTGTACCTCAAGAACTGCAAGCAGTGCCATGGCGTGACCGGCGAGCCCACGAAGACCGCGAAGCGGCAGTACGAGAAGATTGCGTCGCTCAACGACGCGGAGTTCATGAAGCAGCTGACCACGAAGGTCATGCTCGACGTCGTGCGGAAGGGAAAGGGCGAGATGAAGGGATTCGCCGACAAGATGACGGCTGCCGAGATGGAGGCGGTCGTCGCTTACACGCAGACGTTGTCGAAGTCGGGGGGATGATCCGCGTCGGATAGCGACGCACACCAGCGAGGATCCCCACCGCCGCGAGCGCGCCGCACGCGTCCGCTCGCGGCGCGCTCGCCGGCAGAGGGACCACTGCCCCCGCGCAGAGGGAGGGTGGTCACCAGCTGGTGGAGGTCCGGCACAGACTGGTCGGGGGCCGCTTCCGGCACCGGTCGGATGCCGACGATGCACGAGCGCGTCATCCGTACGTGCGTCGGCCGGTGTCACCCCGCGCGTGCGACGCGCGGAAGGTGGCGACGACACCGATCGCGCGATCCACATCGCCGAACGTGTTCGCGAGTCCCAACGACGCACGCAATGCGCCAACCGCGAATCCATGACCCAGGCATTCGGCGAATCGCTCCGGCGTGAAGCCGACTGCGGCGACCCTCCGGAAGCAGTCGGCAGCCGACGACGCCGGAAATCCGAACGCGGCCTCCGATGCCCCGGGATTGCAGAAGCACCCCCCGCGTAGCGACACGCCTTCGTCGCGAGCGCGCGCTTCCACCTGGGCGAAGGGGATCACCCGGCCGGCGGCATCACGGAGGTTGAAGGCAACGGTGGCGCCGCGGTCAACGAGGTCCGGTGGCCCGTACACGCGCACCACCGGCCGACCGGTTGCATGCGTGAGCGCCCGGAAGCCTTCGAGCAGCGCGCCGGTGAGCGACATGACGTGCCGACTCAGCCGATCGATGCCCACGTCGTCGAGGAACGCGAACCCGTCCGCGAGGGCGGTGATGCCCAGAAAATCAGGTGTCCCGTCCTCGAACCCTTTCACCGATTCGCGTAACCGATGCAGATCGCTCTGCACCGACGCGTAGTCGACCGTCCCTCCGGCGACCCCGGGGCGGTTCAATCGCCTCGTCGAGCGCTGCCAGATCGCCGATCAGGACGAAGTTGACCAAGTCGGCCGGCTCGCGGTGTCCCGCCGAATCGAGCGACTCCCGGGCATCATGCACCTCCTCGACGCGCGACTGAATGGGAACGAGTGTTCCGTCAGATCCGCCCAGTGCGCTGAACTCGAGGGCCAGCACGTGCCGGGCGCCTCGGTGGTCGCCACGTCCAATGCTCCGCACGACGGCCACGACCGGTGTCCGGGGAGGAAGGAGCGAGGCACGGTCCGCGAATGTCGCCGCGATGACGTGCGCACGAACGGTGTCGCCCCGCTGCGATTCCACCGACGAGACCACGTCGTCGAGCCGGATCCGCACGCGCGTCCCCGCGGGCAATGGCTGCGCTGACCCCAAGCGGCTCCAGACCACGATGAGCGCGAGGCCGCGTGCGACCCGCGCGCCGACCCTGGCATACACGCACGGGCTCACCGCCCGTGTCCGGCTGAAGGGCACCACGGATATACGCGCGCTGGACGGGTACGCCCATGCGCCCAGCGCCCACAGGGCTGGCTGTACGGAGGCCGCCGGCTCGCGGGACGGCCGACAGTCGTGATCCCCCTCAACGCCGAGTCGCGCACGTCGGCTGTCATCGGACCATGAAGAGCATCGCGACGGCCATTGCCCCGGCGCCGAGCAAGAGGAGGGATATCGACCGGACGTCGTCAGCGCCCGCCGCCGCCATCCCGCGCCCGTGCCCGTTCCCGGAACTCGGGATTTGCACCACGTGCTCGAGCTCATGCGACACCGCAGGGTCGGGGGTGAGGCCGCCCGTGATCACGAAGCGCAATCGATACGCGCCAGCCGCCGTTATCGAGGGTCGAAATGCATAGCACCCGTTGCCAAGATCCGACGCGGCATACTCCAGCTCCGTGACGGGCACGGTGGGTGTCGCCGCGCGCATCGAGTCCGGTCCGGCGTGTGCGGCCGCGTGATCCCGCTCGGCCGATGCCCCACCATTCGATGGCGAGACGAACAGGCCGACGACCGCACCCGGGAGGGGAGCCTTGTTCTCCGCCTCCTGCACGACCAGCACGTACCGGAGCGAGTCGCCCAGTCGATAGGGCGGAAACTCGACGGTCATCCGCACGCCCGAGGTCACCGATTCCTTGACGAACGTCGGGCCGCGGTCTGCCATGCCGCCCATCGTTCCGTGCATGCCGACGCTTCCCATGCCCATTCCGCCAACGCCGGACATCATGCAGCCACCGAGCCACACTGTCATCGGCCAGAGCCAGATCATCATGCCTCGCCTCATGCCGTCCCCCCGGTTGATGCCGGACCCGCTCGTGACGCCTCCGCCGCGACGGCGGAGGCCCGCCTCATGTCAGGTGCTGCGCGTCATGTCGCGCCCGAGTCTGCGAAGCGCGCTGCCACCGATCGCAATTCGTCCTCGCCGATTCCGAGGAAGGCCGCTACCACGGCCGGGTCGAACTGCCGGGAACTCGCGTCGCGAATGACACGCAGCGCCTCCTCGTGCGCCATCGGGGATCGGTACGGGCGCGGCGACGTGATGGCGTCATAGACGTCCGCAATGGTGAACACGCGCGCGCCGAGTGGAATCTCGAGCGCCTTGAGCCCTCGCGGATACCCGCTGCCGTCGAACCGCTCATGATGGGCGAGGACGATCTCCGCCGCATC
>JACQES010000164.1 GCA_016200495.1 Gemmatimonadota bacterium
CTCGAGCTGCTGGAGGCGCGGCGCGCGAGCGCCGACGCCCGCGCGGCCGCGCTGCGGTGGCTCGTGGACCAGCAACTGACCCGACTCGAACTCCGGCGCGCCATGGGCGCGCCGATCCTGGAGGCCGCACCGTGACGCCCCTGCCCCGCCCCGTCCGCGCGCTCGTCGCGTGCGCGCTCGCGCTCACCGCGTGCCGCGCCCCCGAAACGGCCCCGCCCGCGATGGACACGCCGCCCGACACCGCGCTCCTGAGTGCGCACGCGGTGACGCTCGCCGGCTTCGGCGTGGACACGGTGCGCACGGTGCCCTGGCGCGAGTCGTACGCCGTGCCGGCGCGGCTCGTCCTCGACCCGATGACGACGCAGCCGCTCGGCGCCTTCGCCGAGGGACGCGTGACGCGCGTGCTCGTGCAGCCGGGTGACCAGGTGCGCGCCGGCGACGTGCTGGTGCTGATCCACAGCCACGAGATGATGGACGCGCGGGCCGCGCTCTCGCGCGCCGAAGCCGGACAGTCGGCAGCGGAGGTGTCGGCGCGGGCGGCGATCGCGGCCGGGGCGCGCGCGGAGCGGCTCTTCGCCGCGAAGGCGCTCTCGCAGGCGGAACTCGAGCGGGCCCGCGCGGCGGCGGCCGAGGGGGAGGCGGAGCTCGCGCGCGCGAAGGCGGAGCGCGAGCGCGCGACGGCGCTGCTGCAGCACCTGGCCGGCAGCGGCCCCGCCGCCGGCGCGGATGACCACGAGGTGGTGGTGCGCGCGCCGGCCTCGGGCACGGTGATCACGCGGCACGTGCAGGCGGGCGCGGTGGTGCTGGTGGGCCAGCCGCTGGTGACGCTCGGGCGCGTGGACGGGCTGATGCTGCTGCTCAACGTGCCCGAACAGGCGCTGGGCGCGGCGCGCACGGGGGCCGAGGTGCACTTCTCGGTGCCGGCGTACGCGGGCGCGACGTTCGTGGCGCGCGTGACGCGCGTGGCGCCCGCGGTGGACTCGCTGACGCGCACGGTGGAGGTGTGGGCGGCGGTGGCCGACCCGTCGCGGCGGCTGCGCGCGGAGATGTTCGCGAACGCGTCGCTGATGGGCCCGGCGGAGACGCCCGCAGTGGTGGTGCCCACGGGCGCGGTGCAGGCGCTCGAGGGTGACACGGTGGTGGTGGTGACCGAGCAACGCGGCGAGGGGATGTTCCTGCGCGCGCTGCCGGTGCGCGTGGGGCGCCGCACGGCGGAGGCGGCGGAGATCCTGGCGGGGGTGGACCCGGGCACGGCGGTGATCGTGCGCGGGGCGGCGCTGGCCAAGGCCGAGTTGCTCAAGCGCCGTTCGGCGGCAGGAGGCTGAGCGCATGGACGCGATGCTGCGCTTCGCGCTGACGTACCGCCGCACCGTGATCGGCGGCGCCCTGCTGCTCGTGGCGGCCGGGTTGATCGCGCTCACGCGGCTGCCGTTCGACGCGTTTCCCGACCTCACGGGCACGCGCGTGGACGTGATCGTGGTGGCGCCGGGGCTCGCGCCGGAGGAAGTGGAGCGGCTCGTCACCTGGCCGGTCGAGCAGTCGCTGATGGGCTTGCCGGGGGCCGAGGGGGTGCGCTCGACGTCCAAGTTCGGGCTGTCGCTCATCACGGTGCCGTTCAAGGACGGGACCGACACGTACTTCGCGCGCACGCTGGTGCAGCAGCGGCTGGGGGACGCGAAGGGGGCGCTGCCGCCGGGGGTGGAACCGGTGATGGCGCCGCTCTCGACGCCGATGGGGGAGCTGTACCAGTACGTGCTGTCGAGCCCGACGCTCTCGCTCACGGAGCTCAAGACGATCCAGGACTACGTCATCCGCCCGCGGCTCCGCACGGTACCGGGGGTGGCGGAGGTGAATTCGTGGGGCGGGTTCACCGAGCAGGTGCACGTGGAGGCCGACCCGGCGCGGCTCGCGGCGCGCCGGCTCACGCTGGCCGACGTGCACCGCGCGCTGGCCGACAACAACGCGTCGTTCGGGGGGAGCTACCTCGAGACGGCGGGGGAGCGGTTCACGCTGCGCGGGCTCGGGCGCGTGGAGCGCGCGGGGGAGATCGCGGGCATCGTGATCGCGACCGTGGGCGGGAGCCCGGTGCGCGTGGGGGACGTGGCGACGGTGCGCGCGGGGGCGCTGCCGCGGCATGGCGCGGTGACCAAGGACGGCACCGGAGAGGTGGTGGCGGGGATGGTGCTCAAGCTCAAGGGGGCGGACTCGCGGCGCGTGATCGCGGGGGTCAAGGCGCGCATGGCGGAGATCGAGGCGGCGCTGCCCACGGGGGTGACGGTGACGCCGTTCTACGACCAGACCGAGCTCGTGTCGCGCACCTCGCTCACGATCGTGAAGAACCTGGCCGAGGGCGGGCTCCTGGTGATCGCGGTGCTCTTCCTGTTCCTGCGCGACGTGCGGGCCTCGCTGATCGTGGCGAGCGTGATCCCGCTGTCGATGCTGGTGGCGTTCACGGGGATGTACCTGTTCGGCTACGGTGCGAACCTGATGAGCCTGGGGGCGCTCGACTTCGGGCTGATCGTGGACGCCTCGGTGGTGATGGTGGAGAACTTCGTGCGACGGCTCGAGCACGCACCGCCGCACGAGACGCACCGGCTGACGCTCTTCCACTCGGCGGCGAGCGAGGTGGCGCGTCCGATCCTGTTCGGGATCGCGATCATCGTGGCCGTGTACCTGCCGATCTTCACGCTCACGGGGATGGAAGGGCGGATGTTCCAGCCGATGGCGTTCACGGTGGTGTTCGCCGTGCTGGGCTCGCTGCTGCTGGCGCTCACGTACGTGCCGGCGGTGAGCGCGTGGCTGCTCAAGCACGCGGAGGAGCGCGAGATCCCGTGGCTGGTGAAGACACGCGCGCGCTACCTGGCGTGGCTCGAATGGACGCTGGCGCGCGGACGGCTGGTGGTGGGCGCGGCGCTCGTGCTCGTGGTGGCCGCGGTCGGCTCGCTCGGGTGGATCGGGACGGAGTTCATGCCCAAGCTCGACGAGGGCTCGATCCTGATCAACACGCGCCGGTTGCCGAGCACGTCGCTGGCGGAGGCGACGCGACTGTCGCTCGAGGCGGAGCGGATCGTGAAGCAGTTCCCCGAGGTGATCACGGCGGTGACGAAGGAGGGGCGGCCCGACCTCGCGACGGAGGCGATGGGGCTCTTCGAGGGGGACCTGTACGTGATCCTCAAGCCGCGCGAGCAATGGACGACGGCGCACGACCGCGAGGGGCTGATCGCGGCGTTCGACACGGCGCTGGCGGCGATCCCGGGGCTCACGGTGAGCTTCACGCAGCCGCTGGCGATGCGGCTCGACGAGGCCGAGAGCGGGATCCGCACCGACCTGGGGATCAAGGTGACGGGTCCCGACCTCGAGGAGAACCGCGCGCTGGCGGAGCGGATCCTGCGCGTCGTGAAGGGGGTGCCGGGCAACGCGGACGCGATGGTGGAGGTGAGCGAGGGCGCGGGCCAGGTGCGCATGCAGCTCCGCCGCGACGTCATGGCGCAGTACGGCGTGTCGGTGGCGGACGTGCGCCAGGCGATCGAGCTCGCGATGGGGGCGCAGGTGTCGAGCGAGCTGGTGGACGGCCCGCGACGCATCGGGATCGCGGTGCGGCTGCCCGAGGCGGCGCGCGGCGACCCGTCGGCGCTGGCGCGGATCCAGCTGCGCACGGCGGCGGGCCCGATCGTGGCGCTGGGCAGCGTGGCGGAGTTCGTGAGCACGACGGCGCCGGAACTGATCGGTCACGAGGACGCGATGCGCCGGTCGCTGGTGTTGAGCAACGTGCGCGGGCGCGACCTCGGCGGCTTCGTGGCCGAGGTGCGGGCGCGCGTGGCGCGCGACGTGACGCTGCCGCCGGGGGTGCTGCTCGAGTGGGGCGGGCAGTACGAGAACCAGCAACGCGCGATGGGGCGGCTGGCGATCGTGGTACCGCTGGCGCTCGCGCTCATCCTGGGGCTCCTGCTCGCGAGCTTCCGCTCGCTCCCGCAGGCGATGCTGGTGCTGTCGAACGTGCCGTTCGCGCTGGTGGGCGGGGTGGCGATGCTCTGGCTGCGCGGGCTCAACCTCAACCTGTCGGCCGCGATCGGGTTCATCGCGCTGTTCGGGATCGCGGTGCTGAACGGCGTGGTGCTGGTGAGCTACCTCAACGCGCTCCGCGCCGACGGCATGCCGCTCGGGCTCGCGGTTCGCACGGGGGCCGGCGACCGGCTGCGTCCCGTGCTCATGACGGCGCTGGTGGCCGCGCTCGGCTTCGTGCCGATGGCGCTCAGCACGAGCGCGGGCAGCGAGGTGCAACGGCCGCTGGCGAGCGTGGTGATCGGCGGGCTGCTCACGAGCACGGTGCTGACGCTGTTCGTGCTGCCGACGCTGTACCAGTGGCTGGCCGAGTGGGAGGCGCGCCGCGTGGAGGACGACGACGCGCTGCCGGCGGGAGTGGCGGTGGCGTAGCGCGCACGACGCGGCGCCGCGGCGCGCGAACGGTCACGCCGACAGCACGAAGCGGCAGGCCGCGTCGCCCACCGCCTCGCACGCGACCTCGCGCACGACGACCTGGGGATCGATGATGACCTGCAGCAGCCGCTCGAAGGTGGCCGCGTAGTAGTCGCACATCGGCGCGCCGACGCGGAAGCCGTGGCACATGGGGCAGCCGGCGATCTCGAGCGTCGGCAGCGTGCCGGGCACGATGCGGAAGGTGCCGCTGCCGGCGAAGGTCCAGGCGTGGCGCGCCATGGCGCCGAGCAGGAGGCGGCGGCCGTGTGCGCGCGGGAGCAGGCGCATGACCCACTGCGCCACGCGCGGGATCCGGTGCGCGAGCAGGTAGTCGCCGGTGCGCGTGCCGGCGTCGCGCAGGTAGCGCCGCGCGTCCTCGGCGCCGACCGCGCCGATGACTTCGCGCACGAGCCGGTTGGGCTCGCGCTCGTCGATCATCGCGGTGGGCAAGTGGTCGAAGGTGCGCCCGGTGGCGCGCTTGAGCAGGCGCTCCGCCGTCGCGTCGCCCAGGGCCGTGCGCAGCACGTCCACGAGCTGGAGGATGCTGTTGGGACCGATGATGCCGCCGGCGCGCGGCGCGCCCTGCGCGGGGCTGGGCCGCCGCGACGCCGCGTCCGGCAGCGGATGCGTGACCGTACCCATGTCAGATGGTGCGCGAGTAGCGCGCGGTTCCCGTCTCGAGGGCGGTGTCGATCGCCATGCAGACGTTGCGGAGGAAGTAGCGGCCGAGCGGCGTCACCGTCGCCTCGGCGCCGGTGAGCTCGACGAGCCCGTCATGCGCGAGGGGCACGAGGCGTCGCCAGGCGAGGGTGGGATCGCCGGGGAGGTCGTCCTTCGCGATGCGGAGGTCGCAGAGGAGGCGCATGATGGCGCGACGCCGCCGGACCTCGTCCGCGGTGAGGGAGAGGCCCTTCACGATGCCGAGCTGTCCCGCGTCCATCGCCTTGGACCATCCCGTGAGGCTGCCGTCGGCCTGGGCGTAGCGGTTGGCGACGTCGGAGATGCTGCTCATGCCGAAGCCGAGCAGGTGATCGCCCGGCATTGTGGTGTAGCCCATGAAGTTCCGGTGCAGCCTTCCCTCGCGCTGGGCGACGGCGAGCGCGTCGTCGGGGAGCGCGAAGTGGTCGAAGCCGATCCACTGGTAACCGGCGCCGGTGAAGCGGCGCACGACGCGACTGAAGAGGCCGAACCGCGCGTCGCCATCCGGCAGGTGCGACTCGTCGATCTGGCGCTGGTGCGGATGCGCCCACGGCACGTGCGCGTAGCCGAAGCAGGCGACGCGATCGGGATGGAGTTCCTCGAGCACGCGGTCCATGGTGCGCTCGAGCGTCTCGACGGTCTGGCCGGGGAGGCCGTAGACCAGGTCCACGTTCACCCCCTCGAAGCCGGCGTCGCGGCTCCAGTCGATGACCTCGCGCACCATCTCGGCCGGCTGGACGCGGCCGATCTCGCGCTGCACGTCGGGATCGAGGTCCTGCACGCCGAACGAGACGCGGCTGAAGCCGAGGCGGCGCAGGTGGTGGAGCTGCTCGCTGGAGGTGAGGCGCGGGTCGCACTCGACGCTCAGTTCCGCGTCGGGGGCGATGTCGAAGTGTCGGGCCAGCATCCGCCAGGTTCGATCCATGGCGCGGATGCCGAGGAAGTTCGGTGTGCCGCCGCCCCAGTGGAGCTGCGTGACGCGCCGGCCCGGCCCCAGCCGCTCCACGATCCGCTGGACCTGAGCGTCCAGCCGGTCGAGGTAGCGGTGGACGATCTCGTCGCGCGCGGTGACGACGGCGTTGCAGCCGCAGTAGAAGCAGCGCGCGGCGCAGAACGGGAGGTGCACGTAGAGCGCGAACGGGTCGGTGGGCCCGGTCGCGTCGAGCGCCTCGAGGAAGTCGGCGTCGCCGAACGCCTTCGACCACCGGGGCACGGGGGGATACGACGTGTAGCGCGGGCCGGGCTGGTCGTAGCGCGCGACCAGCGACGCGGCGCGGAGCTGCACGTCGTCGGCGAGGACGGTCAGCATGCGCGGATGCCGCCCGAGGGAGGCGTGAACTCGTCGGCCGGGAGCGCATCGACGCTCTCCGCAGCGAGCCGCTCGATCTCGGCCCCCTCGTCCTTGTCGGGCGCGAGCACGGTGCCGCCCTTGCGCTCGACCCCCAGCACCGGGACGGTACCGGCGTAGTCGATGTCGGCCTTGAACTCGGGGCGGATGGTGGGCATCGCCTTGAGCTCGTCGCGGCTGAAGACCTTGGACTCGTCGAAGCCGAAGTCCACGTCGGCGCCGGCGACGCCGACCTTCACGCGGTTGAGGTCGTAGAACTTCCTGCTGACCGTCGTCCTCCAGAACGCCTTGAGGCAGCCGAGGAGGTAGCGGCGCTTGAAGGGATCGCGAGTGAACGGGTAGTCGAGGAACGCCTTCTTCATGTAGAAGCGGGCGTAGTTCTTGAGCACCCCCTTGAGCACCTGCTCGCGCGTCATCGCGTCGGGCTGGATGATGGGGGTGACGAAGTTGTACTTGGCGTAGTCGCGGACCTCGACCTTGTCGCCCAGCTCCTGGAAGAGCTCGGCGAAGGGCCACGGCGTGTACATGTTCCAGTTGGCCATGTCGGGCTGCCAGTCCTGCGAATACTTGTACGTCTCCTCGATGGTCTCGGGGGTCTCGTTCTCGAGACCGATGATGAACTGGGCCTCGGCGAGCATGCCGTTCTGCTTGAGCAGGCGGATCGCCTTCTTGTTCTGCTCGAGGGTGGTCTGCTTGCGGAACCGGTCGAGCTTGAGCTGCGCGGCGGCCTCGGTGCCGAGCGAGACGTGGACGAGCCCGGCGGCGCGGTAGAGCGGGAGCTCGGCCTCGTCGCGGAGGATGTCGGTGACGCGGGTGTTGATGCCCCAGTGGACGGGGAGCTTGCGCGCGGCGAGCTCGGTGCAGAGGGCCACGAACTTCTTCTTGTTGATCGTGGGCTCCTCGTCGGCGAGGATGAAGAAGCCGACCTTGTGCTCGCGCACCAGCACCTCGATCTCGTCCACGAACTTCTTCGGGTCGCGGGTGCGGTACTTGCGCCAGAACTTCCACTGCGAGCAGAAGCGGCAGGTGAACGGGCACCCGCGGGCGAAGCTCGGCACGGCGACGCGGCAGTCGAGCGGGACGTAGATGTACTTGTCCCACTCGAGGAGCGACCAGTCGGGGGTCAGGCTGTCGAGGTCGGCGATGGGCGGCCGGGCCGGAGTGGCGACGACCTCGCTGCCGTCGAGGAAGGCGAGGCCGCGGATCTCGCGGCGGCGCGCCACGTCGGTGCCGTCGCGGATCGCCTCGAGCAGCTCGACGGCGATCTCCTCGCCCTCGCCGCGGACGATGTAGTCCACCCACGGCGCCTCGGCGAGGACCTGCGTGTACAGGAAGGTCGGGTGGATGCCGCCGAGGATGGGCTTGGCGGGCGGCAGCTCCTCGCGCGCGATGCGGAGGCTGGCCTGCGCCTCGTAGATCATCGGGGTGATGGCGGTGGCCAGGACCACGTCGGGCTCGAGGGCGCGGAGCCGGGCCCGCTGCGCCTCATGGCCCATGTGGTTGGTCATCGCGTCGATGAACGACACGTCGGTGAAGCCGGCGTGCTTGAGGGCCCCACCCACGTAGGCGACCCAGCCCGGTGGCCAGTTGCCGGCGATCTCGGCGCCGCCGGCATGGTAGTTGGGCTGCATCAGGACAATGCGCATGAGGCCTCGCTGGGGGGTGGGCGACTTCGGGTGTTTTTTCGTGGGTGCACCATGCCGTTGGCGCGAGGGCGCTACAATCGGGTTTTGGCGGGCGGCCGCGTGCGGCTTCTGCCGACCCCCGGGGAGTCGCCTGACGGGGGGACGGCCCACCATGGCGGGCGACCGGGGATGACCCTACAATCCGGCATGACCTCGACCGCCTCGTCCGTGACCGTGCCCGGCCCGCTCTCGCTGTTGACCGATGATGAAGTCGCCTTCCGCGACGCCGTGGCCGCGTTCGCGGCGGGCGAGATCGCGCCGCGCGTGCGCGAGATGGAGCGCGCCGGACGGATCGCGGCGGACCTGATTCCCAAGTACACGGAGCTCGGCCTCCTCGGCATCCAGATTCCCGAGGCGTACGGCGGCGCGGGCGGCAGCGTGATGATGGTGACGATCGCGGTCGAGGAGCTGAGCAAGGTGGATCCGGCCGCGGCGATCCTCGTGGACGTGCAGAACACGCTGGTGCAGTACCCGCTGCTCGCGTACGGCACCGAGGCGCAGAAGCAGCAGTACCTGACGGCCACGGTGAACGGCATGATCGGCGCGTACGCGCTGTCCGAGGCCGGGTCCGGCTCCGACGCCTTCGCGCTCGAGACGCGCGCGGTGAAGGACGGCGACGACTGGCTGCTCACCGGCCGCAAGCTGTGGATCACCAACGGCGCGGAGGCGGGGGTCTACATCGTGTTCGCGACGGTGGACCCGGCCAAGGGCTACAAGGGGATCACGAGCTTCATCGTCGAGCGCTCCTTCCCGGGGTTCGCGGTCGGCAAGAAGGAGGACAAGCTCGGGATCCGCGCGTCGTCCACGTGCGAACTGCTGCTCGACCAGGTGCGCGTACCGGCGGCCAACGTGCTCGGCCCCGTGGGCCAGGGCTACAAGGTCGCGATCGAGACGCTGA
>JACQES010000166.1 GCA_016200495.1 Gemmatimonadota bacterium
CGCTCGTGCGCGCCGACTGGACCGCGCGCGACTCGACGATCGGTCGCGCGGTGCAGGGGTTCGGGCGCAGCGGCATCCCGCTCTACGTGCTCTATCCGGCAGGCACGAACGCACCCGGCGTGGTGCTCCCCGAGGTGCTCACGCCGGGGATCCTGCTCGGCGCGCTCGACAAGCTGCCCGTCGCCGCCACGGCGGCACGCTGACGCGCGGGTGAGGCGCGCGTGATGCCCGCGTGATGCCCGTGCGCCGGCCTCGCGCGTGGCGTGACGGCGCCTCGACCGCGGCGACGCGCGACGTCACGGGGAACCGCGCGGCGATTGCCGACCGGTTCCGTGCCGCGGCCGTGCTCGCCTCCAGGCTCGCGGCCGTGCTCGCCTCCAGGCTCGCCTCCGTGCGGGCGGCCGGGCTCGCGGTCGCGCTCGCGCCCCCGCCCGCCGCGCTGCACGCGCAGGCCATCACCGACTCCGCGCGCCGCGATGCAGCTGCGGCCATCGGCGCGCGCGTCATCACGCGCCCGACCGACGCCGCGCTCCTCCGCCTCGACCATGCCGTGAGCACGGCGCGCGACGCCGCCGCGCGCGCACGCGTGCGCGACACCGCCGACGGCGACGCCCGACTCCGCCACCCGGTGCGCATCGCACCCTGGCTCGCCGAGTGGCGGCGCACGCCGGAGGGCGCGCTGCGCCAGGCCCTCGCGGCCGCGGTGCTCCAGCACGCCGACACGGTGCAGCTCGATTCGCTGACGGCGCGCGCCCTCGGTGCGAGCCTCGATCCGGCGTCCGACGCATGGGCGCTGCCGTAAGCGCACTACGCCGACGCCGTCGGCGCGTCGTTGCGACTCGCCTCGGCCCGCTCGCTCGGCGCCGAACGCGCGGGCGCCAACGACGCCTTTCGCGCGCGCTGGCTTGCCGCGCTCGACTCGGTGCTCGCCCGCGACGACGCGCATCCCGCCGCGCGCCTGTCCGTGCTCGTGCGCGCGGCGCGTCTGCGCGCGCGGCGCGAGGGGGTGCGCGCCGCCCGTGCGAACCTGCGGCAGCTCGCGCAGGAATTCCCGCGCGAACACGACGCACAGGTGACGCTCGCCGCCTATGGGCCGGGCGGGGGCGCGCGCGTGGGACGCGTAGCCCCTCCATTTCGCGCTCGCACGTTCGACGGCACCGGCATCATCACGCGCGAGTCGCTCGCGGGGCGCGTCGTGCTGCTCGACTTCTGGGCCACCTGGTGCGCACCGTGCATGGCCGAGCTGCCGGTCATCGCCCGCACGTGGGCGCGACACAAGGCGGAGGGATTCGACGTGCTCTCGGTCTCGTTCGACCAGCATCCCGGACTCGTCACGCGCTTCCGCCGCACCACGCCGATGCCGTGGCAGCACGCATTCAGCACGATCGTCGACGATCTGGCGGTCGCGTTCGGCGTCACGCAGGTGCCGCGCGCCGTGCTGCTCGGGCGCGACGGCACCATCCTCGCGATGGACGACGACCTGCGGGGCGACGCGCTCGAGGAAACCGTGCGCGCCGCCCTCGCGAAGGCGCCCTAGAAGCGGATCGAGACCAGCGCGTGCCGTCCCGGCACGCCGCTCGCGGCCATCAGCGCCTCCCCCAGGTCCACCTGCACGGGACCTCGCTCCGCCACGCGCCCCGCGCGGGACGCCGGCCGCGCCCGCATCGTGCCCGGCGCGAAGTTCGACAGCTGCGTGATCCCCCACGCCCCGAGCAGGCCGCCCGCCGTGGCCGCACCGAACAGCACGCCGGCATCCTTCTGGCCGCCCAGCAGGAACGGCGTCGTCATCACCGCCGCGCCGGCGATCGTGCCGAGGTTGAGCATCCACCCCTGCTCGGGCGTCATGTCCCAGCGCCGCACGAAGAACCAGTCGCCGGCCAGGAGCCCCGCCGCCATGCCCACCGTCGTGAGCGCCGCAGCCGCCGTCACCGACGACGACGCCGTCGGCCGCGCGATCGTGAGGCCCGCCATCATGCCGATCAGCGCCGGCGACGCGAGCCCGGTCAGGTCGCCGGTGGTCACGGTGTACGGCACGCGCGACACGTACTCGTGCCCGATGAACGCTCCGGTCGCGAGGCCCGCGAGCGCGATTCCGCCCACCAGCCGCGCATCACCCTTCGCCGTCTCGCCCTTCGTGGCCGCCAGGATCCCTCCGGCGAAGAGCAGCCCCGCGCCGGCGCCGAAGTTGAGTCCTTCCGCCTCGGCGTCCGTCATGGGCTGGCCGAGCACCGTGCCCGTGAACGCGCCCGCGAGCGCGCCTGCGAGTGCGAAGCCGAGCATTCCCTTGTCCTTCACGAGCGGCTTGTTGGCGTCGCCCAACCCCAGCGTGTACGCCAACGACGCGCCCGCGAGCGCGCCCCCCACCGCCATCCCCGTCGCGAGCCGGTTCTGCGCCGTGGTGAACTTCCCCTCGCGCGCCGGACGCACGACGGCGAAGTACGTCGCGGCCACGGTGGCGATGTAGGCAGCGGTCGCGGTCGGCCCGTCCTCGACGAGCGCGGCCGCGAGCGGTCCGTAGAGCGCCGCGCCGAGAACGAACTGGTTGCGCGCGAAATCGTTGCCGGCGGGCTTGGACGGCTCCTCGGCGCGGTACGCGTACGCGGCGTCACCGGCGGCGGGCTTGGCCATGGCGCCGCTGGTCGCCGCGGGTGCGCCAGCCGGCGCCGCACCGCCGGCGCTCGCGGCACCGGGCGCGGCAGCGGCCGTGCTCACCGCGGCACTCGTCGTCGCGCCCGTGACGCCACTGGCGGTGGCGGGCGCAGCCGTCGGGCCTGGATTCGTTGACGCGGGAGCCGCAGGCGCGGCCGATGCGGCCGCTCCACCGGCACCACCGTCAGCCAGCACGCTCACGCGCGTCTCCACTTCGAGGCGCAGCGACTCGAACTGCTCTGCGCTGAGCGGCATCCGTTCCGCCTGTCCCTCGGCGCGCTGGACCACGAGCACGTACTGATCGGCGTCGCCCTTGAGCACGCGGACGTCGCGGTAGTCGCCGCCCACGCGCCAGCCAGGGGGACGGAGGCCGAGCCGGTCGGCGTAGCTGCGGGTGATGACGGGGATCAGCCCCGCGCGATCGAAGGTGATGGGCGCCTCGGTGCCTTGGGCACGGAGCGCGGGGCCGAAGCCCGGAAGCGAGAACGCGAGCGCCACGACGGCGCGGCGGATGAAGGCGGACACGTGAAGGGGGTGCGAGGTGCGAGGTCGTGCGGGCGCGCCCAGCGGGCGCCTCTCCCTACTGACGATTACCCGCCGTCCTCAGTTGCGGGTCCCGCGCGCCGTGTCGAACAGCACCGACCGGCGGCAGTTCGGGCAGAGCAGCCAGCTGCGGCGCCGTGCGTACCCGAGCCCGAACGAGCCGCCCCCGAGGGCACGCGACGTCATCGGCACGTCGCACCGCGGGCACCGCACCGCCTCGCCCCGGGCGTGCGCCGCGATGATCGCGCGCTCCTCGACCAGTTCGTAGCGCGCTTTTGACGCCGACTCGTCGCTCACGCGCGCGCCGCGACCTCGAGCACGACCTTCCCGAACTGCGCCCCGGACTCGAGCCGCGCGTAGGCGGCGCGGCCGTCCTCGATCGGGTGCACCGAATCCACCGTCGGGCGCAGCCGCCCCGCCACGAACTCGGCCGCGATCGCCGCGTACTCGGCGTCCGTGCCCATCGTGGAGCCCATGATCGTCCACTGGTTCCAGAAGAGCCGGCGCACGTCGGTCTGGAGCAGCGGGCCGCTCGTGCCGCCGCAGGTGACGATCCGTCCGCGCTTGCCGAGCGCCTGCAGCGAGCGGCTCCACGTGGCCTCGCCGACCGAGTCGATCACCACGTCCACGCCCCGCTTGCCCGTCAGCGCGCGGACTTCCTTGCCGACGTCCTGCGTGCGGTGGTTGAGCACCACGTCGGCGCCGAGCGCGCGGGCGCGCGCGAGCTTCTCGTCGGACCCCGAGGTGACCCACACGCGCGCCCCGCGCGCCTTGGCGATCGCGAGCGCGGCGAGGGCCACGCCGCCACCGATGCCCCAGATGAGCACCTCGTCGCGCGCCGTCACCTGCGCGCGCGTGACCACCATGCGCCAGGCGGTGAGCGTGGCGAGCGAGAAGGCGGCGGCCTCGGTGAAGGGGACGTCGCGCGGAATCACGGCCGCGTTGCGTGCCGGGATCACGATCCGCTCCGCCGCGAATCCCGGCCGGTGTTCCCCCAGGATCCCGTACTTGGTGCAGAGCGGATGGTCGCCGTCGTCGCAGTAGTCGCAGGCGTGGCAGCTCACCCCCGGGTTCACGATCACGTGGTCGCCCGGCGTCAGGTGCGACACGCCGCTGCCCACGGCATCGACGATGCCGGCGCCGTCGGTGGCGACGATGAACGGCGGTTGGATCGTGATCCCCGGCAACCCGCCCACGAGGAAGACGTCGAGGTGGTTGAGGGCCGCGGCCTGCACGCGAAGGCGGATCTCGCCGGGGCCCGGATCACCGGGTTCGGGGAGGTCCGTCCGATACTGCAGCTGGTCGAGGCTGCCGTGGCCGGCGAGGGTCAATGCGCGCATGGGCGAATGCTAGGGAAGGCCCGCCGTGGCGACCACTCCATGGTCCTCGTCCTATATTCCCGACGGTCCGGGGCGGCGTGCCGCGTGGTGCGGAACCCCGCCCGGACCGGTCCTGACCCGACGCTCGCGATGACTGCCATCAAGGTGCCCCCGCTCGGCGAATCCATCGTCGAGGCCACGATTTCGCGCTGGCTCAAGAAGGAAGGCGACGCCGTCGCCGCCGGCGACACGCTCGTGGAGCTCGAGACGGACAAGATCACCGTCGAGGTGCCCGCCGTCGCGGCCGGCACGCTGACCAGCCGGGCGAAGCGCGAGGGCGACGTGGTCGCCGTCGGTGAACTGCTGGGCGAGATGGCCGACGGTGCCGCGCCCGCGAAAGCGGCCGCCGCTGCGCCGAGTGCCCCCGCGGCTGCGGCGCCCGCAGCGCCCGCCACTGCGGCCGCCCCGAGCGCCCCGAGCGCCCCGAGCGCCCCGACCTCCGATGCGAAGGTGGCACCCGCCGCGCGCAAGCTCGCGACCGAGTCGGGGGTCGACCTCGCGGCGGTGAGCGGCTCCGGCCGCGGCGGCGCGATCAACAAGGGCGACGTGATGGCAGCCGCGAGCGCCGTGCCGGCACCGGCGGCCCCGCCGGCGCCCAAGGCCGCGCCCGCCCCGAGCGCGCCGGCCTTCACGTTCGCGCCGTCGTCGGCTGCGGCCGGCACGCGCGAGACCCGCGAGAAGATGACGACGCGCCGCAAGCGCATCGCCGAGAACCTCCTCCAGTCGCAGCACGCCACCGCGCACCTGACGACGTTCAACGAGATCGACATGACGAACGTGTCGGCGCTCCGCGAGCGGCTCAAGGAGAAGGTCGAGAAGGAGCACGGGGTGAAGCTCAGCTTCATGCCCTTCTTCGCGAAGGCGGCGGTGCAGGCGCTCAAGGCCTTCCCGACGGTGAACTCGCAGATCGACGGCGACACGATCATCTACAAGCACTACGTGAACCTCGGCATCGCCGTCGCGAGCGAGCAGGGCCTCGTCGTGCCGAACGTGAAGGACGCGCACGCCAAGGGGATGCTCGACATCAGCCGCGACATCGTCGCGCTGGCCAAGCGCGCCCGCGACGGGAAGCTCGGCATGGAGGACCTCACCGGCGGCACCTTCACCATCACCAATGGCGGCGTGTTCGGCTCGCTCGTCTCGACGCCGATCATCAACTACCCGCAGGTCGCGATCCTCGGGCTGCACAAGACGCAGGACCGCCCCGTGGCGATCAACGGCAAGGTCGAGATCCGGCCGATGATGTACGTGGCGCTCTCGTACGACCACCGGATCATCGACGGCCAGCAGGCGGTGCTGTTCCTCGTGCGCGTCAAGGAGCTGATGGAAGATCCGGGCGCGATGCTGGTCGACTGAGCGTCGCCATCTCCGTCGGTCCCGAGGGCCACGTCGCGCAGCGCGATGTGGCCCTCGTCACACCGGGACGCGCGCGGTGCGCGCATCGCGCGTGCGTTGGCGTGCGGCGCCCAACGCGCGACCGGCGCGCGCCGTATTCTGCGCAGCCGAGCGGCGCCCGCGTCCACGCTTCCGCGCTCGTCCCCCCCGCCCCGCACGCATGCCGCTTGCGTCGTCCGCGTCGCACCCGCACTTCCGCTCGCCGATTCTCCGTCTTGCTCGATCGCTCGCCCTGGCGTGCCTCCTCGCGCGCCCGATCGCGGCGCGCGCGCAGGCCATCGAGGCCCCGCACGCGCCCGACGGGTCCGCGCCGACGAGCGACGCGGCGCGCCCGGCGTACGAATCGGTGCGCTACCGCGAGGACTGGTCGCAGGCGCCGCACGGCGACCTCTTCGACCCGCTCAAGCACATCACGCTCGGCGAGCACACGTGGCTCTCGGTCGGCGGTCACGTGCGCGGGCGCATCGAGCGCGACGAGAACTACCAGGGCGGCGGCGCCGGCACCCGCGACAACGCCTTCGACCTGCTGCGGACGCACGTGCACCTCGACCTGCACGCCACGGACCACCTGCGCGGCTTCGTCGAGGGGCGGATCGCCACCGCGCGCGACCGCGACCTGCCGGGCGGCATCCGCACCACCGACCGCGACGATGGCGACATTCTCAACGCCTTCGTCGAGGTGAACCGCCTGCCCTGGCTCGGCGCCCAGTGGGCGGTGCGCTACGGACGGCAGGAGCTGCTCTTCGGGCGCGAGCGCATCGTCTCGCCGGCCGACTGGTCCAACGTGAAGCGCACCTTCCAGGGCGCGGTCGTAGAGGCCCGCGGCGGCGGCTGGCTGCTCACCGCGTTCGCGACGCATCCCGTCGCGCTCATTCCGGCCGCGATGGACGTGCCCGACGTGCACACCGCTTTCTGGGGAGCGGAGCTGACCGTCGCGCCCCCGGGGGGCGTGCACATCACCGACCTCTTCGCCTACGTGAAGGCCGTCGACGCCGCCGGAGCGACCCCGTTCACGCAGCGCGTGACACTCGGCACGCGCTCGGTCGCCGTCTTTCCCGATTCGCCATTCGGGTACGAGGTCGAGGGGGGCGTGCAGGTGGGGGCGGCCGGCAACACGGGGGTGCATGCGTACATGGTGGACGCGGAGTTCAACGCCGCGCTGCCGTTCGCGCTCGCGCCGTCGCTCGCGGTCGGCGGCGGCTACGCCTCGGGCAGCGATGCCGGCGCGACCGCGCAGGAGGGGACGTGGGACCAGCTCTTCCCGCTGGCGCACTCGTACCTCGGCTACGCGGACGTCCTCGGCCGCAAGAACGTCATCGAGGAGCGGATCGTCGGGACGCTCAATCCTGCGCGCTCGGTGCGCCTGCGCCTCTCGATCCATGCGTTCCAGCGGGCCAACACCGCCGACGCGATCTACGACACCCCCGGCGCCGTGCTCCGTGCCCCGGGGACGAGCAGCGCGCGCGACATCGGGGGCGAGACCGACCTCACCGTGCAGTGGCGCGCCACGCTCCACCTCCGCATCGACGGCGGATTCGCCCACTTCACGCCGGGCACCTTCATGCGCGACACGGGCTCTGCGCTGTCGTACTCGTGGATGTATGCGGCGGTGACGGCGACGTTCTAGCCGAACGGCGACGGCTTGCACCACAGAGGCGCGGAGGCACGGAGAACGGCGAGAAGGGACGCGTTCAGGCGACAACGCGCACGATGCCGTCGCGCAGGGCGGGGACGTTGAAGTTGAGCAGCAGGCCGGTGCGATAGCGACCGAGCTTGAGGTAGGTGAGCAGCTGCGCCGTGTGCACCGGCAGCAGCTGCTCGACGCTCTTCACCTCCACGACGACTTCCGAGAACGCCACGAAGTCGAGACGGTACCTCGCCGCAACCGCGATGCCCTTGTACTGAACCGGCAGCGCGAGCTGCCCGACCGCCGGTATCCCGCGCTCCGCGAACTCCACGGCGAGGCACGCCGCGTACGCCGACTCGAGCAAGCCCGGCCCGAGCGCCCGATGCACCTCGATCGCCGCTCCGATGATCCGCGACGTGCGCACATCCGCCACCACCATCCTCGCCGTCCTCCGTGCCCCCGCGCCTCTGTGGTGAATAGCTCGCTTCGAGTATGAACGACCCCACGCCCCACCCGCACACCCATTTCCTCCCATCCGGGGTAGATTCCCCGCATGCCTGACGCCTCCCTCTCCCCCGACGTCCTCGTCATCGGCGGTGGCCCCGGCGGCTACGTCGCCGCGATCCGCGCCGCACAGCTCGGCCTCTCCACCGTCTGCGTCGAGTTGGACAAGACGCTCGGCGGCACCTGCGTCAACGTCGGCTGCATCCCCTCCAAGGCGCTCCTCCAGTCGAGCGAGCACTTCGAGTTCGCCCGCCTCCACGCCGCCGAGCACGGCGTCAAGGTGAGCCCCGAGCTCGACCTCGCGACGATGATGAAGCGCAAGAACGACGTGGTCGGCGCGAACACCAAGGGCGTCGAGTTCCTCTTCAAGAAGAACAAGGTCACCTGGGCCCGCGGACGCGGCACGCTCAAGGCCGGCAACGTCGTCGACGTCACCGCCGCCGACGGCACGGTCACCACCTACGCGCCGAAGAACGTCATCATCGCCACCGGCTCCGTCCCCGTCGAACTCCCCTTCCTCAAGTTCGACGAGCGGCGCGTCTGCTCGAACGTCGGCGCGCTCACGTTTCCCGAGGTGCCGAAGCACCTGGTCGTCATCGGTGGCGGCGTCATCGGACTCGAGCTCGGCTCCGTCTGGCGCCGCCTCGGCGCCACCGTCACCGTCGTCGAGTTCATGCCCACGATCCTCCCGGGCAACGACGAGGACGTGATCAAGGAGGCGACGCGCATCTTCGCCAAGCAGGGCCTCACCATGCTCACCGGCACGAAGGTGACCGGCGCCGACGTGAAGCCCACCGGCGTCACCGTCCACGTGGACACCAACGGCACCGCGCGCGACCTCGAGGCCGACTACGTGCTCGTCTCCGTCGGCCGGAAGCCCGCGCTCATGGGCATCGACGCCGCGGCGCTCGGCCTCGCCCTCGGCAAGCGCGGCGAGATCGTCGTGGATCACCAGATGCGCACCAACCTCCCCGGCGTCTATGCCATCGGGGACGCCGTCGGCGGCAAGCTGCTCGCCCACAAGGCGGAGGAAGAGGGCGTCGTCGCCGCGGAAGTGATCGCCGGCCGGAAGAGCGAGATGCACTACCGCACCATGCCCAGCGTCGTCTACACCTGGCCCGAGATCGCGAGCTGCGGCCAGGCCGAGCACGAGGTGAAGGCCGAGGGACGCGCGTACAAGGTCGGGAAGTTCCCCTTCAGCGCCAACGGCCGCGCCCGCACCATGGCCGAGACCCTCGGCTTCGTGAAGTTCATTGCCGACGCGGGCACCGACGAGCTCCTCGGGTGTCATATCATCGGGGCCAACGCCTCCGACCTCCTCACCGAGGCCGTGCTCGCCATGGAGTGGCGCGGATCGAGCGAGGACATCGGCATCACCGTCCATTCGCACCCGACCCTCTCCGAAGCGGTCAAGGAAGCCGCACTCGGCGTGCTCGGTCGCAGCATCCACATCTAGGAGCTTCCGTGGCCGCACCGTCCGTCGCCCGATTCCGTTCGTCGTCGCGCGCCGCGCTCATCGTGGCCGGCACCTTGGGCCTGGGCGCCTGCCTCACCGGCGACAACAAGAGCACGTCGCCCGCGCTCACGCTGCCGACGCCGCTCTGGACGTACGCCATCCCGCGCGCCGCCGCCGGCCCGCTGTTCACCGAGGCGAGCGGCGTGCTGCTGATGGCCGTCGCCGACTCCGTGTTCGGCATCAACGCCGTCGCGGGGGCGCAGCCCGCCGGCAGCGTGCGGTGGTCGCGCGGCATCGGCCCCCTGCCGCTCGGCGGCACGCAGTTCGGCGTCGCCCCCAACAACGCCACCTTCAGCGGGTCCACCCTCCAGGTCGTGGACCTCGCCACCGGCACCACGAGCTACACCGACCCGCTCGGCGCGAGTTCGAGCCTCGCCTCGGGCGACGGCACCTCGATCTTCGTCGCGCGCACCTCGCCCGCCTACCGCGTGGACGCGATCTCGTCCACCGGCGCGAGCGGCTGGTCGGCACCCCTCGCCACCGCCTGTCCCACCGGATGCACCTTCACCGGCACCGCCGTCTCGGGCGACACCGTCTACGTCGCGGGTACGCAGGTGGGCGGCGCCGCCAAGCCGGTCGTCGTCGCGCTCAACCGGCTCACCGGCGCCGAGTTCTGGCGCTACATCGACACGGCGGTGGACTCGACTATCACCCAGCCGCCGGTCGTGAGCGGCGCGCAGCTCGTGCTCGTCGGCACCGCGGGCCGCATCGTGTGGGCCCTGAATCGCAGCACCCGGAGCGTGTCGTGGTCGCGCGACGAGACGGGCACGCCGGTGACCGTCCGCCCCGTCGCCGCCACGGGCAACACGATCATCATGTCGCAGTTCTTCCTCGAGGCCGTCGCCGCCGACGCGGGCACGACCAGCTGGTCGGCGCAGTCGTCCACGGGCCTGCAGAAGGTCGTCGCCTGCGGCAGCTCGGTCGCGGTCTCCACCCCGACCGATGTCTACGTGCTCGCCGGCGTCACCGGCACGCTCGGCTCCGGGCGCGAGGGAATCTCGATGACGTCGGGCACCGGCGACATCCTGGGCACGCCGACGCGGCTCTACGTGACCACGACGACGGGCGGCACCCTGCTCAACAACGCCACCACCGGCGCCGTCCTCGCCGCCTACGCCTGCCCGTAAGCCCAGCCTCTCCACCCCCACCCTGCCGTCCGCCATGAACGCCACCCCGGTCACCCCCGACCAGCTCCTCCAGCGCCTCGAGGTGACGGAGGCGGAGGTCATCGCGACGCTTGGCGCGCTGAGCGATGCCCAGTGGAGCTGGGCGCCCGACGACGCCACGTGGAGCGCCGCGCACATCGTCGAGCACATCGGCGCCGTCGAGCGCGGCATGGCCAAGATCTACGACGAGCGGTTCGACACGCTCGAGCCGTCCCCGTTCTCCGACGAGCAGCGCGCCAAGCGCGACGCGATGCTCGCGAAGGCGGTGCCCAACCGCGACATCAAGATCGAGGCGCCCGCCGGCGTGCGTCCGAAGAACCGGTTCGCCACACGCGCCGAGGCGATGGCCGCCCTCGCGACGGCGCGGAAGGCCTTCATGACGGTCGTGCGCACGCGCGGCGACACGCTGCGCTCGCGCCTCTGCCCGCACCCCGCCTTCGGCAACATCGACGGCATCCAGTGGGGCATCGTGATCGCCGAACACGGCCTCCGGCACATGGCGCAGCTCGCCGAGCTGCGCACGCGACCCGGCTTCCCCGCCGCGTGACCCCCGGCGGGCTCCGCGTGCGCGCGAGCCTCGTCGCGGGCACCGCGGGCACGCTCGTGCTGCGCCCCGCGAACGCACCAGCGACGGCCCCGCCCGACGCGCACGCGTGGCCCGCCGATCCGCACGCGTGGCGCGAACTCCCGCTCGACGAGGCGCTCGGTGGCATCGCGCCGCCCGCCGGGCGCCTCGTCATCGCCGAGCTGCCCGACGATGACGTCCACCGCCCGCTCGCGCGCGCGCTCGAGGCACGCGGCTTCGTGCGCGAAGGGCAGATCGCGGACTACGTCGATCGCGGCGTGGACCTCCTCATCCTCCGCAAGGAGCTCACGTGACGCACCTCCCCCGGCGCGCCCTCGCGCTCGTCCTCGCCGCGACGCTCGCCGGCGCCGCGCGCGCCCAGTCCGCGGCACAGCCGTTCGCCGGGCGCCGCGACCGTGCGCTCGATCGCGCCGGCACGGCCCTCGTCATCGTGCCGTCGCGCGCGTCGTTCCTCGCCGATGACCAGAAGGGGTTCGTCCAGGCTGCCGACTTCTACTACCTCACCGGACTCGAGGACGTGATGGGCGCGGTGCTCGTGCTCGACGGGCGCGACCGCAGCACGCACCTGTTCGTCGCGCGGCCCCTGCCGCTCCTCAACCGCGGCGTGGTGATCGCGGGAGCCGCCAGCGCCGCGCGCCTCGGCCTCTCGCACGTCGCGCCGGTCGATTCGCTCGAACCGTGGCTCCGGCGCCGCTTCGCCGCCGCGCCGACGGCGGCGTTCGTCGCCCCCACCGACGCGCGGATGCCGGCGGCCGCGCCGCTCCCGATGGCGGCGAGCGTCACCCGGTGGCAGGCGTGGTTGGTGCCACTCGGCGCGACGGCCGCGTCGAGCGCGATTCCCGTGCTCCGCCCGTTGCGCGAGGTCAAGGAACCGGGCGAGCTCGTCACGCTGCGCGAGGTCGCGCGCACGAGCGGCGCGGGCTTTCTGGCCGGGCTGCGTGGGCTCCGGCCGGGTCGGCGCCAGGCCGCCGCCGAGCTCGACGTCGTGCAGGCGTGCCACGACGCGGGCGCCCGCTCGGTGTCGTTCTGGCCGTGGACGATGAGCGGCCCCAACGCCGACTTCCACAATCTGTGGGACACCTTCCTCTCGTACGATCACGTGGATCGCGCGATGCAGGCGGGCGAGGTGGTGCGGGTGGACGTGGGCTGCCAGGTGGGGCACTACATGGGCGACGTCGGGCGCACCGCACCGGTGGGCGGCCGGTTCACCGATGGCCAGCGCGAGGCGTGGGACCTCTTCATCGCCGGCTACCAGGCGGGGCGCGCCGTCATCCGCGACGGCGTCACCGCGCGCGCGGTGTACGACGCGGCGCTCGCCGAGATCCGGACGCGCGCCCCGACGCTCCGCACCGAGCAGGGCAAGGAGGCGGCGCGCGTGCTGCTCGGGCCGAACGGCACCGAGGCGTGGGAGCTGCACGGCGTCGGGCTCGACGACGCGGAGGGACTCCCCGACACGCTGCGCGCCGGCATGACCGTGGCCTACGAGCTGATGTTCGTGGCCAAGGGCGACGGCTTCTACCTCGAGGACATGATCGCCGTCACGCCGACCGGGAGCGAACTCCTCACCGCGGGGCTGCCGTACACCGCGGCCGAGATCGAGGCGGCGATGCGGGGCGGCCATGCACGACGGGCCGGCGCCAAGGCGCCGGCCCGTCGGTGACCGTCGTCGGGTCGCGGCTCAGCCGCGGCCGTTCGATCGGATCTTCTGCATCACGATCGCCTCGACGCTCGAGGGGGTCGTCATGTGGCGGAGCTTCTCCGCGTCGGCGCTGAGCGCCTTCCACATGGCGATCACCTGCGGGCGCTCGGCGATCGAGAGCGACGCGTCGGAGATCTCGCCGTCGAGCCACGCATGGACGGCGGGACTCGTGAGCGAGGCATCGAGGGCATCGCCATCGGCGAGGCGCGCCTGCGGCGCCGCCTCGGGAGCGGCGGGACGTGGGGCCGGGCGCTGGGCGCCTTCGTTCAGGTCACGATTGGTGTTCACGCGTATTTCTCCTCCAGCAGGGCCTGCAGCGCCTCTCGTGCCCGATGCACCCGCATCTTGAGCGCGCCGACCGTCGTGTGCAGCAGTTCAGCCATCTCCTCGTACGACCGGCCCTCGACGTGCTTCATGACGAAGGCTTCCCGCAAGCTCGGCGCGAGGTGCGCCAGCGCCTGGTCGAGGTCGGTCCGGAGTTCCGTCCGGTCCAGGTCCTCTTCCGGGGTCGCATAGGAAGACGGTTGATCGTCCTCATCGTAACTCAGGTGGGTGCGCCGGATGTTCTTGAGCCAGTCCTTGCACCCATTGGCCACGATCCGGAACAACCAGGCGTCGAACCGCCCGCGGACTTCCGCGAGGTGGTTGAACGCCTTGATGAAGGACGACTGGAGGATGTCCTCGGCAACGTCGGGCGACCCGGTCATGCCCAGCGCATGACGGTACAGGGGGTCGCTATAGCGGCGGATGAGGATGGAAAAGAGCTCGGACTCCCCGGCAAGAATCCGGTTGATGAGCTCCTGATCCGCCTCGGCCGGTTCGGTCATTACGGGCTGGGCCGTCGTCATCCGCGACTAGTGTAACGTCGCGGGAGCGCACGGGACAGCCCCGCACGCCCAGAAGGGCGCCCGGTGTCGTCACGAGTGGACGACGGATCGGTGCGCGCGGTCACCCGGCGGCGCCCTCGAACACGCGCCAGCCGAGAGCCCGGATCGCGGCGCCGTGCTCGTCGAGCAGCGGCGGCGGCAGGCGCACCGACCCCGGCACGGCGGGTGGCATCCCCGTGAGTGGCGAGCCGCCAGCGTCGGCGATCGCCTCGCGCACCGAGCGTACGCGGCCGCACGGAACCCCCGCGCGCTCGAGCGCCGCGATCCATGCGTCCGCGTCACGCTCGGCGAGCGCCCGCGCGATTTCCGCATCGAGCTCGCCGCGATGGACGACGCGCGCCGCGTTGGTCGCGAAGCGCGCGTCGGTGGCGAGCGCGTCGCGTCCGAGCACGCGGGCACATGCGACGAACTGCGCATCGTTGCCCACGGCGAGGATGAAGGGACGGTCGCGCGCCGCGTACAGGTCGTACGGTGCGAGATTCGGGTTGCCGTTGCCCACGCGCCCCGCGTCCTTCCCGCTCACCATGACGTTCTGCGCGGCGTACGTCATCGCCGCGAGCGCGGTCTCGAGGAGCGTGAGGTGCAGGCGGCGGGCCGTCACCGAGCGCGGCCCGCGCGATCGCGCGACGAGCGCGGCGCAGATGGCCGTCGCGGCGTCCTTGCCCGTCATCAGGTCGGCGATCGCGACGCCGTGCTTCATGGGACGGCCGGCGGGTTCGCCCGTGATCGCCATCAGCCCGGATTCGCCCTGCGCGACGATGTCGTAACCGGGCCGCTCGGGCTCGCGACGGAAGCCGCCGATCGTGCACCAGATGAGGGCCGGATGAGCCGCGAGCAAGGCGTCGGCATCGAGGCCACGACGTGCTAGGGCGCCGGGCAGGAAGTTCTCGACCACGACGTCGGACTCGGCGATGAGGCTCCGCGCGAGCGCGACATCGGCGGGATCGGCGAGATCGAGGGCGATGCTCTTCTTGTTCCGATTGATGGCGAGGTAGTAGCTGCTCTGCCCGCGCGCGTCGAAGGGCGGCCCCCAGGCGCGGGTGTCGTCGCCGGCACCCGGTCGCTCGACCTTGATGACGTCGGCCCCCATGTCGGCGAGGGTCATGGTGCAGAACGGGCCGGCCAGAACTCGCGTGAGATCAAATACGCGAATTCCTGAGAGCATGAGGTCTTCTTGTTGGCTCATTACTGTCTCTTATATGTAGCTATATGTCCTATTCTGATCGCCATTTCATGACATTTTGTCGCAATTTGCGCCCATTCAAACACCACATGTCACACCTTGCGTACGTGCCTGAAAATCATATAGTTACCCCCCGTCCGATTCGGTACGCGCGTTCGGAATCGCGCAACCACAAGCCGCACAACACCCTAGCACGACTTTCGACTCGCGCCCCTCTGCGGGCAGGGAGCTTTCACGTATGACGCCCGAGAACGCCGCGCCCAGTCCGACCCCGCCAGCCCCACGCCGCGGCCCTGGCCATCGTGGTCAGGATCTGCGCGACGCGGTCGCCGAGATGACTGCGAAGGCGCACGAAATCTCCCTTGAGGCCGGCTCCAAGATGTCCGCCGCGATGCGCGAGGTCATCCACGCGGCTGCCGGCATCTCCCAGTTCGCTGCCGAGAGCGCCCGGGATCTCGTGCAGTTCATGGTCCGCCGCGGCCAGATGACCCAGGAAGAGGCCGACAAACTCATCAAGGAAGCTGAGGAGCACGCCGCGAAGCACAAGCGGCCCGTCAAGGCGGCGCCGGCGCCCAAGGCCGAGGCGCCCAAGAAGGCGGCCCCTGCCGCCAAGCCCGCAGCGGCGCCCAAGGCCGCCGCGAAGCCGGCCGCCAAGCCCGCGGCCAAGCCGGCCGCGAAGCCGAAGGCCGCCGCGAAGCCCGCGGCGAAGCCGGCCAAGAAGAAGTAATCGCACGCAGCCCGCGCGCATCGCCGCGCGGGCTGCCGCCCCGCCATGCGCGTCATCGCCCGCGCCCCGAGCCGCCTCGACTTGGGGGGCGGCTGGTCGGACGTTCCGCCGGTCGCGTCCGACCTGGGCGGCGTCGTGACGCCCATCGCCATCGCCCGGCATGCCACCGTCGCGCTCGAAGCGGCCGACGGCAAGCCCGATCCGCTGACCCTCGAGCCGCTCGCACGCGCCGCCCTCCGGCGCGCCGGGCTGCACGGCGTGCACGCCACCATCAACTCCAACTTCCCCGTCGCCGCGGGACTCGGCGGCTCCTCGGCGGCGGGCGTCGCGCTTCAGGGCGCGATCGCCGCGTGGAAGGGGGAGTTCGTCGAGCCGATGGATCTCGTGCGCCGCGCGCGCATCGTCGAAACCGAAGACCTGCGCATCGCCGGCGGCTGGCAGGACTACTGCGCCGCCGCCTTCGGCGGCGTCCTCGGCATGCGCTTCACCGACGACGCGCCCGTGGTGCGCCCGATCGCGGTGGGCGAGGCGGTGCTCGCGGAGTTCGAGCGGCGCGCGGTGCCCGTGTACACGGGCGAATCGCGCATCTCCTCGCGCACGATCACCGGCGTGCTCGACGCGTGGCGCGACCGGCGCGGCGACGTGCGCGCCAACCTCACGCACATGCGCGACCTGGCGCTCGAGATGGAGACGGCCCTCGAGCGCGGCGAGCTCGGCACGCTCTCCGACCTCGTGCGCGCGCACTGGACGCGCCAGCGCGCGCTCCACGAGGACATCACCACCGAACGGATCGACGCGCTCATCGCCGCGACGGCGGCCGTCGGCGCGCGTGGCTACAAGGCGCTCGGCGCCTCCGGCGGCGGCTGCGTGCTCCTGTTGTGCGGCGCCGAGGAGGCCGACGCGGTGCGACGCACCGCCGCGACGCTCGGCGAGGTGCTGCCATTCACGGTGGCGCGCACGGGCGTGCAGATTACGGTGGCGCGCTGACGCCCCGTCGCGCCCGCCGGCGCCGCGCCCCCGGCCTCCCGCTCCTCCGCGCATGACCGCCATCCCGTTCGCCGACGCCCGCGCCCTCACCGCGGCCCTCGTCGCCACCGACAGTCGCAATCCCGCCCTCGCCCCCGGCGCCCCCGGCGAGGCCGCGGCGGCGCGCCTGCTCGCCGACGTGCTCGAGGCGTGGGGCTTCGCGAGCGAACTGGTGGACGCGGCGCCCGGGCGCACGAGCGTGCTCGCGACGGCAGGTCCCGCCGGCGGGCCCACGCTCATCCTCAACGGGCACATCGACACGGTGGGCGTCGAGGGGATGGTGCACGCGCCGTTCGACCCGGTGGTGCGCGACGGACGCCTCTACGGGCGCGGGAGCTGCGACATGAAGGCCGGCGTCGCGAGCATGTGCGCAGCGGCCGCGCGCGTGGTGCGCGCGGGGGGCGGCCCGCGCATCGTGATCGCGGCGGTGAGCGACGAGGAGTTCGAGAGCGCCGGCACGCGGTCCCTGCTCGCGCGCGGGCTCCGCGGCGACGCGGCGATCATCACCGAGCCGACGGCCCTCGCGATCATGCCCGCGCACCGCGGATTCGCGTGGATCACCGTGCGCGTGGCCGGACGGGCCGCGCACGGCTCGCGCTACGACCTCGGCGTGGACGCGATCCAGGGCGCCGCCGCGATCCTCGCCGAGCTCGACCGGTTCGAGGCGACGGTGCTCACGGGGCGCACGCATCCGTTGCTGGGGCACGCGTCGCTCCATGCCTCGACGATCGAGGGCGGCCTCGGCTGGTCCACCTATCCGGACGCGTGCGTGCTGCGCCTCGAGCGGCGCACGCTGCCGGGCGAGCGCCCGGCCGACGCCCTCGCGGAGGTCGAGGCCGCCTGCGCGCGCGTGGTCGCGGCGCGGCGCGGGCTGCGCGCCGGGGCGACGCTCGAGTTCGCGCAGGCACCGAGCGACGTCGCGGTGGACGCGCCCGTGGTGCGCGCGCTCGCCCGCGCGCTCGAGGCGCGCGGCCAGCCCGTGCGCATGGAAGGCATGACCGCGTGGACGGACGCGGCGCTGTTCAACGACGCGGGGATTCCGGCCATCTGCTTCGGCCCCGGCGACATCCAGCTCGCCCATGCGGCGGAGGAGTACGTGCCCGTGCACGAGATCGACGGTGCGACCGACGCGCTCGAGGCGCTGATCGGCGCGTGGGGTCGCGCGTGAACTTCTCCCCGGGCGACTACGACCGGCTCGAACACGCGATCGACCATGGCCGCCGGGTGGCGATCCGCCGGCGGGGCACGGAGTACCTCGTCATCCCGAAGCGGCTCAAGCTCGAGGGCGGGCGCGAGGCCGTGGACGCGACGCATCCGACGACCGGTGACGTGATGCGCTTCTGGATCGACGAGCTCGACGGCTGGGACGTGGTGTCGTGAGCGCGAGCCCCGCCCCGCGACCCGCCCGGATCGTCACGCACGCATGAGCGCCGCACTGCCGCACGTCGCCATCTACGCCGACGAGTCGTGCCTGGGCAACGGGAAGGAGGGCGACAACCCGGGCGGCGCCGGGGCGCTGCTCGAGTACCCGCGCGCCGACGGCACGCTGGTGCGCCGTGACCTCTGGGTGAGCGATCGCGCGACGACCAACAACCGGATGGCGCTCATTTCGGTGATCGCGAGCTTCACGGCGCTGCACGCCAAGGGGCGCCACTTCCGCGTCACCTTCACCAGCGACTCGCGCTACCTGATCGACGGGATGAGCGACTGGGTGCATGGCTGGGCGCGCAAGGGCTGGAAGCGGAGCGGCGGCCCGATCGAGAACCTCGCGCTCTGGTGGGACGCGATCCGCGCCGTGGAGGGAAGCCAGGTCGAGTGGCGATGGGTGCGCGGCCACGACGGCCATGCACAGAACGAGTACGTGAACGACCTCGCGGTGAACGCGGCGCGCGCGCTCGACGCGAGCGACGGGTGGGTCGAGAGTGGCTTCGAGGCGTGGTCGGCCGGACGCACTGGCGCGAAGGTGGCGCCGCCTGAGCCGTTTCCCCCGCGCTTTGGCGCCGCGCGTGCGTTACCCGTGCCCCCGCCGGGCCGTCCCTGATCACGTACCTGCACGCACTCCGGGGAGGTTTCGCATGCGCTTCATCTTCGCGCTGTTGATCGGCTTGGGCGCCGGCTACTTCGTCGGCTGGAACGACGCCAAGACGCACGACAAGCACATCGTCCAGCGGCTCGTCGAGCGCGCGGGCGGCGCCACGCGCGACAAGCTCAAGACCGACGTGGACTCGACGATGAACGCGACCGCCGACCCGGCGACCAAGCACTAGCCCGTGCGCCAGGCCACCGACGACCTCGACCGGATGCTCGTGCGCCTCGTGCGCGCGCTGCGCGCGCGCCCCGGCGCCGACCTGGCCCGCCCGTGCGAGGTGCTGGAGCTCGTGCAGGACGTTATTCCGTACCGCGTGCTCCGCCGCGAGGGCGCGGTGGACACGAACGAGGACTACGAGCATGCGCTCACCCGGCTCCTCGCCGGCGAGCGCGGCTACCTGCGCGGCGATCCGCGCATGCAGCAGGCCCTGACGGAGGAGCTCGCGTCGCCCAACCCCGACACGGCGCTCTTCCGCGAGTTCGCGCGCAACCACGTCGCGCTCACCGAGGTGGGCGTCGCCGCTGCGGGGGAGATCGGCGAGGGCTCGCCCGCGCTCCCGAGCGCCGTCGCAGTGGCGCAGCGCACCGAACCCCTGGCCGTCGACGACACCCCGCCGCGCCGCGTCTCCGCCGTCACCGCCGCGTTCGCCGGCCTCGATTCCCTCCTGCCGCCTGAGGACGACATGTCCGTTGCCCCGCCCCGTTTCGTCACCGCCCAGGGCGTCGGCGGCAAGTGCCGCTACTGCGCCGCCACCCTCCCCGACTGGCGCAAGATCGTGTTCTGCCCCTTCTGCGGAAACGACCTCACGATGACGCAGTGCCCGGCGTGCTCGACCGAGCTGGAGCTGGGCTGGAAGTTCTGCGTCACCTGCGGCCGGTCGATGGCGGCGCGCGCGACCACGGGCCAGACGCCGAGCGACACTCCCGCCCAGGGCGGTCCGTAGTGCGCGTGCGGGCCCCGGCATCCCGACGACGGGATGCCCGGGGGCCGTTGAGCCGGGCCGCTCGTCCGGGCATCTTTCGCGCTCCTCCCTTCCCGTGCACCTGCGCGTGACGCGCCCGTACGCCCGCTTCGCCCTCGGCCTCGCCGCGCTCCTCGCGGCCTGCGGCCCCGCGCGCCCCGCCACGCCCCCGGCGCCCGTCCCGTCCGCGCAGCTGCCGGCGCGACCCTGGCCGGTCAAGACGCGCGAGCACGTGGACCTGTGGCTCCACGGCTTCGCGATGCTCACCGAGGACGACGCCAAGGTGCCGCTCTTCGCGCGCGGCTACCGCGACGCGATGACGGTCGCGAAGAACTCCCGCCAGCTGCTCACGAAGCTCGACGAGCAGCGCGTGACGCTCGCGCGCTCGTACAAGCTGAGCCCGTCGTACCAGGGCGCGCAGTTCGCCGCGCTCTACTTCGGCTCCGTCAACGAGCTCATGACCGCGGCCAACCTCGCCATCACGATGGACGGCGATCCGCGCAAGGCGACCACCCGCGAGGCGCAGGCGATCTTCACCCTGTTCGGCGCCTGGTTCCCCAACCAGGCCGACCGCGCCTGGTTCAAGCAGTTCGTCGAGGCGCTCACCGACGAGCAGGCGCGCTTCTACCACGACTGGTGGACGGCGCAGCAGCGCGAACGCGTCCCGGCGCTCGCCGCCGCCGAGAGCACGTGGCTCGCGCTCCGCCCGCGCATCCAGCAGTTCCTCTCGGGCACCAAGCAGCCCACGGGCGACCTCCTGCTCTCGCTGCCGCTCGCCGGCGAGGGACGCACGGTCAAGGAAGGCAACCAGGAAGTGATCGCGGTCGGCTTCCCGGCGACGCGCGCGCAGGCGGCCGAGGCGTCGTTCACCTTCGTGCACGAAGTGGTCGCCGCGGTGGCCGATGCGCAGGTGGCCGACCAGACGTCGCCCGCGGAGAAGCGGAACGGCGTGGCCGAGAAGATGACGGCGATGGCGACCGTGCGCGGCGGCGCGTTGCTGCTCGCGGCGGCGGCGCCCGAACTCGTCGCCGACTACCAGCGCTTCTACCTGCGCGCCGCGGGCATCACCCCCCCGGCGGGCAATCCGGCGGCGCTGTTCGAGGCCTCGTTCCCCGTGCCCGACGCCGTGCGCGAGGGGATCCGCAAGCAGGTCGAGATCCTCCTCGGGGGGATCTGACGGTGGCCGACGTGCCCGCCCCCACGGGGCAACCGATCGACCGGCAGGCGCTCGAGCGCGTGCTCGCGCGCGCCGCCGAGCTCCAGGCGCGGAACGCCGACCTGTCCGAGTCCATGAGCGAGGCCGACCTCCTGCAACTTGGCGCCGAAGTCGGCCTCTCGGGCGAGCACCTCAAGCTCGCGCTGGCCGAGGAGCGCACGCGCGCGATGGCGCCCGCCGACGCGGGGGTCGCGGCGCGACTGCTCGGCACCGCGACGGTGACCGCGTCGCGCACCGTCACGGGCGCCCCCGCCGACGTGCTCGCGAAACTCGACCAGTGGTTCAACCGCGAGGAGTCGCTCACGGTGCAGCGCCGCGCGCCGACGCGGCTGGTGTGGGAGCCGCGGCAGGACTTCTTCGGCAGCATGCAGCGCGCCTTCCAGCTCGGCGGGCGCGGCTACGCGCTCGGCCGCGCGAGCCAGGTGGCCGCCACCGCCGTGGCGCTCGAGGGCGGACGCACGCACGTGCGACTCGACGCGAACCTCGTCGGGCTCCGGCGCGAACGCGTGTACGGTGCGCTGGGCACCGCGTCGAGCGGCGTCGTCGCGAGCGCGATCCTCTCCGTGCTGCACGTGCTGCCCCCGCTCTGGCTCCTGCCCGCGGTCGTCGCGCCGGTGGCGGCCGTGATGGTGGCACGGTCGTTCCGAGAGCCGGTGGCGCGCGCGCAGGTGATGCTGGAGCACTATCTCGACCGGCTCGAGCACGGCGAGCCGAAGGCGGGCGGGTCGCTGCTCGACCTGCTCTCGCCGCCGCGCGCGGGCCGGTAGCCGCTACCCGGCCGTGACCGCGACGGGCGCGGGCATCGTGCGGCAGCCCGCGTTGGTGCAGCCCGGGCACTTGAGCCCGTAGCGCACGCTCGACCGCTCGCCGGAGCACAGGTGCTCGGCCACGATGTCGCCGAGCGCGTCGAGGAAGTCGGCGCGGTCGTTGAGCGCGGCGGCGCGGATGTAGTTCCGGTAGCCGGCGTGGCGTGCCACCTCGCCGTACTCGAGGTCGAGCTCCGAGAGCGTCTCGATGTGGTCGCTCGTGAAGGCGATCGGGACGACGATCACGTCGCGCACCCCCTGCTGCGGGAGCTCGCGGATCACGCGCTCGGTGCTGGGGCCGAGCCACTTCACGGGACCGACCTCGCTCTGGTACGAGAGCAGGTACGGGTTCCGGAGCCTGAGCTCGGCGATCACCGCGGCGACGGTGGCGCCCATCTCCTGCGGGTAGTGGTCGCCCTTCTCGATCACGGAGAGCGGCAGCGAGTGCGCGCTGAACAGGATCGTCGCGGTCTCGCGCGCGTGCTCGGGGAGCGTCGCGATCGCGTCGCGCACCGTGTTGGCCATCGCCTTCACGAAGCCCGGGTGCGTCGGCCAGCGGTCGATGATGGACCAGTCGAAGCGCCCGGTGAGCCCGAGCCGCTTCTCGGCGCGCCACAGCTCGTTGAGCGACGACCCCGTCGTCGTGCACGAGAACTGCGGGTACTGCGAGAAGGCGACCGCGCGGCGCACGCCGTCGGCGGCCATCTGGCGGAGCGCGTCGTCGGCCGTCGGCGTGACGTAGCGGAAGGCGATGTACGCCTTGTGCGGCGCGTTGTTCGGGAAGCGCGCGTCGAGCCGCTCGATCAAGCCCGCCGCCTGCGCCCGCGTGTGCTTGAGGATGGGCGAGCCGCCGCCGATGCGGCGGTAGTTCTCGCGCACCATCGGCGCGCGCCGCTTCGCGATGTACGGCCCGAGCAGCGACTGGAATGGCAGCTTGATGATCTCGCGATCGTCGAACAGCGCGAGCAGGAACGGCTCGACCTGGTCGAGCGTCTCCGGACCACCGAGGTTGAGGAAGACCACGCCCGTGGGGGCGCGACCAGCCGTCGTCTTGGGGGAGGCGTCGGGTACGACGGGTGCCACGGTGCGTTCGGCAGGCATGGAGGGCGGGACGCCGGCGGGCCGATTCCCGCCAAACGATGGTATGGGCTAAGTTTACCGACCGTGCCCGACGCTGTCAGGCGATCCACAGCAGGGATTTGCCGCTAAATGTCCACCGCCCCACCTCCCGTTCCAGCCGACGATCGCCAGCGCCTCCGGGACGCGGGGCGGTTCTGCACGGACGTGCTGCCGCGGGTCTCGCGCACCTTCGCGATCTCGATCAAGTGGCTCCCCGGGGCGCTCGGGCAGTCGGTGCTGGCGGCCTACCTGCTCTGCCGGATCGCCGATACGGTCGAGGACGACGGCCAGGCCGACGTGACGCGGAAGGCGGCGCTCCTGGACCGGCTGCTGGAAGCGTTCGACGATCCCCGGGTCGCGGATGGCTATGACGCCGAGGCGGCGGACATCCGGGGGGATGCGGCCCACCTGGAGCTGCTGCGCCGCACGAGCCACGTCTTCGTGCTCTTCCGCTCGCTGCCCGCCGCGTCGCAGCAGCACGTGCGCCGCTGGGTCACCGAGATGGTGCTCGGCATGAAGAAGTTCGTGCAGCTCTACCCGCGCGGCATCCGGATCGAGACGGTGGCCGAGTACCGGGAGTACTGCTACTACGTGGCGGGCACGGTGGGCCACATGCTCACCGACCTCTGGCACGAGCATCGCCCGCTCACGATCGGCCGCGCGCGGTACGAGGCGCTCCGCGCGAAGTGCCGCGAGTTCGGCGAGGCGCTCCAGACGGTGAACATCCTCAAGGACATCGCCTGGGACGCCGAGCACGAGAACGCGATCTACCTGCCGGGCCAGTCGCTGCGCGCGCTCGGATCGAGCCACGACGAGATCCTCTCGGTGGCGCCCGAGCGGCAGGCGGCGAACCACGCGGTGGTGGCCGACTTCATCGCCATGGCGAGCCGCGACCTCGACGAGGCGCTCGAGTACACGCTCACCATCCCGCGGCGCGCGCTGGCGATCCGGGTCTTCTGCATCCTGCCGCTCCTGTTCGCGCACGCGACGCTGCGCGACCTGATGGCGAGCCGCGCGATGCTGCGGAGCGGCGGGCAGGTCAAGATCTCGCGGGCCGAGGTGAAGGCGCTGCTCTTCGTGGGCCCGCTGCTGATCTGGTCGAACGCGGGACTGCGCTGGCTGGTGAGCAAGGTGCGGCACGCCCCCTTCACGCTGGGCGCGAGCGTGCCGGCGGTGCAGCCGGTCGCGACGGGCTGACGGACGCGCCCGGGTGCGGCGCCGCGATAGGATTCCCTGCATGTCCGCCCCTGAATCGCGCGCGCGTCGCGCCGTCGTGGCATTCGCACTGGTCGCCACCGCCTGCACCGGCACGCGCGGCGCCGTGACCACCCCCGGCCAGCCGCTCGCCCCTTGCCCGGGCACCCCCAACTGCGTCTCGACCGAGGCGCCGACGAGCGACACGCAGCACGCGATGCCGCCGGTCCCCTTCCCCGACGCGCCCGCGGCGGCACAGGCGCGCGCCAAGGCCGCGCTCCTCGCCGAGCCGCGCACCGCGATCACCCTCGAGGCGCCCGGCTACCTGCGCGCCGAGGCGACGAGCCTGCTCTTCCGGTTCGTGGACGATGTCGAGATCGTGGTGGACTCGACGGCACGCGTCATCCGCTTCCGCTCGGCGTCGCGCATCGGCAAGGGCGACATGGGGGTCAACCGCAAGCGGATGGAGCGCGTCGGCGCGCGGCTCGCGATGCCGGCGCCGCCGCCGGCCAAGCTGCCATGAGGGCGCTCGTGGCCGGCGCGACCCTGCTGCTCGCCGGCGGTGCGCGCGCCGAGGCGCAGCGGCCCGTGCCCCTCGACACGGGGCTCGCCCCGTGGGTGAGCAACCCGGCCGCGCCCGGGCGCGCGAACCAGAAGCTCGTGGGGGACCGGAGCAAGCCCGGCGTCTTCATCGAGCGCGTGAAGTTCCCGAAGGGCTCGAGCGCGCCGCCGCACGTCCACTCGATCGACGGCTACGTCACGATCCTCAAGGGCGAGTTCACCGTCGGGTTCGGCACGCGCGTGGACTCGTCGCAGGTGATCCGGATCCGCGCGGGGGGTTTCATCGTGCTGCCGGCCAACGTGCCGCATTACGAGTGGTTCGACGAGGACACGATCGAGCACGTGGTGGGCGTCGGGCCGATGACGACCGCGCTCGTGGACACGCTCGGCCGCCCGCTGC